>NZ_JBFKZO010000022.1:0-68781 GCF_040929965.1 Blautia sp. 1033sp1_1033st1_G9_1033SCRN_220408 | reverse complement strand
GTACGCTATGTTCAACGATAATCCACCGGCAGATTATAAAGCACATGCTATGTCAGTCAGTGATGTGATCATTACAAGGCGGCAGCAATCTTGAATGCACTGAGGCGGTCAATATTGTCACCGGTATATTCTTTCTTTTTATGTGCCAGAATATCGGCACACTTTCTCATCTGAAGTTCAAATACAACATTAAATTCTTCTTGTGTCATGTGATAGTTCCTCCTTTGTTTTGTGATAGTTATCGTTCGAGATCTTTGGTTTTTGATCTCACTGGTTCTGGAATCTGCATCTGAAGAATGGCATCAATATTCTGATCAGCAGTATCCAGATCTTTTAATTTTTCTTTCAAGCTGCTTATTGCTTCTTCTTCGGAAGCTATCTGCTGTTGCAGTTTCTCTTTTTGTAAAGTCAGAGTTTTTAGGCTTGTCATCTTTCCATCCTGATAAAATGATCTCAGCCAATCTCTGGCTTCTTCATATTTCTGAATTTCTTTCGCATGTTCTTTCCGGTACTTTCCTTTGTACTTTGCATTTGAAAATTGGGAATAAACTTTCTTGTTTGCATAGTACTGTCCGGTGTAGTGGATCTGATCGTTGAGAGTCCTTAGATTGGACCGATGCTGAGCAAACAGTGTCTGCATTTCTTTCAGTTCCTGCTTTGATGCAAACAGTGTATTTTTCAGATCTGACTGCGTATCAAATCCATGTTCCTGTATATAGATAATGGTATTTGCCATTTGCTGCAGGTTAGAAAGTTTTACCCGATGAGCATAAGCCGGGCTCTGCATTGCTTTCACATTTGTCTGGAGATTTACAACCAGGCGCAGGTGAGATCTGACGTAGAGAATGGTCAATGGATCCTTGCGTAAGAAGGTCTGTTCCAGGTGTTCTTTTCCATATCGTGTTCCCAGTGCACGTTCAGTAATCCGCTTCTGTCGATCAGGATGAAGATAGCTGTATCTACCCCGATGATCAATCACAGAGATCTGAAATTGTTCCAGAAGTTTAGATTGGAATTCATCAAAACTATTGGAAGTGGCAGCACATTCATTAATCGCATTTCGCAAATATTCTTTCTGTGTAAGGAACACGGTGGATGTTGGTTTGAGACCATCTTCAATAATTTTCTGATTGATCTCATCCAGTTTTTGCTGGCCGTGTTTCTGTGTCATATACTCTTTCTGAGTAATTTTTCTCTCGGCCGGAGCAAGAAGATCTATCTGGTGAAGTCCTTCCTGTAGACACCGATTCATGACAGTTTTCTTAAAAGTGCTCATGAAATTATCAGTGGAACGATGCTTGTAACCGGCGGCTTCCTCATGTGGTTTATCCATATAAGGCTGCCTTTCCACTGCAGTCTTTCTCACACTGTTGATAACGATGTGGGTATGGATATTTCCAGATTCATTGTGGCCATCGGTGTGAGTAACCACCAGCGCCTGATATCCGGGAAACATCTGCTTTGCAAGGTCCAAACTGATTACCTGTGCTCTCTCTCCGGTAAGACCGTTTTCTGTAACATCGGCTGGATCGTAGCTGATAATGTAGTGGTGACTTTTGATATCTTCACGTTTCTTATTTTTGTGAAAATGAGCATTTGTCAGTTCACATTCCTTGTCAAAAGACATCGGATCACAGTTCAGTCCATCCATGTAAAACTCTTTTCGCAGGATGCTTCGTCCGGATTCATCTACAAGCTTTTTTCCGGTTTTTGCATCATGTTCAAACAGAAGATAATTGATAGCCGCCGAGTAATTTGCATTTCTGCTTTTAATGTGTTTTACGATTGCCATTCATACCACCTGCTAGTTTTAGTACCTCTTTTCTCAATAGGAATAAGTCGGTGATGCACTGATGGATTTCATTTTCTATAGCACGTGACTGACTGCCACCACTGTTAAAATGCTTGGCGATCTGATTGAGGTTCGATCCAATCTTTCCATATTCACTGACCAGTTTTCTGAGATCGTTCATGTCTGCAACAACTTCAATCTGATGATTGATTTGCTTTTCAAGTAGGAGTTTTCTCAGATATTCGGAACGAGAAAGTCCTGTAACGTCAGAGGCTTCATTTAATACTGCCAATTCAATATCCGTTAATTTTAACGTGATGATGTTACTCCTCTTGAGATTCTTTTCTTTCTTCTTAGGTGCCATAGTCCTCCTTCCTTTTTGATAAGACATCTTGGATGTGCGATTACACTTTTTAACCGGCTGTCCCTTCCGGTTATATAAAGTGCTGCGACTATCTTTGATAGAGAGCCAACAGATATCTTTGATGTCTGTACGAGGGTATGGGGAATCGGAATCCCCATCAAGAGACTTACCCGGAGGTATGCCGTAGCCATAAAATGGCGATACGGTAATACCTGGGTGGATCTTGCTCTGTGTCTACGAACCCTCTCACATATACAAAAGATGGAGGGGGAAAATACAGGGTGTGAGAGAAAAGAATTTTAGAAAAATCAAAATAACTCAAAAACTTGACTTTTAACATTGCCGAAGTTAAAATGAAAGAAAATGAGTTAAAAGGAGAATGAGAAATATGCTTACCAGCGTATTCGGGATTTCTATAAAATATGAAGCATGGAATCATCAGGATTCTTTGCCTGTTTACATCGCAGGAAGTTATGATTTTCAAACAGCATATATTGGAAATAGACGTTGTATAATGCTTGCTCCAATAGAAGAACTTGTCACACTTCCGGCATTGAAAAAACAAATTGCAAAAATACAGCAAATTGATAATGTGCCAGTCGTCCTTGAACTTGCGACAGTATCTAATTATCGAAGAAAAAGTCTTATAGAAAATAATATACCGTTTATTACTGATAAGCAGATCTTTCTTCCTTTCATTGGAACAATGCTTACAGATGAGAAAGAATCGCCAAAGCTGACAGGTAAGTTTGTTTACTCAACGCAGCAGTTGCTTTTGTTTTATCTGTATAGTAAGAAAAAACGCTTGTATATTTCAGAAGCCAGAAAAGTGCTTCCATTTACAGCAATGACCTTGACTAGAGCAGTAAAGCAGTTGGAAGCGACAGATTTGTTTCTTGTAGCAAAAGACGGTGTCAACAAGTTTATTGAGTCAAAATATAAGCGAGATGAATTATTTGAAAAAGCAAAAGTATATTTGACGACACCTGTCCGCAAAGCAGGATATATAGATAAGGCGCAAGTTACAGAAAACATGGTCTTTGCAGGGGAAACGGCACTTTCTGAAAAAACAATGCTAAATCCCAGCCGAGTTGTTACCTATGCAATTAGTGAGAAAGATTATGATAAAACTTTGCTGACAGATGAACTGATAGACCCGGATAAACAGGTCAGACTTGAATTATGGGCATACAACCCGAAACAATTTTCGGAGGATAACAGTGCTGACGATATTTCCATTGTTTTATCTTTTGGAGATACAAATGATGAGAGAATTGAAGAAGCAGTAGATGAATTGCAGGAAAGAAGGTTGCAGGAGTAATGGTCAACGGATTTACAAAATTTAAGGAAAGATTTCAGGGGTTTGAAAATCAATATGTCATCATCGGCGGGACAGCTTGTGATTTGATTATGGAAAATGAAGAATTACCGTTTCGTGCTACAAAAGATGTAGATATTGTATTGATTGTCGAATCCATAACAGCGGAGTTCGGCAGGCAGTTCTGGGAGTATGTCAAGGAAGCAGGATATGAGCATTTGAATAAAAGTACCGGAAATGCACAGTTTTATCGTTTCACATCTCCGAAAAGCAAAGAATATCCATATATGATAGAGATATTTTCCAGAAATCCAGATTTTATTATATTGGAAGATGATGCAGTTCTCACGCCGCTTCCGATAGATGATGAAATATCCAGTTTGTCGGCAATCCTTTTAAATGAAGCGTATTATGAATTGCTAAAAACCGGACAAATGATGGTTGATGGCATTCCAGTATTAAGTCCGACTTGCTTGATACCATTTAAGGCGAAAGCGTGGCTGGATTTAAAGGAACGCAAGCTAAATGGAGAGCAGGTTGACAGCAAAAATATAAAGAAACATAAAAACGATGTGTTCCGATTAGCACAGTTAATCACAGCCAATACAAGGCAAGTTCTCAGCCCGGAAATAGCGGAGGATATGAAAAAATTTTTATCTGAAATAGCTGATGAAACAGTGGATTTAAAATCATTAGGCATTAGAGGGACGGATAAACAAAAAATTATAGATATGTTGTACCTATGCTACAATTTGAACGATAATACATAATTTTTCTCTAAAGCCAAAAAAAATTTCATATTAGAGGCTGTATTTTCACCCTCCTTCTTTTGTATATATGAAAGATATTTTTTTATGTACGAAGGAAGGAGGTTTTTTCATGCCTAAAGTCAGAAAAGAAATTCCAGAATTGGAAAAGCTGGTGCAGGTCGGAAGAAAGAAATTTGTCCGTTATGAGGAAGGGGCACAATTATATTCTATGGGGTTGCATACATTTCAGGAATTAGCGAAAGATGCGAAAGCAGTCTATCATGTGAAGAGAGTTGTTCTGGTCAATACAGAGATTGTGGATGAATATCTTGAAAATTTCAGAGATGAATTATAAAAAATAAAATGTAATACATGAGGAGCAAAACACGTTGACTTGTTGTCGGACATAAAGTATAATAGTGTTGTAAGGAAGGAGGAAATAGTATGGCAAAGATGGGAAGACCAAAGAGTGAGGATCCCATGAATTATCGTTTCACCATCCGTTTCTCCAATGCTGAGCAGAAGCAATTGGAAGCTTATGCTGAAAAGTACGATCTTACAAAAGGGCAGGTGCTTAAGAAAGGATTGGAACTATTATACCGACAGGATAAGCACAGCTAAGATGCTCCTCACGATTAGTGAGGTGAGAGGATGGCAAAATCAAGAAAAGACAGCCGGGGGTATGTGTTGCGAACCGGTGAGAGTCAGAGAAAAGACGGTCGCTATTCTTATTCTTATACAGATTTAGATAAAAATAGACGAACTGTTTACGCAAAAACATTGGTTGAACTCAGAGCAAAAGAAAGAAAAATCATCCGCGACAAAGAAGATGGACTGAATCCGCAGCTGGCTGACAGGATGACGCTGAATGAACTGTATGATCGGTTTATCGAACAGAAATATGATTTGAAACCATCAACAAAAGTGAATTATCTCTATATGTATAATCACTTTGTCAGACCAACATTTGGAAAAAGACTGATTGGTAAGATCAAATATTCTGATGTGAAAAAATTCTATTATCGTATTATCCTGGATGAAGAAATGAAAGCAAATACGCTGGATAGTATACATACACAGTTGCATCCGGCATTCCAGATGGCTGTAAGGGATGGACTGCTCAGACAAAATCCGACAGACGGATTAATGGCAGAAATCAAAAAGAGCCATATCTGGGAAGATAATCCGAGACATGCGCTTACGATTCCACAGCAGAAAGCTTTTATGGATTACTTAAAAGCCCATCGGGAATATCAAGGATGGGTACCTATTATAACGGTCCTTCTTGGAACAGGAATGCGAATTGGTGAATGCATCGGTCTTCGATGGGATGACCTGGATTTTGAAAAGCGCATTATCAGTGTGAATCATACTTTTATCTACAGACCTGATGAAAACAGAAAATCGGTCAAGCATATTTCTACACCAAAGACGATTTCAGGACGGAGAACCATTCCGATGATCGATGAAGTGTTCAATGCTTTTCTGGATGAGTATGAGATCCAAAAGTGCATTGGCTTTTCCTCAGAAGAGATTGATGGATATTCAAATTTCGTTTTTGTAACAGCAACCGGAACGGTATATTTACCAAATGCAGTTAATCGAGCGATTGAAAGGGCAAGAGTTGCATATAACAAAGATGAAATAGAAATAGCAGAGAAAGAGGATAGAGAACCACTCATTATTCCTCATTTTTCAGCTCATCATTTGAGGCACACATTCTGCACAAGACTGTGTGAGAATGAGTCGAATTTGAAGGTGATCCAAAGTATCATGGGTCACTCAGATATTACAACAACCATGGATATTTATGCGGAAGCGACACAGGAGAAAAAGCAGGAAATTGTTGCAAATCTCCAGGGAAAGATTATAATATAAGTAGAGAATTGTCTTGTTACTTGAAGAGACAATCTATATATCAAAACAATTTGTACAACACGAATGACACAGCGGACTTGGGGCTCTATGGACCTCAGTGGAAGGCAAAAAAAATCAGTTTTTGGATGTGTACGGTGCCTGACGGAGCTCAGTGGACAAGGGTGGAAGGAATCGTTCAATTAATCCCAACAATGAAGTCACTCGGTGATGTAAATAAGAAAAATGATGTAACAAATCAGGCTGCCGAAGAAATGAAAGCAGAGCCGGAAAAAATTGATTTCTCTAATGTAAAGATTGAGCCTTTATTTGAGGAAGAAGTTGATTTTGATACATTCAGCAAGTCAGATTTCAGAGCTGTAAAGGTTAAAGAGTGTGTTGCAGTACCGAAGTCAAAGAAACTCCTTCAGTTCACTCTTGATGATGGAACAGGCACAGATCGTACGATTTTAAGCGGTATTCACGCTTATTACGAGCCGGAAGAACTGGTTGGTAAAACACTGATCGCCATCACAAACCTTCCACCAAGAAAGATGATGGGAATTGAGTCTTGCGGTATGTTATTATCAGCAGTAAATAATCTGAAAGACTCAGAAGATGAAGAACTGCATCTGATTATGGTTGATAACCACATTCCAGCAGGTGCAAAGCTCTATTAAGATGATGTATGGATGTACCGTTTCACTAAAATGACGGGATGTACTTCATTTGATCGAAACCATATAAAACAGTGATTTACATCAAACTTACATCATTTGATGCAGAAATCGGTACAGGCAAGAAAAAATCGCATAATTAGTGCAGTGAGTGGGCAATTCCAATCGGAGTTGCCCATTTTTACAACGAATAGAAAAGTAAATTTCCAAAAGTAAAAATAAAAGGAAAAGAAGGTAGAAAGATGGCAACCAAAAAGCAGATTATAAATGATTGGCAGAAGATTTTCCCAGAATTAAAAAAACAAGGTTCAATTTCATTGGACAATAGATTAGGTCCATTGATAACAGGAATTTATATTAAAGTGGTTCGAAATACATACTATACACCGATTTTTTATGTGCACAATTTATGCCGGGAATATTCGAGCATTACTACATCATTACAATGTGGCAGTGAAACAATGGCGTTAGAAAAGCATGAAGAACGATATATCTTTTCGGCAGAAAGATTAAAAAATAAATTGCCTATTCCATTAAAAGGAGATGTTTCAATAGACAAAATTATTGAAGGATATAAACTTTATTTAAGTAATCCAAAAAGAAAGTCATTCCAAGAATGTAAAGATATTGCACTGGTATGTGGCTGGTATGGAGATAAGGAAAAACTTGATAGTATTCTGAAATATATTTGGGATAATGTGCAAGATGATAAAAATCATCCATTTTTCCGAGAAAATGGTGTAGAAGCATGGTTCGAAGAAATATGTGAGGAGTCAAGAAATTATGAGAAGCTTCATGAAATATGTGAGAAAGAAATCATAAAACACAAAGTAGAAAAATTGCCATATAGGAATATTATTTGAAGAATTAAAAAATATTGTGTTGCCCTTTGAGAGAGGAGAAATCCTTTTCTCAAAGGGCTTTTTCTATTTATACAGATATTCGCAAACTACAAGATAAAGCTAAAACTTCATATACTCTAAGCACAAGGAGGTTGAGGTTTGGCTATGAACAACAGTTTAGCAGAAGTACACCCAGAGCTTATTACGGAATGGTCGGAGAAGAATTTACCGCTTACACCTGATGATATTACCTTTGGTTCAAATAAAAAAGTATGGTGGAAAGGTACTTGCGGACACGAATGGCTGACAAGCGTTAAGGCTCGTTCTAATGGAGAAAAATGCCCGATATGTTCCGGTGCGAGAGTGATTGCAGGTATTAACGATTTGGCGACATTAGAGCCGTTACTGGCAAAGCAGTGGTCAAAAAAGAATAAGATAAAACCGACAGAGGTTTCTATTGGTTCTCATAAGAAAGTGATTTGGAGATGTGAGAAAGGACACGAGTGGGAAGCTGCCGTTAAGAGCAGGACAATAAATAAAACAGATTGCCCGTATTGCTCCCATAACAAAGTGTTGGCAGGATTTAATGACCTTGCAACACTTCTGCCGGATATAGCTGCCGAGTGGTCGGACAGAAATTATCCGTTACTTCCAACTCAGGTTACGGTCTTTGCCAATCGTAAGGCTTGGTGGAAGTGTAAGTATTGCGGCAGAGAGTGGAACACCCTTATTTCTACCCGTTCCGGTGGGAGCAAATGCCCGTATTGCAGTGGGTACATATTCATGAAAGGGTTTAACGATTTGCAGACAACACACCCTAAAATTGCTTCGGAGTGGTCGGAGAAGAACTTGCCATTGAAGCCTGATGAAGTAAATGCAAAGGCGAGAAAAAATGTCTGGTGGAGGTGTAGTAAATGCGGTAACGAGTGGAAATCAGTTATCAATGCCCGTGTGAAAGGTACGGTATGCCCAGTTTGTGCGGAGAGAGAAGTCCTTGCCGGATATAATGATTTGGCGACAACAGATAATCAGCTTCTTAGCGAATGGGATTATGAACAGAATAAACTGAAGCCGACAGAGGTATCACGAACTTCAGCGAAGAGAGCGTGGTGGAAATGCAGGCACGGTCATTCATGGAGTATGAAGATCAATGAACGGACAATTCTCGGAAAAGGTTGCAGGATATGTGAGCAGGAGTATTTATCAGTGTTTCCGGCTTTTGCCCTCAGTTATTATTCACATATGAAAGGATTGAAAATCGAACTCGGCTCAGACAGAGTTTTAGGGATACCGCTTGATACTTATATTCCATCTGAACAGGTGGCGATTGAAGTGAACAGCGGTTCAGAAGATATGGAAATCTTAAAAGAACATCTCTGTCAGCAAAGAGGAATTAAACGGATCAAGTTGCCTATGAAAACCAATGAAACAGAAATCGCTTATGCTCAGCGTATCAAAGCAGCCTTTCAAAGCGTACATATATTTATTACTTCAGATACGGAAGAAGATGTCGGGACTATCAGAAACGTATTTGAGAACTGGAGGAACAGCCAATGAGAGAAAAGAAATATCATATTTACTTAACAGCCGAAGAACAGAGCAGAATTATTCAGTCACTTATCCGGCTGAAAAATGAGCTTCTCGAACAAGGCAGATATACTGACGCAGTGGATGATGTTCTCTGCAAGGTATTGGCAGCCAAGAAGAAGCATAATTTATTCATCTAATCAAATTGCCCAGAATATAAGAGGACCGCCTACACCGAAGTGCAAGCGGTCTTTTTAATGGGAATATTATCCATACAAACTTGAATTGAGATTTCATGTATTCCAAGGAATTTAATAATTGTTATATTTTATTATCAAATATCTCTCAAGCCCTTGAAAACACTAAGTTTATCGCAGGTGAGCTTTCCCTTATTGTTTCCCTTGTATTATATTGTCCCACCAGTGTTTACGAACTCTGATAAGGGCAAATACAAGGGCAAGAAAATCCTATAAAACAGTATAACACAAAATTAAAACGACATGGTGAACTGATTGAAATGCTTCTATTTTTTTAACGAATGATTGATTGAACGATAAGGAGATTTGATACGATGAGAACGATATTTGCAGAATACAATTCTTGACAGAAAATGTTAGCAGACTTACAATTATTCTGGTTTCAAATGATTCACAATTTTTGATGTACAATTTGATATTATAAATGAAAATACAGACATTTTGACACCTGAATTTTATAAAAAAGGAGTTTATCAACATGACACAGGAAAAACAAATGACAAATCCACTTGGTACCGATAGAATTTCCACGCTGGTGGCACGTTTTGCTGTTCCAAGCATTATCGCAATGCTTGTCAGCGCCGTTTACAATATCGCTGACCAGCTTTTTATCGGAAATGCAGTCGGCACGCTCGGAAATGCTGCAACCAATATCGCCTTTCCACTCTCTATGCTCTGCACTTCGCTGGCACTGCTTTTTGGGATCGGCGGAGCAGCAAGCTTTAACCTTCATATGGGCGCTGGACGAAAAGAGGAAGCTCCTTATTATATCGGCAACTCCATCACTATGCTGCTCTCACTCGGATTTCTTTTACTGCTTATCACCGAACTGTTTTTAAATCCGCTGTTAGTGCTCTTTGGTTCCCCGGCAGATGTACTCCCACTGGCAGAGCAATATGTCCGCGTCACAGCGGTCGGTTTTCCATTTCTGATCTTAACCATCGGAAGCGGTCACCTGATCCGTGCGGACGGCAACCCGAAAATGGCAATGTTTGTCACAGTTTCAGGTGCTGTCATTAATATTGTCTTAGACGCACTGTTCGTATTCGGTTTCCAATGGGGAATGTACGGTGCTGCCTGGGCGACTGTCATCGGACAGATCATCTCCGCTGCGATCGCGATCCGTTACCTCATGCATTACCACACTGTGACATTAGAAAAACAGCATTTTATCCCTTCCGGGAAAGTTCTCGCACAGATCTGTTCCCTCGGCATGTCCTCAGGCATTAACCAGATTGCCATGATGATCGTGCAGATCGTCATGAACAACCTGTTAAAACACTACGGCGCACAGTCCGTTTATGGCGAATCCATCCCGATCGCCTGTGCCGGAATTGTCATGAAGGTAAACCAGCTTTATTTTTCTATTATTATCGGACTGTCCCAGGGAAGCCAGCCAATTGAAAGTTTTAATTACGGTGCAAAGCAATACAAACGGGTGAAGGACGCTTTCCTTCTCGCAGCGTCAGTCGGTGCGGTTGTATCCATTATTTCCTTTTTGCTGTTCCAGCTTTTCCCGAGACAGATCCTTGGTCTGTTCGGAAGCGGAAGCGAAGAATATTTTGAGTTCGGTGTCAACTATTTCCGAGCCTTCCTGTTCTTCACCTGGTTAAACTTTTTGCAGCCGATCTCCTCGATGTTTTTCAGTTCCATCGGAAAAGCGTACAAGGGAACTTTCCTCTCCCTGACCAGACAGATCCTGTTCCTGCTGCCGCTTATCGTTGCACTGCCGCATTTTTTCGGCATTATGGGCGTACTTTATGCAGGACCGATTGCCGACCTTCTGTCCTTTGCAGTCGGTCTTAGCATGGTGATCGTTGAATTCAAACATATTAATAAGCTGGAAGCTGAGCTGGCTTAATATTATCCTTTACCCCAACACCTTCTCCAGCTCCTCCACAACGATCTTAAGAGCTTTGATCCGGGCATATTTCTTGTCGACAGACTCTAAAATATGCCACGGAGCATAGGAGGTGCTGGTCTTTTGGATCATCTCATTGACCGCTGTCTCATACGCATCCCATTTGTCACGGTTGCGCCAGTCATCGTCTGTGATCTTCCACTGTTTTTCCGGTGTATTCTGTCTCTCATTAAAACGCTCAAGCTGCGTATCTTTGTCAATCTGCACCCAGAATTTGATGATCACAGCGCCCCAGTCGTGAAGTTCTTTTTCAAATTCGTTGATCTCATTGTAGGCGCGCATCCAGTCATTTTCACTGCAAAATCCCTCCAGACGCTCCACCATCACTCTTCCGTACCAGGTGCGGTCAAAAATAGCGATATGTCCTGTTTTCGGCAGTCTCGTCCAGAAACGCCACAGGTAATGTCTTGCTTTCTCATGAGGTTCCGGGCTTGCGATCGGATGAACTTCGTAACCGCGCGGGTCGAGCGCTCCTGCGATCCGCTTGATATTGCCGCCTTTTCCTGCTGCATCCCAGCCCTCATAGGCAATGATGACCGGCACTTTTTTCCGGTAAAGACGATTGTGCAGCTCACCGAGCCGGTTCTGCAATTCTTTCAGTTCTTTGCGGTACTCGTCCGTCTCAATCTCTTTGTCTAACGGCACTTCTGACAAAAGCGGCATTGGGACTAACGGGAAAACATTCTGCAAAAGAGGCACTGCCAGTTTCTGATTACTCAACGCAATATCCCCTTGTTTCCCGCCAGCCTTTCACATACCATCTTATCACGACATATATTACCTGTACCAATAACAATAGAAACAGTAGATTGACTGGTAATATTGTCCTTATCCAATCTGCGAAATAGATTGCTATTGCCATACTTACGAGTATCACCATTATGGTAATCATATCCCAACAGTATTTCTTATATAGCCCTGCAATCTTTATTTCGATGAATGCCAAAAGTATTCCCACACCCACCAGACATCCACCGGAAATCAGTATTCTTATCATCCAGTATATAATTCCGGCAACGACAGGATTGGATATTCCATTGCTAACCTGTGCCACATTCTTCCCTGCCAGTATAGTCAATCCTGCAATGTTCTGTATAAAAGTGGCGATTGTATCAAAGAATACCACGCAATCAGAAATAAATATTTTTGACCGTATCATCTGAAAAAGAGTAGTTGATACGGAATACCATATCAGCAGAAACATCAATGCTTCATACATGGCTGTTTTTGTTTTATATCTGCCTTCCAGTTTTTCTCTCTGCGTATCATACTTTTCCTTGGCTTTCAGATAAGCTGTCTGGTTACAGTTCCCACACTTTTGATAGAGTACCGGCTTTTCAACCGGTATCTCTACTTTTTTCTGATGAGAGAGTGCATAGTCCCGTTCCTGTTCTGCCTGCCTTAGCTTATCTTGACATTCCTCTGTCATGATTTCGGCAGCGTGCGTTTTCTTTTTCTCGCTCTGCAATAATTCTTTTGTTTTCCTCAAGTCGTTCTTTAAGGCTTGAATGTTCCCTGCTCTGTTCTCGCTGTTTAACCTCTCGTTCAAGGTCAGCGATTCGTCGAGCTGCACTTTCAGTTCCCTGATAGTCCGATCTTTCTGTTCGAGTTCGTCCTGCATCTGCTCCGTCAGCAGCAGCAACTCTTCCAGTTGATCGTCGCTCTTTGAGTTTTCGTATTCTGTCATCTATATCCCTCGCTTTCTCTATCTGCTGTTCAAGGTCAGTAATTCGCTGTTCTGTTTCTGCAATAGCCGATTCTCGCTGTTTAATCTCTGTGCTAATTCCTGCCATTGCTGATTCTCGTCTGTAAGCTTCTGTATCTGGTCTGTCTTTTCTTCCAGAAGCATCAACAGTTCTTCTGTATCCGGTAAGATTTGTAGCAGCTCTGACAATTCTTTCTCTAATTGCTGCAATCGTTCTTCCTGCTCCTGAAAGCACATCAGCTTCTCGTCCTTTTCCTGTATCTCCTGAAGCATCTCTGCCATGATATTCTGCTGTTCCTCGATCTGTGTAATCATTGCTTCCATCATGGGAATTACTTCTTTGCTTTCTTCTAATGTCATTCAACCACTCCCTCCACATCGACAATGCACCGGACACCTTACCAAAGGTTGCGATTACCTTTTTCAGTAGTGCATTTTGTTTTTTAATCATCTGGTTTTCCTCTACCTTCCATGAACCTTTCCTTATCTGTCCGGTGAGATATTTTTTCTCAATCTTCCTTGCATCTGCACCCTCATGGATAGTAGGGACTTTTAATTTTCCCTGTCTTTCATAAGAGCGGTGGTCAATCTGATTGTCTATGGATAAATGTCGGTTACACATCTTTGCCCATTCGCTTCGCCATAACTCACAATTTTTTGGATTGTTCCAGCCGGTAGCATCGGTCAGAACCCGTTTCCATTGTTTTCTGTTTCTTGCCCCGACTTTCTGTACTCCGTTTTCATCAAGTACCGGAATACGGATTCCATGCCGGTCAAGATTTTTCTTATCCTGCCACCAGTCAGGGTGGGATTCATCAACCACGATATTTCCGTCAGTATCTCTGACAAAATCCCAGTCCTTGACTTCTTTGTTGCCCCATGAGTGATCCGGATTGAATGATCGCATGGTTACAAGTAAATGCACATGTGGGTTTCCATCGCCCTTGTCGTGTATGCTCCAGTCGGCACACATTCCCTTGTCCACGAAAGTCTTTTGAATATATTCGGTTGTATAATCAATCTTTTCCTGTCTGCTCCATTCTTTCGGTAAGGAAAATTCAAATGAGCGTCCAAGCTGTGCATCTGCATTTTTTTCTATCTTCAAGACCTCATTCCATAGCCGCTGTTTCTGAAATGTGATTTTAAACTTTTCCAGTGCGGCTTCCTTATCGTCCGCTCTTTTATAACGGATAGACTGTTGAAACCTTTTTATATTTTCTTCTGGTACATGCAGCCATTCAGGAGGTGCATTTTCGCACATCATCAGACTGGTGTAGACAACTTCCTTTTTGGAAGTATAGTAACTGATCCTGCCTGTTTCCTCATTCTTCATCACATCTCCATTAAGATATGCCGATGTGGATATGACAGATTTTCCTTTACTGCGTCCGACAATCTTTACTGTAAAATGAAATATCGCCATGATACGATTCCCCCTTTCTGCCGTATCCGGCATTGATTTCCGACAGCATCTTCTTCTGGTTTGACAGGAGTGAAGCTGTCGGAACGCCCTCTGCGCAAGAGTGCCCCCTGCGGCATGAGCAGGTCTGGCTGAAAGCCCCGCCGACGGAACGAGCCCGGCAAGCGTAAGCGCAGACCGGTTGCCACTTGTGGCAAACTTATAAGGACGACCTCTGGTTGTCCATAAGTGCGCCCTTCATTCAAAGGCAATGAAGGGAATGGAAAACCCACTCCCTCCGCCATTACACTTCCTCCATGTCTGTAACTAATTCTTTCTGCATCGCTTTTGAGAAAAACTTCCCGTTTGTTTCCTGCCTTTTTAAGAAGCCTATCAACTTTGGTAAATCTTCCTCCTCAATCGGACAGCCAAGAACTGATTCCACCGCTCCTCCAATCTGACAGAGCCTGTGGGTTCGTTTTTTACTTTCTTCCGCTTTCTTTCTCTTTTCCAGTTCCTTCCGCTGTGCTATCAGCTTTTTTGTAGCTTCAATGCTTTCCTGTTCCTTTTTCTCTAATGCACGTATTCTTTCTTCATAAGTCTTTGTTGATTTCGCCATATCGTCTTCATCCTTTCTTTTTCCGGTAAACAACAGTTCCCGGTTGCATATCAGGAGAAGCACATGGTATAATCCTCTTGCGTGTAGGTATATCATGGCTTCGGTCTGATAGAACCTTTGGCGGTTTCGTAGGAAGCCGCCTTTTTAAGTTGCCACATTTCTTGTGACAGCTTTTACATTTCCTTTATCCCTCAGATCTCGCCCCTCGTTGGCTTCCATGAACTTTTCCAGAATGTCAGTTTTAATAAGGACTTTTCTTCCGACTTTTAATACCGGAAGCTTCTTCCATTCAACCAGCTTTCTCAAAGTGTTTCTGCCAATTCCTGTATAGTCGGCTGCTTCCTCGATGGATAATGCAATCTTTCTTTCCGTCATCTTGTCACCTCCCATTAAATTGCATTATGCAATTTTTGTTGTGCTGTTAGTATAGCGGTTTTATATTGCGTTGTCAAGCGTTATGAAATTTTAAAAATAATTATTATATTGCATATTGCAATTATGTGAGGTACATGCTATAATTCATACATACCGAAAAAGGAGGCAATCAGCATGAAAGATAAAGAACTACGCAAGCTGATAGGCAGCAGGGCAAAACAGCGTCGTCTGGAATTAAATCTGACACAGCCTTATGTTGCAGAGAAGATGGGAGTTACCGCTTCCACAATCCTGCGTTATGAGAATGGTTCGATTGACAATACCAAAAAGATGGTGCTGGAAGGTCTTTCGGAAGCACTTCATGTATCTATTGAATGGCTCAGAGGGGAAACCGATGAATACGAAACCGATATTACGGATAAGAAAGAATTACAGATTCGTGATGCAATGGGCGATATTCTCAAACAGTTACCTCTCGACCTTAGTAAAACGGAAGATGCTTTTTCCAAAGATTTACTGCTGTTGATGTTAAAGCAATATAACCTGTTTCTGGAATCATTCCAGTTTGCCTGCAAGAATTACAAGGGCAACACGAATGAAGCTGATATTGCAAAAGTAATGGGGTTTGAATCGAATGATGAATATAACGAGATTATGTTTCTCCGGGAGATCACCCACACTGTTAATGCCTTTAATGATATGGCAGATATCGTAAGGCTTTATTCCAAGAAACCGGAAATGGCAGAACAAAGGCTTGAAAATCTTTTATCAGAAGTTTTGTATGAGGATTCCGATTCGGTATAGAACGACAACCGGAGTTATGATACAATGAGCACGAGCAAGTCAGGCTGTTTACAGATTTGACGAGCGGCGAATTGGCTTATGGACTTGTCCATAAGATGCCTACACGCAAGAAGCATTTCATCAGTTCCGATTGTCTGATATCGAAAGGAGACACACGATTATGGCAAAAGGATCTGTAAGAAAAAAAGGAAAGAAATGGTACTACCGCTTCTATGTAGAAGATGCAAGCGGCAATCTGGTTCAGAAAGAATACGCTGGAACAGAAAGCAAAAGTGAAACGGAAAAACTGCTCCGTCAGGCAATGGACGATTACGAAAGCAAGAAATTCATTGCAAAGTCGGAAAATATTACAGTTGGAGAATTACTTGATATATGGGCAGAGGAAGAATTAAAGACCGGTACTCTCAGTAATGGGACAGTCCAGAATTACCTTGGTGCTATTACCAACATCAAGAAGCATCCAATTTCAGAGAGAAAGTTGAAAAATGTAACATCTGAGCATTTACAAGCCTTCTTCGATCTGCTTTCCTTTGGTGGCACTTATCCAGATGGTTCAGAAAGAAAAGGTTACAGCAAAGATTACATTCGTTCTTTCTCGGCAGTATTACAGCAGTCATTCCGGTTTGCAGTATCACCAAAGCAATATATCACTTTCAATCCGATGCAGTATATTAAGCTGAAATACCAGACGGATGAGGTTGACCTGTTTTCTGATGATGACATGGATGGCGATATACAGCCAATTCCACGAGAGGATTATGAAAGACTGATTGAATTTCTACAGGATTACAATCCACCGGCAATACTTCCAATCCAGATAGCTTATTATGCAGGACTTCGTATCGGTGAAGCCTGTGGTCTGGCATGGCAGGATGTAAATCTTGAAGAACAGTGCCTTACGATCAGACGAAGTATCCGATATGATGGTTCAAGGCACAAGAATATCATCGGACCAACCAAACGAAAAAAGGTAAGGATTGTTGATTTTGGAGATACACTGGCAGAGATTCTTCGCAATGCCCGAAAGGAACAACTTAAAAACCGAATGCAGTACGGAGAACTTTACCACAAAAACTACTACAGAGAAGTAAAAGACAAAAACAGAGTTTACTATGAGTTCTATCATCTGGACGGAACAGAGAATGTTCCAGAAGATTATAAGGAAATATCCTTTGTCTGCTTAAGACCGGATGGAAGTTTGGAACTGCCAAGCACGTTAGGAATTGTTTGCAGGAAGATTGCTCAGAAACTGGATGGATTTGAAGGATTTCATTTTCACCAGTTGCGACACACCTACACAAGCAACCTTCTGGCAAATGGAGCAGCTCCGAAAGATGTACAGGAACTGTTAGGACACTCAGATGTCAGTACCACAATGAATGTCTACGCCCATTCCACAAGAAAAGCCAAGCGGGAATCCGCAAAGTTACTTGATAAAGTGGCAGGCAACGACTAAATAAAACTTTCCCTTATTTCCCTTACGATTATCTCATAAGGGCAAAAATAAGGGAAAATACATATCATTTCACTAATGAATGGGCTGAAAAGCCTGTAAAATAGGGAAAGTTAGAAAGATATTTCGGCAAACTTGAATTGACCGAGCTGATAGTTACCGTTTTCTAACACTCCATTCATCATCTTGAGCTTTTCTTTCAGCATAGTAACCGCAAGGCATATCCTTTAGAATACCAACAGAATTATCTAAGTCGAATACTGATTTTAAGGATACTAACTTTGCTTCGTCTGTTTCATGTGCTTTTCCACATAGAAATTGCCACATTCCATCATCTTCATCATGTGATACATACAAAATAGGTTCTCCATTCTCTAATATGTGGCAACAGGTTATTGTAGCTGTATTTGGTGCGTCATAAAATGGGAATTTCATATTTAACACTCCTTTCAAACTTGAAGTTATCTCTTTATATTTTCGTCAGCATACGAATATACTTTATTCCAAAATGCGTCATAATCATTATTAATAGCAAGTTTTGAATAGCAAATATCTGCCTCCTCTTGTGAAGGTTTCTTTTCAAAAGTAATTAGTACTTCTGCTTCTTCCGTCAATCCCATATTAGTCAAAGCATCAATAATATTCCCATAAGATTTAAAATCTAAACCATTCATAGCTAATTCCGTGTCATAATCAATGACTGTTATGATATTTCTAATCCAAGATGGTAATTTATATAACTCACTTCTTACTTCTGGATATTCATAAATATCTGCCATTGCCTGAACAAAGTCCTCACCATTACTAATTTCTGATAATGCATCATCTATAAAACTCATCTACATTCGCCCCTCCGAAAAATCCCGATTTGTTTCTATCTTTATTTCTTAATTATACACGGGATTTGAAGCTTTTTCTACTTATCTATTGTTCTAAAATCTCTCTCAAAAAAATAATTAAAAAAATTTATAAAAAATAGGGTGTCAAAAGCCTGAGCAATTCCAAATAAGTGAAGGGAGTAATTCCAATCAACAAAAATGGAACGCCTTCCTTTGAAATTTAGAACTGAATATACAGGTCACTAAGACGTTAATTCTGATGATAGCCACCTTATCGGGTACGCCATAACTTTTGTGGATGCAGAACAGCGAGAACTCCCGGTATGAGTGTCAGGTTGCTCCTGACATGGCGATGACAGTCAGAAAGATAATGATACTTCTCTAAGGAGCTGGCGGAGTACCCGGCAGAGGTTAGAATCCTATGATACAGATCAGCAGTCTGTTCCTTAGTGGCTTCCCATGAGCGATACGCTCGGCAAGGGGTGTTGAGAACAAATGTTGCCACGACCGTTTAGGAAATGAAACGGTCAGGTACATAGTCATTCTACAATGGCTATGAATATTCAGGAAAGGAGGACGCAAGAAGTGTCAAACTGCAAAACGATTGCCATCTGCAATCAGAAAGGCGGAGTAGGAAAGACCACCACTTCGGTCAATCTCGGAATCGGTCTTGCAATGCAGGGAAAGAAAGTATTACTTGTTGATGCAGATCCACAGGGAGATTTAACCACTTGTCTGGGGTGGCAGGATACGGACAGTCTGGGTATCACGCTTGCAACGAAATTAACAGATGTGATGAATGAAACGATGAATGACCCGATGGTTGGAATCCTGCACCATGATGAAGGAGTTGATCTTATTCCAGCAAACCTTGAGCTTTCAGCAATGGAGTATAACCTGATGAATGCCATGAGCAGAGAAACCACGATGAAAAATTACTTGAATCAGATTAAAGACAGATATGATTTTGTTGTGATCGACTGTATGCCATCGCTTAGTATGGTAACGCTCAATGCTCTTTCGGCGGCAGACAGTGTGATTATTCCGGTTCAGGCTCAATATCTGCCAGCAAAAGGAATGACGCAGCTCGTGCAGACGATTTCAAGGGTAAAGAAGTATATCAATCCGGATATTAAGATTGATGGAATACTTCTGACTCTCGTAGACAGTCGGACTAATCTTGCTAAAAGTACGGTGGAAGCTCTGAGGGAAAACTTCGGGAATCATATTAAGATGTACCGGACATCTATCCCAATCGGAGTAAAAGCCGCAGAAGCTTCTTCAAAAGGCAAGAGCATTTATGGTTATGAGCCACGCAGTACGGTGTCAAAGGCTTACACCGCATTCACGAAGGAGGTGTTAGCAGATGGCAGGAAGAAAGAGCGACTTCACGCTCACGAAGCTCGATGACCTGTTTACCACGCAGGCTCAGAGAGAAGAAGAAAAGCTTTCCAAAATCCGGGATATTCCATTGGGGCTGATTGACGATTTCCCAGATCATCCTTTTAAAGTCAGGGATGATGAAGATATGTTACAGCTTATAGAGAGTATCAGGGACAGAGGGGTTATTACTCCGGCAACAGTCAGACAGAAGGAAGATGGGAGATACGAACTCATATCTGGTCATAGAAGAAAACGAGCCTGTGAGCTGGCAGGTTTTCAAACACTTCGCTGTGAAGTTGTGGATTTGAGCAGAGATGAAGCCACGATTTTGATGGTGGAGAGCAATTTTCAAAGGTCACAGATACTGCCTTCTGAAAAAGCTTTTGCGTACAAAATGCGTTTGGATGCCATGAAAAGACAGGGACAGCGAACAGATTTAACTTCGTCGCCAGTGGCGACTAAGTTATCTAAGGGGCGTTCAGATGTTGAACTTGCTGAACAAGTAGGAGAGAGCAAAGACCAAATTCGTAGGTATGTCCGTCTAACAAATCTCGTTCCTGAACTGCTTGAGTTTGTCGATCAAGGGCGAATCAAAATGCGTCCGGCAGTGGAATTGTCTTATCTTGATGAGGACTGTCAGAGGGACATCGTGGATGAAATCGACATGAACGACGCAACTCCCTCTCACGACCAGACTATCCGTATGCGGAAGTTTTTTGAGGAAGGGAAACTCACGACCGAAGTTATTCAGGCAATTATGTCGGAGGAGAAGCCGAACCAAAAAGAAAAGATTACGCTGAGTATGGACAGGGTAGAGAAGTTTATTCCGAAAAATATCAAGATCAGCCAGAGGGAGGACTTTATCTGTAAGGCATTGGAGCATTATAACAAGTATCTCAGGCAGAGGGCAGACCGTGACAGCAGATAACGCTTTTATCGTTCCCCCTTCTCACACTCTACCCCCTATAACCTACAGTTTACCTGCTGAAAATATATATTCTATCTCCATATTTATAACTATCTCATAATGTTATGGTTATCTATAAGAACCAGTCGCACAGTTGGAAAAGTGCAGGAGGTTTTGATACGATGAAAAGTTCAGATTTCTTCTTCGGCAGGTATTGGAGTAGTAACAGGGATAAAGATGCAATAAAAGTTGGACGCACTGTGGATAACTGATGCGTTCGTTTCGTTTAAGGAGGAAAAACGAATGGCAAAATTAAAAATCAAGAGGGCTGTGTCGTTTGTGATGGCAACAGTTCTCAGCCTTACCGCCTTCATGGGCGTAGGAGCGAATACCGCTTTTGCCGCAGCCGGGGAAAAGACCAACGTGTATATGGTCGATTTCCCTCGTGATGGCGATGCGAATTACGATGGCGTATGGGGACACAATAACCTGACGCTGAAAAATGGATGGCATACAGGCAGTGCCACACATACCAACCTGAAGGCAATCGGTTCTTTTTCAGGCAATGTTGGCTATTGTATTGAACCGGGTGTGCATCTGAGTATGGGGCAGTCTATGACCCAGTACGATGAAAACTATTTCAATAACATTCAGGCAAATGGCGTTATTTCCGGAGATGAGATCAGACAGTATATCGGTCGAATCTTACAGTACGGTTATCGTGGAACGATTTCCACAAGCTGGCGTTCACAGAATGAAGCTGCCGCAAACAGTATTGCCCATGCCTATGCGACACAGCTTCTGATCTGGGAAACCATCGTCGGAGAACGTGACGCAAACTTTAATCACAAAGCAGCGAGTGGTTGTAGCAATGTCAAAGATGTGGTCAATGCCGCACATCCACTTCGCAGTAAGATTTTCAGCTACTATGACTCGATGGTAGCGAGCATTCAGAAACATACGGTTGTGCCGAGTTTCTGTAACCGTTCTGCCGGTTCAGCAAAAACACTGGAACTGGAGTGGGATGGAAGCAAATATACAACAACACTGACAGATACGAACAACGTACTCTCTAATTACAGCTTCAGTGCAACTATCAGTGGGGTATCCTTTTCCACAAATGGGAATAAGCTGACGGTATCCATGGAGAAAGCACCAAGCGATGCCTTTACGATCACTGCCAGCAAGAAAAACTCTGTCCGCAGAGGTGTGGTTGTGTGGTCCGAGGGGAAACATGGCACAGGTTCCAGTGTGCAGGACGTTGTTTCTTATGCACAGGAAGTTGGCGATCCGGTCAGTGGCTATGTGAAAATGAAAGTCAGCTATGGTTCCTGCCAGATTGTCAAGACCAGTGAGGACGGAAAGGTGGACGGTATCAACTTCACAATTTCCGGTAATGGTATCAATCAGACAGTAACGACAGCGAATGGCGGTAAGTTCCAACTTGATAATCTGATGCCGGGTGTCTATACCGTAACAGAGCAGTCTATTGACAAATATGTGCCACAGGAAACACACAGAGTCACAGTCGTAGCAGGACAGGTAGCAACTGTAAACTTTAACAACGTTCTGAAAAGGGGCGACCTTCAGGTGGTCAAATCCTCAGAAGATAACCTTGTTGAGGGTGTGAAATTCCATCTTTATGGTACTTCCCTTGCAGGCATTGCAGTCGACCAGTATGCAGTGACAGACGCAAACGGAGTAGCAACTTTCAAAGATGTGCTGATCAGTGGAAGTGAACCGTATACCGTAGAAGAAGTGGATACCGAGGTACGCTATGTTGTACCGGAGAACCAGACAGCCCCTATTCAGTGGAAGTCTGTGACAAAGCGTGATTTCAGTAACATTTTGAAGAAATTTACAGTGACTGTAACTAAGAGTGACAAGGAGGAAGGCACAGCACAGGGCGATGCGACACTTGCAGGTGCAGTTTATGGTATCTACAAAGGCGAAACACTGGTAGATAAATATGTGACCGATGCGAATGGGCAGTTTACAACGAAAGAATATATCTGCGATACCGATTGGACAGTCAGAGAAATCACACCATCTGAAGGATATTTGCTTGATAAGACTATTCACAAAGTTGGAGCGGACCCGAAACTCTATGAAGTGGAACACAATCTGACTGCCAATGATGTAACTGAACAGGTCATGAAAGGAAATATCGCTATCATCAAGCATACTGATGACGGAGAAACCAAGATTGAAACACCGGAAAAAGGTGCAGAGTTTGAAGTTTATCTGAAATCTTCCGGAAACTATGACGCAGCCGAAGAAGATGAGAGAGATACACTTGTATGCGATGAGAATGGATTTGCCCAGTCAAAAGATATGCCATACGGCGTTTATACCGTCCATCAGACAAAAGGCTGGGAAGGCAGAGAACTGATGAGTGATTTTGATGTGTTCATTTCTAAAGATGGACAGACTTATCGTTACCTCATCAACAATGCAAACTTTGAAAGCTTTATCAAAGTGGTCAAAAAGGATGCGGAAACAGGTAAAACCATTCCATATGCAGGTGCAGGATTTCAGATTTACGATCCATCAGGAAATAAGGTAACTATGACCTTTACTTATCCGACACCGACAACCATCGACACCTTCTATACAGATGCAGACGGTCAGCTTGTAACACCGGAGAAACTGGAGTATGGCAAGGGATATTCACTGGTTGAGGTTCAGGCTCCTTATGGTTATGTGCTTGACAGTACACCGGTATCATTCGATGTGACAGAAGAAAATGCAACACAGGAGGGCACGATTAAATTGGTTAAGGTTGAGAAGCCGAACATGGCTCAGAAAGGTTCGATTTCTGTGGAAAAAACAGGAGAGGTATTCTTTGGTGTGAACGTATCCGGCGAGGAAGGCAAAGATGTGATCTATCAGCCGGTATACAAAGTGAAAGGTCTTGCGGGTGCAACCTATAAAATCACAGCAGACGAAGATGTGGTAACACCGGATGGAACACTCCGCTACCACAAAGGCGATGTTGTGGATACGATCACAACAGATGAAGAAGGCACTGCAAAGAGCAAGGAGCTTTATCTGGGTAAATATACCGTAACAGAAACAAAAGCACCGGAAGGCATGGTCATCAATAAAGATGGACATCAGGTAGAACTCACTTATGCCGGACAGGAGGTTGCAGTAACAGAAACTGCCACAAGCTTCTATAACGAAAGACAGAAAGTCAAGATTTCTCTTGAAAAAATGCTTGAACAGGATGAAACATTCGGAATCGGCAAGAATGATGAACTGAAAAATATCAGCTTCGGACTTTATGCAAAAGAGGACATTGTATCAGAAAGCGGTACGGTAATCCCGGCAGACGGACTGATCGAAATCATCGGACTTGCGGAGGATGGTACTGCGACAGTAGCGACAGACCTTCCGTTTGGCAGCTACTATATCAAAGAGATGACAACGGATGAACATTATATCCTGAATGATGAGCAGTATGCATTCACATTTGATTATGCCGGACAGGATACGGAAACAGTTGAAATCAAAGTCAATGACGGGAAACCGATTGAAAACAAACTGATCTATGGTTCTGTATCAGGTAAGAAAGTGGATGAAAACGGAGAAGCACTTGCAGGTGCAGTAATCGGAATCTTTAAAGCTGATGAAACAGAATTTACAGCAGAACATGCTTTTATGACTGTGAAATCCGGAGAAGATGGCAGCTTCGCATTTAAGAAAGTGCCATATGGTAACTGGATTGTCAAAGAAATCGAAGCACCGGAAGGATTTGTCCTTGATGGAACAGCTCATGCAGTCACTATTGATTGGAATGAGCAGGTCATTGAAGCGGAAATCACAAATGAATATATCCATGGCAATATCCGACTCACAAAGGTGGATGCAGATTATCCGGATAATAAGCTGACAGGAGCCACTTTTGAAGTCTACAAAGATGTCAATGGCGACGGAAAACTGGACGACAAAGATGAGCTTGTTGGAAATCTGGAAGAAACTTCTGTCGGCATTTATGAAATCCAGGAGCTGCTTTACGGAAAATATCTTGTAAAAGAGACAAAAGCCCCAGAAGGATTTGTTCTTGATGAGGGTGTTTATTCCGTATCCATTACTGAGGATGAAAAGACTTATGACGTGGAAAATAAAGCAGGTGTTGGCTTTATCAATCAGGCGATGAAAGGTAATCTGAAAATCAAAAAGACATCTTCTGACGGTAAAGTAGAAGGTTTCACATTCCGTATCACAGGTGTTAATGGTTATGACAGCACATTTACTACTGACAAGAACGGAGAAATCTTTGTGGACGGACTTCGTATCGGAGAATACACCGTTTCTGAGGTCAGTGACAATGTATCTGCCGGATATATCTTACCAGCCGATAAGAAGATTACTGTGCAGGCAGACTCAACAGTAGAGATTGAAATGCACAATGAACTTCGTGATACACCAAAAACAGGCGATGACAGCAGAACCGGTCTTTGGATGGTTCTTGCAGGTCTTTCCGCAGCGGGAATTGCGGCAACAGTCATTGCTTCCAAGAGAAAGAAGAAAAAGGAGGGCAATGAATAATGGACGCAAAGACAATCGTAGCAGTCGTATTGGTCGCCTTTATCATCGGCGGCTTTCTTTTCTTACAGAAGAAAAACAGAAAAAATAAATAACTTGAAGCGGGGGCGGAGCAATCCGCCCTTTGCTTTTGAGCAAGGAGGTCAAAATGAACCAGTTAGAGAAGATTGAGGACAGAGTTCTCTCTGTGCTTGAGTCAAATACACAGTCCCGTAGTGACGACATGGTGCTTTATCTTCTTGTCTGCAACAGTTATTCCAATAATGAAAATCCAATAGGAAAGATGCCTTTTGAAGTGGTCATGAAACATTACAGAGAGTTGAAATTGCCACATTTTGAAAGCGTCAGAAGAATAAGACAGAAGATACAGGCAACGCATCCAGAGTTAGGGTGTCTGCCTGAATATCGGAGAAACAGGAAGAAAATGCAGAAGTTATATACCGATTACGCAAGAAAGTAGCGAGGAGGATGGACCATGAAAGATAAATCAGCATTTCAGCAGAAGATCAAACTTCTGACCAAACTTTTCGATTTCGGCTGTAATACGGAAAAGAAGTTACAACAGCTCGACATGGAAAGCATTTTGAAAATCCCAGGGATTACGATACCGGATATGGCATTGATCATTGAATTTCAGAAAGAAACCAAAGCTAATAAGCTGTTTTCTTATTTGGGAGGTGGTGCTGATGAACAGCAGGCTTCGCAGTAACGATGCCAGCCGATCAGAAGATACAGAAACGACAGGAGGTGCAAGGTAAGTGGCAAGAAAATACAATCTGATCTCGGAACTCTATGACCGGACTTGCAAAACAGTAGTTGCGAATCCACAGAACTGGCAGAACTTTTTGCAGTCTGCCTGCCGGAATTATAAGCTGCGATATGATGAGCAGTTGCTGATCTATGCACAGCGTCCTGACGCTACTGCGGTACTTGAGATCGAGCGTTGGAACAGAAATTTTGGTCGATGGGTAAATCGTGGAGCGAGAGGTATTGCAGTTTTTGCTGATGAGGACCGAAAGACACAGAGATTAACTCATTACTTTGATATTTCCGATACACATGAGGGAAGATATTCCCGTCCGGTTCCACTTTGGGATATGCAGGAGGAATATACAGAAGAAGTCATTGAAACACTGGAAAATACGTTTGGACAACTGACTTACAAAAGTGTTCTTTCGGACGCAGTCATGAGTGCTGCACAGAATGCCGCAGAAGATAATCTCCCGGATTATTTGCAGGATTTGCTTTATGTTGCAGATAACAGTTTTCTTGCAGGACTGGATGAGGGTATGATTACTACCATCTATAAAAAACTTGTGACAAACAGTGTGGCATATATGATGATGACACGACTGGGAATCAATGTGGGAGAATATTTTGAAGCGGAAGATTTCAGAGATGTCACAAACTTTAATACGCAGGAAACGTTAAACGCTCTCGGTTTTGCTACAAGTGATATTTCAGAGATGGGACTTTCGGAAATATCCAAAACCATTCGGGCACTCAGCCGGAACAATCGCATCATTGAAGCGGATAGAAAATCTGAATACAATAGGGATGAAAATACAACCGAAAGGAGCGGTAAGAATGAACGAGATCACATACACGATGGTCGGGGATTACAACCTTCCGGATCTGATCTTGCCAGAACAGCCGGAGCCGGTGGTGGGCAAATGGTCACAGATGAGGAGAACATTTCTCAAGGAACAGCACAGAGTCCAGTATTACAATCTCCTGACGAAAGGAATCTTGACAAAGCATTTGTCGGAAGTACAGCAGAGGGCGAGCGAACTGGAGGAAACACTGGTGCGGGAGATGGCAGCCAGGGAGGGACTGACCGAACAGATGAAAGCGGACGACATGATGAACTGGGTTCGGCTGATGAACAACATCAGGAACTCGGCTCAGGAGATCGTGAAAGCACAGGTCATTTACGTTTAGAGTATTATGACCGAAGCCATGAAGATAAGAGCCTTCCTTTCTTCGGCAGTGATAAAGATATTAACGAGATACTCCGGACAACACCGCATTTGTCAGCATCTCTTGATGAAATCAAAGATTTTTATGAGAGGACACTGGATAATGCGGAACGGACGGAGTTTATTAAGAACATTTTTAATCATGACTACACGGAGCTGACATTGGAAGATGGAAGAACTGTTGGATACAAGACATTTCAGAATGTATTGCATCTTTGGGAAGGGCATTACGAGAATCGGACAAAGCAGAGTTATTATGACTGGGGCGTGATTGCACAGCATTTTGAAGCAATGCGATTGCTCGGAGAATTAAATGATAGAATCAAACCGCTACCGTCAATGGATGGGCAGCTAAGTTTTATTTTAGACGGACAGGCAGGGGCAGAAAAAACCTCTGCCTTTTCTTTTTCACAGGAGATTATAGATACAGTCCTGACGCATGGAAGTGGTATCTCTAATGGAAAAATGCGGATTTATGAGCAGTTTGAAAAGAGCTTATCTGCAAAAGAAAATGTTACGTTTCTGAAAAATGAATATGGCTGGGGAGGTTCTTATCCGATTATTATCGGCACAGGCATACAAGAATTGCATGATGGAAAAGGTATCAATCTTTCCAGAGGGTATGGCGAAGATGCTGAGAAAATGACACTCAAATGGACGCTGGTAGAAAAACGTATCGGGGAACTGATACGGATGGACAGATACTTAAATCCAAAGGAAAAAGAGCGTTATCCTAAGTGGCTTGAAGAACAGGAAGCCAGACGGGCAGAATTGGAGGAGAAAAGAAAGAATCGTCAAATCCTTTCGACTGCTCCAAAGGAAACACTGGAACAGGAGGTAGAGGAGGTTTCAGCAGAACATTATGAGTATCATCTTGGCGATACTGTGTATATTGGAGCTTCTGAATATGAAATCTTATCTTTTGATGATGAGAGAGTCATGCTGTATGATACGGAAATGCCATTGTTTAATAAGGAATTTAACCGTACAGAATTTGATGAGAAAGTACGGGAAAATCCGATGAATGACCATCTGAAAGTGCCAGATCAGAATACGGTGCCATTAGAAATGTTGGCACAGGCAAAGGAAATCATCAATGAGTTTTGTCAGCATGAGTATGGCTCAAATGCAGATTTTAGCAACCCGAAAGAAGTTGGTGTTGCGTTTACGACGATCACAGATGATGAGATACCGATACAGGTAAATGCCAATCTTGTAGATTTTAGTATAGACCAATATCTTGATGGAAAGTTGATTGAAAGTACAAGATATAGCTCGTTGGAGGATATGATTGAATCTGCACTTGTATATCTGGACTTTGATGATCTGACTTCCATTACGGA
Source organism: Blautia sp. 1033sp1_1033st1_G9_1033SCRN_220408 (assembly GCF_040929965.1). Taxonomy (NCBI): domain Bacteria; kingdom Bacillati; phylum Bacillota; class Clostridia; order Lachnospirales; family Lachnospiraceae; genus Blautia; species Blautia sp. 1033sp1_1033st1_G9_1033SCRN_220408. The sequence goes on along the minus strand of NZ_JBFKZO010000022.1, from coordinate 40,123 downwards.
TAAACAGCTTGAGAGGGTGTTGGAATCTAAAACACCGAGGGAAGCAGCACAGTTTGATGGCTTACCGGACTTAGCGACAAGACTTACGCTGTTTATGAAAGATTATGATTATTTTGGATATCAGGATAACGTAGAAGTCAATGAGACGGATGAGGAAGTCATCGAAAATACAAGAGATTTACTCCAAAGTCCGGATGAGGTAAGTAACATTCTTGATTACTTAAAGGAAATAGACAGAGAAGAAGTTACAGCCGAGCAGGGAAAAGAATTAGAGGGACTGATCAATGAACTCAGTGCCATGACGGTTGAACCGGAACCAATCAAACCACAGTGGGAGAAAAAAAGGAGCAAAGTCAGAAGCTTTGACTTGCACCCAGATATTCCGCTTGCGGAGAGAAATACGTTTGATCTTAGAAATCATCCGGTCGAACCAGCCGGAAAAAAGGAACGCTTTCACAGAAATATGGAAGCAATCAGGGTGCTAAAAGAGTGTGAAGCTGAGAACCGCTTTGCCACACCTGCCGAACAGATTATCTTGTCGAAATATGTTGGTTGGGGTGGTTTGTCTGAAGCATTTGATGAGCGTAACTCAGCGTGGGCAGATGAGTTTTTGGAACTTCGCAGGGCGCTTTCGCCTGACGAATATGCCGCAGCAAGAGAAAGCACACTGACAGCTTTTTATACACCACCCGAAGTGATAACTGCTATCTACAAGGCAATGGAGCAGATGGGATTTAAGGAAGGGAATCTGTTGGAACCGTCCTGTGGCATTGGTAACTTTATCGGTATGCTGCCGGAGTCAATGGCAAACACAAAAATTTATGGTGTTGAGTTAGATACGATTTCGGCAGGAATAGCACAGCAGTTATATCAGAAATCTTCCATCGCAGCACAGGGATTTGAGGAAGTCAATGTACCAGACAGCTTCTTTGATGGCGTTGTCGGAAATGTGCCTTTTGGAGATTTTAAGGTGCTTGATAAGCGATATGATAAATATAACTTCCTGATCCATGATTATTTCTTTGCCAAATCTTTGGATAAATTACGTCCAGGTGGTGTGATGGCTCTTGTAACCAGTAAGGGGACAATGGATAAAGCAAACTCGTCGGTCAGAAAATATATCGCACAGAGAGCAGACCTTTTGGGAGCAATCAGGCTTCCAAACAATACGTTTAAAGATAATGCCGGTACGGAAGTTGTGTCGGATATATTGTTCCTGCAAAAGCGGGACAGGCTCATTGATATTGAGCCAGATTGGGTACAGCTTCGCACAAACGATGATGGTCTTACGATGAACGCATATTTTGTGCAGCATCCCGAAATGATACTCGGAGAAATGAAAATGGTCAGTGGTCGCTTCGGAGAAGAAGCAACTTGCGTACCGTTTGAAAATGCGGACCTGTCAGAACTGTTATCTGAAGCAGTGGCAAATATTCATGGAGAAATCAGAGCGTATGAGGTTGAGAATGAACTGGAGGAAGAAGATAACTCCATTCCTGCCAATCCGGAGGTAAGGAACTTTTCCTATACGGTGGTGGAAGATAAAATCTATTTCCGGGAAAATTCACGTATGAATCCGGTGGAAGTATCGGCAACCGCAGAGAACCGTATCAAAGGATTGATTGCAGTTCGTGATTGTGTCCGTAATCTGATTGAATTGCAGACAGAGGATTACCCGGATGAAGATATTCGGGCAGAACAGGCTAGACTGAATACACTTTATGATAATTATACAAAGAAATATGGGCTGATCAACAGCAGGGCAAATATCTCTGCTTTTAGTGATGACAGTTCCTTTGCACTGCTATCTGCGTTGGAAGTGCTCAATGAAAATGGAGAGTTGGAACGTAAGGCGGATATGTTCTTTAAGCGGACGATCCAGCCACACAAACCAGTGACGAAGGTGGACACTGCCAGTGAAGCACTTGCTATTTCTATGGGAGAGAAAGCCGGAATCGACATGGAATATATGCAGGAACTCTCAGGAAAATCAGAAGAAACGCTGTATCAGGATTTGAAAGGTGTGATCTTTTTAAATCCGCATTATGGCTATGGAAATGTTACAGAGCCGAAGTATTTGATGGCGGATGAGTATCTTTCTGGCAATGTCCGGGAGAAACTGGTACTAGCAAAGAGAACCGCAATGCTTTATCCGGAAGATTATAAAATCAATGTAGAAGCATTGGAAAAGATACAGCCAAAAGACCTGACTGCCAGTGAAATATCTGTAAGACTCGGAGCAACATGGGTACCTCCAGAAATCTATCAGCAGTTTATGTTTGAGTTTTTAAATACACCGAATTATGCTCAGTGGAGGATTAAAGTCCACTACTCCCCTTACACCGGAGGTTGGAATATCGAGGAGAAATCTTATGACCGGGGCAATGTGAAAGCAAACAGCACCTATGGTACAGGACGTATCAATGCATATAAGATTATCGAGGAAACATTGAACCTGAAAGATGTCCGTATCTTTGATTATATTGAAGATGATGAGGGCAAAAGAAAACCGGTGCTAAATAAAAAAGAGACAGCCATCGCACAGGCAAAGCAGGAATTGATCAAGCAGGGATTTCAGGATTGGGTATGGGCAGACCCCGAACGAAGGGAGAAACTCACGAGACTGTATAACGAAAAGTTTAATAGTGTTCGACCGAGAGAATATGATGGAAGCCATATCATTTTCAGTGGTATGAATCCGGAAATTACACTCAGGGAGCATCAGAGAAATGCAGTTGCACACATTTTATACGGAGGAAATACGCTGCTTGCACACGCAGTTGGGGCGGGAAAAACCTTTGAAATGGTGGCTGCTTCACAGGAGCTGAAAAGACTCGGACTTTGTAATAAGTCTTTGTTTGTGGTACCCAACCATCTGACGGAACAGTGGGCGGCAGAGTATTTGCAGCTTTATCCGTCAGCCAATATCCTTGTAGCAACCAAGAAAGATTTTGAAACCAAGAACCGTAAAAGGTTCTGCGGTCGTATCGCAACAGGCGACTATGATGCGGTTATTATCGGTCATAGCCAGTTCGAGAAGATACCGATGTCGATTGAGCGACAGAGGGCGATACTGGAACAGCAGATTGAGGAACTGACGAATGGCATTGCTGAATTAAAAGAAAATAGAGGAGAAAGGTTCTCAATCAAACAGCTTGAAAGGTCAAGAAAAGCAGTCACGCAGAAACTCGCAAAACTGAATGATCAGAGCAGAAAAGATGATGTTGTTACCTTTGAAGAACTAGGTGTAGATAGACTGTTTATTGATGAAAGTCATTATTATAAGAATCTTTTTCTTTATACAAAAATGAGGAATGTGGGCGGAATCGCTCAGACAGAAGCACAGAAATCTTCTGATCTGTTTATGAAATGCCGCTATCTGGATGAGATTACCGGAGGAAGGGGAACGGTGTTTGCAACAGGTACGCCTATCTCAAATAGTATGGTGGAGCTTTATACGATACAGCGATACTTGCAGTATAACACGCTTGTGAAGAATAACTTGCAGCATTTTGATGCATGGGCTTCTACCTTTGGAGAAACAGTCACAGCGATTGAACTGACACCTGAGGGCTATACTTTAATAGGACGATAAAATTAACTGTCCTAAATTGAAAATACATAAGGAAGGAGGTTAAGAGAATGTCAAGGACTTCAAAGATTACAGCACTTTATGAGAGATTATCAAGAGATGATGACCTGAATGGCGAGAGTAATTCCATTACCAATCAGAAAAAATACCTCGAAGATTATGCCCGTAGAAATGGCTTTGAGAACATCCGCCATTTTACTGACGATGGTTTTTCGGGTGTAAATTTCAATCGCCCAGGCTTTCAGTCTTTGATAAAAGAAGTTGAAGCAGGCAATGTCGGAACATTGATTGTTAAGGATATGAGCCGATTAGGGCGAAACTATCTGCAAGTCGGATTTTATACGGAAATTCTGTTTCCGCAGAAAGATGTCCGTTTTCTTGCAATCAACAACAGCATTGACAGCAACAATGCTTCGGATAATGATTTTGCTCCGTTTTTGAATATTATGAACGAATTTTATGCCAAAGACACGAGCAATAAAATCAAGGCTGTATTTGATGCCCGAATGAAAGACGGAAAGCGTTGTAGCGGTTCAATCCCTTATGGATATAACCGATTGCCGAGCGATAAGCAGACGCTTGTTGTTGACCCTGTGGCTTCTGAGGTGGTAAAGCGTATCTTTCTGCTTGCCAATGAGGGCAAAAGTCCACGAGCCATAGCGGAAATACTGACCGAAGAAAAGGTTTTAATTCCTGCCGCATATGCAAAGGAATATCACCCAGAACAGTACAACGGGATTAAGTTTGCAGACCCTTATATTTGGGGCATATCTGCCATTAGAACGATTTTAAGCAGGCAGGAATATCTTGGACATACTGTTTTGAGAAAGTCGGTCAGCACCAATTTTAAATTGCATAAGAGAAAGACTACCGATGAAGATGAGCAGTATGTGTTTTATAACACCCACGAGCCTATCATATCGCAGGAACTTTGGGACAGCGTTCAGAAGCGAAAGAAACGAGTGAACAGAGCTGCGGCAAGAGGTACACATACCAACCGATTAAGCGGTTATCTGTACTGTGCCGACTGTGGCAGGAGAATGACTTTGCAAACGCATTACAGCAAGAAAGACGGTTCTGTTCAGTATTCTTACCGTTGCGGCGGGTATGCAAGCAGGGTTAATTCCTGTACTTCCCATACGATTAGTGCTGATAATGTTGAAGCCTTGATATTATCGGCAGTTAAACGCTTTTCAAGATTTGTTCTGAATGATGAAAAAGCCTTTGCTTTGGAACTGCAATCCCTTTGGAAAGATAAGCAAGAGGAAAAGCCGAAGCACAATCAATCGGAGTTGAAACGCTGTCAGAAACGCTATGACGAACTCTCTACGCTCATTCGTGGCTTGTATGAAAATCTTATATCGGGATTGCTACCCGAAAGACAATACAAGCAACTGATGAAGCAGTATGACGATGAACAGGCTGAATTGGAAGCGAAAATGGAAACGATGAAAAAGGAACTTTCTGAAGAAAAAGACAGCACTATGGATATTCAGCATTTTATATCGCTGATACGCAAGTACAAAAATCCTACGGAAGTTTCTGATTTGATGTTTACCGAACTCATTGACAAGATTGTGGTGTATGAAGCCGAGGGTGTGGGAAAAGCAAAGACACAAAAGGTTGATATTTACTTCAATTATGTCGGACAGGTCGATATTGCCTACACCGAGGAAGAACTTGCCGAGATAAAAGAGCAGGAAGAACAGGAAGAAAAGAAGCGATTGGAGAAACAGCGTCAGCGTGAAAAAGCCTATCGAGAGAAGCGAAAGGCAAAAAAACTTGCTGAAAACGGTGGCGAAATCGTCAAAACAAAGGTATGTCCTCATTGTGGGAAAGAGTTTACCCCTACAAGCAACCGACAGATTTTCTGTTCAAAGGATTGCTGCTATCAGGCAAGGCAGGATAAGACAAAAGCCGATAGAGAAGCGGAAAAAGGAAGTCATTATTATCGTCAGCGTGTATGTGCTGTGTGTGGCAGTACTTACTGGCCTACACACAGTCAGCAGAAATTCTGTTCCGAGGAATGTAAAAAGGTAAATCACAATAAGAAAACCTTGGAGTTTTACTACAAGAAGCAAAAGGAGAAAGAACTATGCAAAGATTTATTACAGACGAAAGAACAGGTATCCGATACGAACTCATCGGAGATTACTATTATCCCTGCCTGACAGTAGAGAAAAGTCCTCCCCTTTCAAAATATGGTCGATTGCGGCAACGATATTTGAGGGAACATAAGCGTGTGCTATATTTTAATCTGCTGACAAGCGGAAAGTTATATGAACACCTTGCCGAAATTGATACTTCGGCTCGTGATATGGCGGAATATCTGATAAAGGAAATGGCAAAGAAGCAGGGTGTAACGGAAGAACTGAAAGCAACGGATATGATGAGATGGATAGGATTGATGAATAACATTCGAACCTGTGCCGATGAGATTGTATTGAATGATATTGTGTATTCCTAACGGATACCAACCGAAGAAGAACTGCTGTCAAACCGATGGCAGTTTTTCTTTTTCGGCAAGTATTCAAGAAGTCATTAAGTCGTGAGTATAATCGAAGTGGTTGAAAAATTCGTAAAGATGTGGTACAATACTTTTGCTTGTGAGCGACAAATCGAAATTTGCGGAGATGATAAGATGGTCAATATAACAGATGTAAAACAGATTCTTCAATTTGCAATAGATGCGGAGATTAAAGTCTTTCTTGATGGCGGCTGGGGTGTAGATGCTCTTCTTGGATATCAGTCAAGAGCCCATAACGATATTGATATTTTTGTAGAAAAGAAAGATTATCAGAACTTTATAGAGATGATGAAAGCTAATGACTTTTATGAGATTAAGATGGAATATACAACATTGAACCATACTGTATGGGAAGATGCGAAAAACAGAATTGTTGATTTGCATTGTTTTGAATATACGGGCGAAGGTGAAATTCTTTATGAGGGGGATTGTTTTCCGATAGAAACTTTTTCGGGCAAAGGAAAAATTGAGGAGATAGAGGTTTCCTGTATTGAACCATATAGTCAAGTAATGTTCCATTTGGGATACGAATTTGATGAGAATGATGTGCATGATGTGAAGTTATTGTGTGAGACATTTCATATCGAAATTCCAAATGAGTATAGATAACTACAAATTCCAGTTTGCCAGTATCTTAGACAGAATATGAACAACGAAAAACATCGTAGCAATACGGTGTTTTTTTGTTACCTAAAACCAACAAATTCATACATAACCACAGGTTAGTACAAATACCTTGTGTGATTTTTTGAAAGGCTTAGAACGGGGATTTTCTCCGATTTTCGCCCCTAAAAGATACACAAAAAGGTTTCAAGTATCTTTCCTGTGGTTTTTTTATTTTCAAACGGAAAGGTGGATTGATATGCCAAGAATGAGCAAGAAACGGAAACAAGAATGGGCATTGTTTCTGAATGACCGTAATCGCATTACCTACAACGAACTTTGCAGAAAATGCAGGAATGACTGTAAGCAGAGTTTCCGCTGTATCGTGGTGCTTTGCCCGAAATATTTATCGAAAAGGAGAACAAATAAAAATGATTGAAAATGAAATGACTGTCAGCGTACCTCTTGAAGTTGTCAAGGCAAGCGAAATCGAGCCGAAAGAAGTGAAATGGCTGTGGTATCCGTATATTCCGTTTGGCAAGGTTACGCTGTTGCAGGGCGATCCGGGCGATGGAAAAAGCAAGCTAATGCTTTCCGTTGCCGCCCTGCTCTCAAAGGGCGAACCTCTGCCCTTTACCGAAACGGAAGAAAACGAGCCTGTGACTATCATCTATCAGACAACGGAAGATGACGCAGACGATACGGTAGTACCTCGCTTTAACTCTGCCGGTGGCAACGGAGAGAACCTTATCTTCATCAGGGAAGATGAAAAATCTTTGTCCTTTGGGGATAACCGTATTCGTGAAGCGATTGAGATGTACCACGCAAAACTTTTAATTCTTGACCCGATGAGTTCCTATATCGGAGAAAGTTGTTCGATGAACAATGCCAACGAAACACGAGCCGAGTTTAATCATCTGATAGCGGTTGCGAAAGATACAGGCTGTGCGATTGTGATTATCGCTCATATGAACAAGATGAGAGATACCAATCCCCTTTACCGTACCAACGGTTCTATCGACATTGCGGGCGCTGCGAGAAGTATTCTTGCAATCACACGCACACCGAACAAGGAAGTACCTGCGGAAAGATATTTGGTGCAGGTAAAATCCAACCTTGCCCCGACAGGCTCTGCCATTCTGTTTGAAGTATCTGAGAAAGGTGTGGACTTTATTTCCGAAATGGAAATGACAGCGGAAGAAGCGTTCCAGTCCCTTGCCCCGAAAATTGGCAGACCCAACGATAAGGAAGTCAAGGCGAAAGCATTTCTGATGGAAATGCTGAAAGACGGAGAAATGCTTTCTTCAGATTGTGAAGAAAAACTTGAAGCCGCAGGGTTCAGGAAATCGACCATTAAAAAGGCAAAGAAGAACGCAGGAGTTATCTCCCGAAAGAAAGGTTTTCTGTGGTACTGGTCTTTGCCGATGGGCGATATACCGAGAGAATAAATGCAGGCTGTCTGCTGATGGGACAGTCTGTTTTTATGATTGAGGTATCAAAGGAGGTCAAGGGGGAACACCCTTGCCCACGACATCTTTGCAGACGAAGTCTGAAAGTGTCATAGTGGGTTACACACATTCAAAGAATGTTGTGTAATGGCTTCGCCCTGCCGAGAAAGGAGAGCAAAAATGGCGAAAAACAACAAGGCGGATATGAGTTGTGCAAGGGTTAAAAAGTATACCGCTTCTGATGTGAGCAAGGCAGAAAGGCACAACGAACGCAAGAATGAAACCTATGAAAATATGAATGTGATTGAGGAACGCATACCCTATAATGTGCATTTCAAAAAGCCTTTTGCCCCGACCTATATGGAACAATTAAAGCAGATGGAAACTGACGGTATGGTGTCGCTTCGAGGGCTGAGGAAAGACGCAACGCTGTTCAATGAGATTGTGATTGATGTGAACACAATGTACTTCGAGCGTAACGGCGGCTACGAATATGCAAAGCAGTTTTACGAAGAAGCATTCCATTTTATCGAGGAAAAATTCGGTGCTGATAATGTCATATCGGCTGTTATGCACGCTGATGAAATCAATGTAGCGGCAACCGAGGAACTTGGAAAAGAGGTTTACCACTATCATCTTCACGCTATGGTTTTGCCTGTGGTGGAGAAAGAAATCCTATGGAGCAAGCGTTGCAAAGATGAAAAACTGCGAGGAACGGTTAAGGAAGTTGTTCATCAAATCAGCCATTCAAAGAAATGGAAATCGGATATTCCGCTGACCGACGAAAAAGGCAATCCGCTTCTCAGAAAGAACGGAAAACCGATGTTCCGAGCTTCATACAGTATTCTGCAAGATGAATTGTTTAACCATATGACGGAGCAAGGCTTCAAAGGCTTTCAGCGTGGCGAATACGGAAGTACAGCAGAACACCTGACTTCCCTGCAATATCAAATCAAGCAGGACAAGGAACGCTTGGAGAAGTTGCAGAAGCGCATTCAGCGTGAACAGATAAAATATGAGCCTGCCCGTAATGTTTCTAAAACCTATAACGAGATTGACCGTATGGGGCAGAAAACAATCACAGGTAAAATGGCAATCTCCAAAGAGGATTATTCTGAGCTTACTGCCCTTGCCAAAGAGGGCATTACAAGTCGTGCGGAAATTAGCGAATTAGAACAGAGTGTCAACTATTACCGACAGAAATATTTTGACTGTGCAAACGCGCTCGAAAGAATGAAAACTAAATACAACGAACTGAAAGAAAAGTGCAGACCTTTTCTTCAAGCGTTGGAGCATTTCCCCGAAGTTGCTAAACTTTTTACCGAAAAAGTGAAGCAACTTTTTTCTTTTAAGGAAGCACAGGAACGAGCCGAAAAAGAAGCAAGGGAAAAAGAACGACAGGAGCGTATCAAGGCTCGAAGAAACAAGCGTGGTATGGAAAGATAAGCATTTCCATTATACTCACGACTTAATGACTTCTTGATATATTGAAAATCTGCGGTTACTGGGTGCTCTAATGTGAATGCCCAGCAATCAAATTTTATGAAAGAGAGGAACTGACTATATGAAAGAACAGAAATATTCTTATTCACAGCGAATTGGAAAGACAACATTCATCGTAAATGTAAAGCAGTCCGAAAGTGCCAAAAAGCCTTTGAATACGGTGTTTCAAGACATCTGCAAGCACGAGGTTTTGGGCGATTTCTTTATGGACAAATCATTTAATTTAGAAAATCCACAAAAAGTATCTTGACAAACTCGACCCCGAGGGAACGGGTTACAGAGCGAAAACCCGCTTTGCAAAATTCTATAACCTTCCGGAGCTTATGGCGATGTTTAAGGAGGTCGCCGACATTAAGACGGCGGATATGTTGGAATTGCCTGTGCCGGATGCACACTTCCACAATGTTGCAGTCAAGCCGTCTGAAATGCAGAAAGAAATGGTTGCTTCCCTTGCGGAGCGAGCCGAGAAAGTCCGTGGCGGCGGTGTGGATTCGAGTATAGATAATATGCTCAAAATCACAAACGACGGCAGAAAGTTGGCTCTTGACCAGCGTATGCTCAACGATATGCTGCCTGATTTTGAGGGCAGTAAAATCAACGCCTGCGTCGATAACATCTACCGTATTTGGGAGGAAACAGCCAATAAAAAATCAGCACAGCTTGTGTTCTGTGACCTCTCAACGCCAAAAAACGACGGCACATTCTCGGTATATAACGACATCAGAAAGAAGCTCATAGAGCGTGGTGTCCCCGAAAGCGAAGTCCGTTTTATCCACGAAGCAGATACCGATGTGAAGAAGAAAGAACTGTTCCAAAAGACCCGTAAAGGCGAGGTCAGAGTGCTTCTCGGTTCTACGCAAAAGATGGGAGCCGGCACGAATGTTCAGGACAGACTTATCGCACTTCACGATGTGGATTGCCCGTGGAGACCGTCAGACTTGGAGCAGCGTTCCGGTCGAATTATCCGTCAGGGTAACTCAAACCCTGATGTAGATATTTACCGCTATGTAACGGAGCAGACCTTTGACGCATATCTCTATCAGCTTGTAGAGGGAAAGCAAAAGTTCGCCAGTCAGATTATGACGAGCAAATCCCCGGTGCGTTCTGCCGAGGATATTGATGAAACCGCCCTGTCCTATGCAGAGATTAAAATGCTTGCCACCGGCAATCCGTATATTAAGGAAAAGATGGATTTGGATATTCAAGTCCAAAAGCTGAAGCTCTTAAAATCCAACTTTCTATCAGAAAAATACGCTTTGGAGGATAAGATAATCAAATATTATCCGCAGAGAATTACAGCTTTGGAAAACCGTATTGAAGGCTTGAAGCAAGATGTAGAAACTGCGAAACAGCACCCGAAACCAACGGATGACCGATTTGTCGGTATGGAGGTTAAGGGTGTTTTTTATTCCGAAAAAGCCGACGCCGGCAAAGCAATCATTGAAGCCTGCAAGCAGATGAACAGCCCCGACCCTATTCCTCTCGGCAAGTACCGAGGGTTTGAAACGGAGCTGCTTTTTAATACCGCAGAGCGAAATTATGAGGTTCGACTGAAAGGTGAGACAAGCAGAAATGTTTCTCTCGGCGATGACGCACACGGCAATATTATCCGTCTCGATAACGGTATTGATAGATTTGCCGAGAGCTTGTCGCTTGCGGAAAATGACCTTGAGAACACCAAAAATCAGTTGGAAACCGCAAAGAAAGAAGTCCAAAAACCATTTATCCAAGAGGAAGAACTCAAGACAAAGCTTGCCCGACTGGACGAGCTGAATATTCTGCTCAATATGGATAAGCGAGAAAACGAAATTGTCGGCGGCGAACCCGATGAGGGCGAAGTGCCGAACACACGAAAGGAGAAAACCTATGAAAGATAAAATGACACCCGATAAGGAAAGAGAAAACTGCCCTTGCAGAAAAGCAATCATCAACCCTTTTGACGCAATGATGATGGTTGTGGTCAGGAGACTTGATAAAGCATATCTCGAATTGAAAAGAAGCAAACCACCCGCAAAGGAAGCAGAATTTGCTCTTAGAAATGCAAAGCTTTCTTTCTATGGAGAGTTGGTTCGACAGAGCATTGAAACGGTATTTTCGCCGGAAGAAATCATTGCTTTGTATGAAAATGACGACCTTGCGGAAGATGCTTGGACTGTTTGGAATGACATCGGCTGCCCTGTTGACAAGATACTTATCATCATTGCAAAGCTCAGTATCAACGAACCGATACAGAAAGCTGTTGCCGATTTGCTGATGTAGAACGGCGGTGATACCTATGCCGTATATAGCACCGGAAGTCATAACAGAAGCCAAGCGAATGGACTTATTAACCTATCTCAGAGAGTATGAACCGGGCGAGCTTGTCAAGTTTTCAAGTAACACCTACACCACAAGAACCCACGACAGCTTGAAGATATCCAACGGAAAATGGATGTGGTGGTCGAGAGGTATCGGGGGCAAATCCGCCCTCGATTACCTTATCAAAGTCCGTGGAATGGATTTTGTGCAGGCGGTTCAGACCATTATGGGAAACGGTTCAGTCAACTTTCCGACTTGCGAAAACATCAAGAGCTATGAGGAACAGCCTTTGCTTCTGCCTGAAAAAAGCCCCACTACCGATGTGGTATTTGATTATCTTTTCGGGCGTGGGATTGATTATGAAATCATCAACCACTGCTTGGAACAGGAACTAATCATTGAGTCGCTTCCATATCACAATGCTGTTTTTATTGGCTATGACGAAAGCAAAGAACCTAAATACGCCGCTTACAGAGCAACAAATCAATCAAGGATTATGGGCGACTGCACCGGCAGTAAAAAGCAATATTCTTTCCGCCTGACTGCCGAGAACACCGGAGAGGTTCATCTTTTTGAGTGTGCCATTGACCTGCTTTCCTATGCAACTTTGATGAAGCTGGAGGGCAAAGACTGGCGACAGTTTAACCTTGTTTCTCTTGCGGGAGTGTATTCCCCAAAGCAGAAAATTGAGGACTCGAAAGTGCCTGTTACACTCGGCAGGCTGCTTGAAAAGGACAAAACAATCAGGCGAATTGTTCTTCATTTGGACAATGATATTGCCGGAAGAAAAGCTACCAAAGCGTTGCAGACTATTCTCTCAGATAAGTATGAAGTCGTTGACGACCCTCCCCAATACGGGAAAGATGTCAACGATTTTCTTTGTAAACGCTTAGGGATAAAGGATAAAACCGAAAGGAGTTTCGCACGATGAAACTAAAAGAAATCAGAGAAATGTACCCGGAGGGTACGCAGATTGTACTCACTGAAATGGCTGGCGAAAGTCAAATGCCCTACGGTCTGAAAGGAACAGTTAAGTTCGTTGACGACGCCGGACAGATTCATATGAGTTGGGAAAACGGCAGCTCTCTTGCTTTGAATATTCACGAGGATACCTTTGAAAAGGTCGAAGCACCTGAGAAGATTTCTGTCATTCTTGTTGAGCCGGGCAGGTATCCGAAGCTCATTGAGATTGAGGATACGCTGGAAGCAATGCAGTCTCTTGTGGAGGGAGATATTGAAGAATATATGCCCTTTGAGGACGAGGTTGCCATCATCTGCAACGAGGAAGGAAAGATGAACGGTTTGCCGTTGAACAGGGCTGTTTATTCCGAACCTGAGAATGTTGAGATGAGTTATCCGCAGTTGAAAGCTCATTTCCGGCAGGCAGAAAAAGAAAGAAACCACACGACCGGATATATTGTTTTTACGGCAGACAGCTTTGACAAGCCATACACAGAGGAACAAAGAACCTATGTTGTCAGCAGTAACAATAAGGCTTTCATTGAGGGTATGGGCGGATATTCTATCTATGCTTCTTCCCTCGACGGCTCGGATAAATGTGTGCGACTGGAAGCGTATATGGCTGATGAACACGGCGGCAAGGACGGTTGGAAGATTGAAAAATGTTATGTGAAAGATGACAGCAACCGTGAAATGCTCGACATTATTGCCGGCAAGTTTTTCATTGCATACGCACCGATTGAGTCGGAAAAGTTTCTCAGTATGCCGAAAGAACTGGCTCGTAAGTACGAGGAAAAGTTCAAATACCCGGAGAGATTTTACAAGTCTATGGACGGTATTGAAGCAAAGCCGTATAAGCCTGTCTCAAAGGATATGGAGAGATAAGAGTCAATCTATGGGGCAACCCTGAGTGTCTGCATAATCTTAGCGAGCAGACCATTTATGGACAGGAATGTCCAAAACGGTACACTCGTTAGGGGTTGCCCCTAATACCCCAAGCAAGAAAGGAGTAAAGCAATGCGGGAGATAGTATTGGTTGCCGCCGGGTTAATCATCGGCGGCTTTTTCGGAGTAACAACAATGTGCCTGTTTCAGATAAACCGGGACAGGCACTATATTAACAGAAAGGACAGCGATAAAAATGAGCAAGAGAAACATTGAAAAGCACATTCTGATGAACAAGGCAGAAGCTCAGGATTTGCAGAAAAAAGCAAAGCGGGCGTGTCTTTCCGAAGGCGGTCTTATCCGTTTGCTTCTCAAAGGATACGAGCCGAGAGAAAAGCCCGACGAAAGATTTTACGATGTTATGCGTGAGTTATCTGCTATCGGGAACAACATCAATCAGCTTGCGGTAAAAGCAAATTCCCTCGGATTTGTTGACGCACCGCAGCTCAAAAAGGAAGCCGAGCGTTGGCACAAGTTTCAGGCTGATGTGGAGCGTACTTTTTTAAGACCCGATAAGAGCGATATGAAATGGCAGTAAGTAAATTGTGGTCGGTCACATCAAGGCTCGGTCAGGTAATCGACTATGCCGCCAATCCCGAAAAGACTGCGACAGACATTTACACCGAGGAACAGTATCAGGCTCTCCGTGATGTTCTCAGCTATGCAAAGGACGAAGAAAAAACTGAGCGTGAGTTTTTCGTTGAGGGTATCAACTGCAATCCGGCGACCGCAAGAGACCAGTTTGTGTCTGTGAAAAAAGCATACGGCAAAGACGATGGCATTCAAGCCTATCACGGATACCTGAGCTTTAAGGAACAGGATATTTCCCCGGAGCTTGCACAGAAAATCGGAATGGAATTTGCAAACGAAGTGTGGGGCAAAAGATTTCAGGTGGTGGTTACTACTCATCTGAACACAAAGCACCTGCACTGCCACTATGTAATCAATTCCGTTTCCTTTGTGGACGGTAAGCGATTATGGGGAGACGAAAAAGCGTGGTTCAAGTTCCGCTTGGTTGCCGACCGTCTCTGTGAAAAGTACGGACTGTATTACAATCCGAACCCGAACCGCAGTAAGCAATCCTCATATTACTACAAGCAGGAACAAGCCGGTATGCCGAGCCGATACTCCATTACCCGTGACGCCATTGATGAAGCGATTGCACACAGCACTAACTTAAAGACCTTTGATTATATCCTGACGCAGATGGGCTATGAGCATTGTCTCAGCGACAGCCGAAAGTATTGGACGATTGTTCCGAAAGGATACAAGAAGGCGATACGACTTAAATCCCTCGGAGAGAATTATACCGAGGACGCAATCAAGCGTAGGCTGACGGAAAATCAAAAGGTTCTCATCGTTCCTTTTGTAAAGGAAACGGTAAGAGTCACACAGTACCGATTGCCCACAAGAGAACACAAAATCAAAAAGGTCGGCGGACTGTATGGGCTGTATCTGCATTACTGCTATAAACTCGGTTATCTGCCGAAATATAAAAAACAGAATACCGCAAGGCTTCACTATCTTTTGAAAGAAGATTTACTGAAGCTGGACAAAATCACTCAGGAGACAAGGCTGCTTGGACGGGAGAACATTTCTACCGACGAGCAGCTTTTCTCATATAAAGAGTCCGTATTGTCGCAAATCAAATCCCTGACTGACGATAGAACGCACCTGCGAAAACAGTTAAGAAGAAATTTGAGTGACGATGAGCTATCAAATGTCAAAGAGCAGATTACGGCAATCACGAGCAAGCTGTGGACTCTCCGAAAAGAGGTCGGTCTTTGTGATGACATAGCCGAAAGGTCAAAGGTCATTGAAGCCAACCTTGAAACGGTAAGAGCTTACGAAGAAAAACAAGAACGAAAGGAGCAGAACCGTAATGACAAACGGAGGTGATGCGGCAGAACAGGTCGTCAGGCTATCGCTTGAGGGCTTTGAAGTAGCCGCAAAATTAAGCGGAGCGGCAGCAAAGAATATTGCCGTTCTTTTAGTCTCTGTTCTCAAACAGGAACAAAAAACAAAAGGCAAGGCTCGACTTACCAATATGATTAAATCGGGCAAGGAGCTGAAAGTGTTTTCTATCCCCAACAAGGACTTGAAGAAGTTTACCGAGCAGGCAAAACGCTACGGCGTTCTCTACTGCGTACTCAGAGATAAAAACACAAAGGGCGATAATGTACCGATTGATATTATCGCCCGTGCTGAGGACGCTTCCAAAATTCAGAGAATCGTTGAGAGATTTGAACTCGGCAAGGTTGATAAGGCTGCTATTGTTACCGAGTCTCAGAAGGCTGTCGAAAATCGTGATGCTTTGGAAAAAGACAAGCCGACAAAATCCAAGAACGAAATCATCACAGAGGAAGCAGTCAGAAAGCCTATTCAGAAAGAGGGGTACTCCCAGTCAAACCCCACAGTCGCCAAAACGGACAAAAACCCTCCGTCAAGGCAAAACTCAGAGCCGGTAGATATGCAAACTGATAAGGGTACTGTCAGCGACAGACAGAGAAAGCCGTCGGTGAAAGCAAAGCTCGACCGATATAAGGCACAGTCCAAGCAGCAGAAAGAAGCAGAACGCAAAGAGCCGGAGGTATCAAAGCCGGAGGTTAAGAACGCCCCGGCACAGACCGTACACCAGCAGCCGAAACCCAAAAGCAAAAATGTGAAAGAGAGGTAATCACAATGACAAACAATTTTACCCCTGCTAAGGCAGGACAGCAGAGAAACAGACTTTCCAAAGAGGAATACGCCGATAAGATGAAGGCAGAAAAGGAAGCCGTATATCAGATGGCGGACGAAACCGCAAAGGCTATCGTTTCCGACCCGGAGAAGTTCAAAGCGTTCCTTGATACGCAGAGCCGTCTTGACCGATATTCTGCGGTCAACGCACTTCTGATTTTCAAGCAGCTTCCCGAAGCAAGCCAGCTCAAAAACTTTGACGACTGGAGCAAAGACAATGTGAAAATTCAGAAAGGTGCGAAAAGCATTTCCATTCTTGAACCTGTCGAGTATGCCAAGAGAGACGGTACGACCGGCATTTCCTACAATGTGAAAAAGGTCTTTGATGTTTCGCAGACCAATGGCAAGAGACCGCCTGCACCTACTGTAAACCGTGACCCGAAAGCTCTCATTACCGTTATGCTGGATTCTTCCCCGGTTGAAGTGGAAGCCACAAATGAACTTCCGTATCCCAATATGGCGGCGTTTTACAACAACGAGGAGCAGACCTTGTATGTGAAGCGTGATGTGGGAGACAGCGTTGCGGTCGCTCAGTGCGTAGCACAGGAACTTGGCCACGCACAGCTCTCCATCAACAGCGACAGTTACAGCAGAGCGGATATGGGCTTTCAAGCGGTATGTATCGGTTATATGCTTTGCAAGAAGTACGGCGTCGATACACAGAATTTTGCTATCAACCGTATTCCTGAGAAGCTTGCCGGCAAAGAGCCGAAGGACATTCGCTATGAGCTTTCCAAAACGAGAAATGCGATGGCGGATATTCACTCCCGTGTTTCCGATGAGCTTTACAAGAAAAAGCAGGAACGAAGCAAAGACTACGAAAGATAAGGTGAGACTATGGCGAAGGAAGAAATGTATCATATCGCATTGGACGATTATGAACACGGCATTATAATCCGTTCTCTCAACGATGAGAAAACAGATTTGATGAACGAAGGGAAATCTACCGATGCGGTGGACGACCTTATCATCAAGGTCGGAACTGCCCCAAAGAAAAAGTTCAGAGTTATCGAAAAGGAACGCTCCTGTGAATCGAGATAACGAAAGGCAGTCTGCTATTATTCTTTCCGTCATCGGTATTATCCCGGTCGTATGGCTGGCACTTCTGATTGCACCTTCTGTAAAAGGAGGATTGCCGGAAATACTGCCAAGCCTATTAACAGCGTTCAACAACCCATTTCATATTGAGCTATGCGAGGACAGCCTAAAAACTGTCCTCGTTTTGCTTCTCTGCTATGCAATGGGTATCGGGATTTACTTCTCGACACAGAAGAATTATCGAAGGCGTGAAGAACACGGCTCTGCGAAATGGGGCAACGCAAGAGCCGTAAATAAAAAATACAGACAGTCTCCGGCTTCAGAGAATAAGCTGATGACGCAAAATGTCTGTATCGGACTCAATGCGAAGAAGCACCGAAGAAACTTAAACACTCTTGTGTGCGGCGGTTCGGGAGCCGGTAAGACAAGGTTTTACTGCAAGCCGAATCTTATGCAGTGCAACACATCATTTGTCATTCTTGACCCAAAGGGCGAAATACTCAGAGACACCGGAAAGCTGCTTGAAAGCAAAGGCTATGAAGTTCGTGTTCTCGATTTGATTTCAATGGAGAAAAGCCATTGCTATAACCCGTTTGTCTATTTGCAGAATGACAACGATGTGCAAAAGCTCGTGACGAACCTTTTTAAGAGTACCACTCCGAAAGGCAGTCAGGCACAAGACCCTTTTTGGGACACCTCGGCTTCAATGCTTCTGCTTGCACTTGTATTTTATCTTCATTACGAAGCACCCGAAGATGAACAGAACTTTGCAATGGTAATGGAAATGCTCAGAGCCGGTTCGATTGAGGACGAGGAGGACACAAGACCTTCTCCTCTTGATGAACTGTTTGCGGAACTGGAAATGTCAAATCCCGACCACATCGCTTTGAAGTATTACCGTTCCTATCATTCGGGTGCGGCGAAAACCTTAAAGTCCATACAGATAACCCTTGCGGCAAGACTGGAAAAGTTCAACCTTGAAAGTCTTGCTTCTTTAACCACCACAGACGAGCTTGACCTCCCATCACTCGGAGAGAAAAAGGTCGCTCTGTTCGCTTTGATACCGGATAACGATTCCAGCTTTAACTTCTTGGTATCTATCCTTTACACACAGCTTTTTCAGCAGTTGTTTTATGCTGCCGACCATATTCACGGTGGCTCGCTTCCCGTTCCCGTCCATTTCCTGATGGACGAGTTTGCAAATGTGAGCCTGCCCGATGACTTTGACAAGATACTGTCGGTTATGCGTTCCCGTGGAGTGTCGGTAAGTATTATCTTGCAGAACTTGGCTCAGTTAAAAGCCTTGTTTGAAAAGCAATGGGAAAGTATTGTCGGCAACTGCGACGAGTTTTTATATCTCGGCGGTAACGAGCAAAGCACTCACAAATATGTGTCCGAGCTTCTCGGCAAGGAAACCATTGATACCAACACTTTCGGAAAAAGTACCGGGCGAAGCGGTAACTACTCCACCAATTATCAGATTAGCGGTCGAGAGCTTCTTACCCCCGATGAAGTTCGTATGCTTGATAACCAATATGCAATTCTGTTTATTCGTGGAGAACGCCCCGTTATGGATTTCAAGTATGACATCTTGAAGCACCCGAATGTGGCACTTACAACCGATGGAAAGGCTTCTGCCTATAAGCACGGCGAAGTTACCATCAAACACTCATCAATTTCCGTTCTTTCTATTGACCCGGAAGAACTTCCGGAGGAAAGCTACGGAGAAACCAATTACGAGCTTCTGTCCGATGAGGATTTTGAAGTAAATAAAAACTTATTTTAACGGAGGAAAACACAATGACTATTTTTAAGAAGAACAACGAAAAGAAAACTACTCAGAAGCTGCCTATGACCGGAAAGGTTAAGAAAGGCTTCCGTGCTTACTGCGCCGTAATCGCAGCAGCAACTCTTGTCTGCGGCATGAGCGTTACCGCTTTTGCCGCAAGCGACCCGATTACCGTAGTCAACAATCTGTCCGATTTCATCTTCGGACTTATCCGTGCCATCGGTCTTATCCTGCTTGGCTTCGGTATCGTTCAGGTCGGTCTCTCTTTGAAGTCTCACGACCCGTCTCAGAGAGCCAACGGCTTCCTGACCCTTGCGGGAGGTATCATCATCACCTTTGCCAAGGAAATCCTGACCCTTATTACCGGCTAAAAGAACACAGTTATCAAACGGGGCATACCTGGCGTTTCAGGTATGCCCCTAATCTTAAAGGAGGTGCAAACAGATGAGTGATAACTGGGTGGTTCAGAACCTCGAAAATGCCCTTGAAACTTGGAACAGCAAGCTATCGGAAATATGGCAGTTACTAACCACTTCACCGCAGCAGTTCAAAGGCGGCAGTATTTGGTCGGTAATGGTGAATATCAACGGTGCAGTTCAGGCTATCGGTCTTGCCCTGCTTGTTCTGTTTTTTGTTGTCGGTGTGGTTCGCACCTGCGGCAGTTTTACCGATGTAAAGAAACCGGAACACGCATTAAAGCTGTTCATTCGATTTGCCATTGCCAAAGGTGTGATTACCTACGGGCTGGAGCTTATGCTTGCCCTGTTCGACATCGTACAAGGTACGATTTCAACCATAATGACATCTGCGGGATTCGGTACGCCCAATCAAACAACCTTGCCTGCTGAAATGGTAACAACCATTGAAAGCTGCGGATTTTTTGAGAGTATCCCATTGTGGGCGGTTACTCTTATCGGCGGACTGTTTATCACGGTCTTGTCGTTCATTATGATAATGACGGTGTACGGACGATTTTTCAAGCTGTATATGTACACGGCTCTCGCTCCGATACCGCTTTCCACTTTTGCCGGAGAGCCGTCGCAGAATGTGGGTAAGAGCTTTATAAAGAGCTATTGTGCCGTTTTGCTTGAGGGAGCAGTAATTGTACTTGCTTGTATCATCTTCTCCCTATTTGCTTCTACGCCGCCGGTAGTAAACCCTGACGCAGCAGCCGTTACTCAGGTATGGGCATATATCGGCGAACTGGTATTCAATATGCTTGTGCTTGTCGGTGCAGTAAAGATGAGCGACCGAATTATCCGTGAAATGATGGGCTTATAACGGGAGGTTCTCTGATGAAGAAAAACAAGAAAAATAACGATAGATGGCAGGGCTATACGCCTGCCGACTGCGACTGCAAATATTGTGTGTACTACGGAGGAAAGAAAAACGGCAATGTAATTTGCCTTGCGGACGCCTGCGTCTGCTCTGATGAAATCCGTCACGCAAAACAGGCATATCGCAGAGAAAGGAGCTTTTGATGGAAGTCAAAATTAACCGAGAGATACGAAACTATACAGAGTCAATGTTTTTTGGACTGTCGCTCAGACAGTTCATTTTTTCTGTTCTCGCCTGTGCGGTAGCGGTAGGACTTTACTTTCTCTTAAAACCGTACCTTGGAACAGAAACCGTATCGTGGGTGTGCATTTTGGGAGCTGCCCCTTTTGCGGCTCTAGGCTTTGTGAAATACAACGGAATGACAGCTGAGAAATTTATATGGGCGTGGATTAAGTCCGAGTTCCTTATGCCGAAAAAGCTGGTTTTTCATTCCACCAACACCTATTACGAATTGATGAAATCGACAATCGAACAAAAACAAAAAATCAAAAAGGAAAATTGAACAGTTTTTCGGGATTGACAAGTAAGCATTGTTTAATTATAATAATATGATTTAGCATTAGCTGAATGGACGGCTTGGGAAGAAAGGAGTTTTACTATGTACGAGTATGTAAATGACAAACAATTTCTGAGCCGTATGCGTTCTCTTTGTGGAGATATAATGCAAGACCTTTGTCACACATTGAAAGAAGAATATGACATTGGTGCTTCATTCTACCTTGTGGGGAGCGGTGCAAAAAATCTAATAATGCAAAATGCCAACAGACCTATTGACTTGGACTATAACCTTGAAATCACGAGAATAGATGACTGGGAGGATTGTAGAAACATCAAGGAGTGTGTCAGAAAGGCTTTTAATACGGTTCTTCGGAAACACGGATGGAATGACTGTGAAGATTCAA
The DNA here is from genome assembly GCF_040929965.1 of Blautia sp. 1033sp1_1033st1_G9_1033SCRN_220408. NCBI lineage: Bacteria > Bacillati > Bacillota > Clostridia > Lachnospirales > Lachnospiraceae > Blautia > Blautia sp. 1033sp1_1033st1_G9_1033SCRN_220408. The sequence goes on along the minus strand of NZ_JBFKZO010000022.1, from coordinate 18,441 downwards.
CATCATCACTAACTACGGAGAAGCGCTGTTTCACTCAGGGCAATGATACAGATTTTTCAATAGATGTCTGTATTGTCTGTGAGGATGTTGACGGCAATTATCACCGCTTAATTCACGAAAAAACAGGCTTTTCTTATTATGATAAGTATTTTTGGAATCAAGCACCTAATTCAAGGCGACTCAAAGAAAAGGCTGATTATATTAAAAGCAAAGGCAAATGGGCATTAGTCAGAGAACAGTACAAAAGAATAAAAAACAAGTATTTGACCTCAAATGACTATAACCATTCTTCGTTTATTTGTTATATTGAAGCTGTAAACAATGTTTATAACTCAAGAAAGCACTGGGATTAAAACTTAACAACACTAATTTTTATCGTCACTTAATTAAGTGGCGATTTTTTTATGCAAAAGGAGGCATACAAGAACAATGATTAAAACCCTTACGAACCTGTTAAAGCAGGACAAAGAAAAGTTTGTAGTACCAAAGGGCGTACAGGATTGTATTCCCATTACCGCAATTTATGACGACGGCATTTTCCGTGTAGGCAAGGACAAGTATTCCAAGAGCTTTAAGTTCACGGATATTAACTTTGCCGTAGCAAGCCGTGAGGATAAGGAAGCGATGTTCCTTGAATATTCCGAGCTTCTCAACTCTCTTGACAGCGGAGCTACTACAAAGCTGACTATCAACAACAGACGGCTTAACCGTCTTGACTTTGAGAAAACCATTCTTATCCCCGAAACCGGCGATGAGCTTGATGTTTACCGAGAGGAATATAACAAAATGCTTCTCGACAAGGCAACCGGTGCAAATGCAATCGTTCAGGATAAGTATGTTACTATCTCTATCAACAAAAAGAGCGTAGAGGACGCAAGAACCTATTTTGCCCGTGTCGGCGCTGACCTTATTGCCCACTTTGCAAGACTCGGAAGCAAATGTGTGGAGCTTGAAACCGATGAGAGACTGAGAATTGTCCACGATTTCTTCCGTGTCGGTGAGGAAACCGCCTACCACTTCAATATTAAGGAAACGAGAAAAAAGGGACACGATTTCAAAGATTATGTTTGCCCGGATACAATGGAATTTGAAAAGGACTACTTCAAAATGGGAAACCGTTACGGGAGAGTCCTTTTTCTTCGTGAGTACGCTTCCTATATCAAGGACAGTATGGTAGCCGAGCTTACCGACCTGAACCGCAACCTTATGATGTCCATTGACATTGTACCCGTTCCGACCGATGAAGCCGTGCGAGAAGCAGAGAGCAGACTGCTCGGTGTTGAGACGAACATTACCAACTGGCAGAGAAAACAGAATCAGAACAACAACTTTTCCGCCACCGTTCCTTATGATATGGAACAGCAGAAAAAGGAAATGAAAGAGTTCCTTGATGACCTCACCACTCGTGATCAGCGAATGATGTTCGCTGTACTCACTATGGTTCATACTGCGGACTCCAAAGAACAGCTTGATAACGACACCGAAGCTCTGCTTACGACTGCAAGAAAGCATTTGTGCCAGTTTGCCGTTCTCAAATATCAGCAGATGGACGGACTGAATACGGCTATGCCGTTCGGAACTCGCAAGATTGACGCATTCAGAACCCTTACCACAGAAAGCCTTGCAGTATTTATCCCGTTCAGGGTTCAGGATATTTACCACGAAAACGGCATTTACTACGGTCAGAATGTCATCAGCAAAAATATGATTATCGCCGACCGCAGACAGCTACTCAACGGTAACTCTTTTATCCTCGGTGTATCCGGCGGCGGTAAATCCTTTGCGGCTAAGGGAGAGATTGAAAACATCATTCTTTCCTCCAACGCAGATGTTATTATCATCGACCCTGAGCGAGAGTATTCGCAACTTGTAAAGGCTCTCGGTGGTGAAATCATCAATATTTCCGCAACTTCTCCGAGTCATATCAATGCAATGGATATGAACAAAGAATACGGCGACGGTGCAAACCCGGTTATTTTGAAATCCGAGTTTATAATGTCCCTCTGCGAACAGCTTATCGGCGGCACAAACCTCGGAGCAAAGCAGAAATCTATCATCGACCGTTGTACGGCGAGCGTTTACAGAGACTATCAGCAGAGAGGATATACCGGTACTGTTCCTACCTTGCAGGATTTTCGTGCGGAGCTTTTGAAACAGGACGAGCCGGAAGCAAAGGAAATCGCCCTTGCTATTGAGTTGTTTACTCACGGTTCTTTGAATACCTTTGCAAAGCCGACCAATGTGGATACAGATAACCGCCTTATCTGCTATGACATTCTTGACCTCGGCAAACAGCTTATGCCTATCGGTATGCTTGTCGTCCTCGACTCTATTCTGAACCGTATTACACAGAACCGTGCTAAAGGTAAGCAGACATTCATCTTTATTGATGAAATCTATCTCCTTTTCCAGCACGAATACTCCGCAAACTTCCTGTTTACTCTTTGGAAGCGTGTAAGAAAGTACGGTGCTTATGCTACTGGCATTACGCAGAATGTGGACGACCTTTTGCAGAGCCATACGGCGAGAACTATGCTTGCAAACAGCGAGTTTTTGATTATGCTCAATCAGGCGTCAACCGACAGAATTGAGCTTGCAAAGCTCCTTAACATTTCTGACCTTCAGCTTTCGTATATCACGAATGTTGACGCAGGACACGGACTGATTAAGGTCGGCAGTTCGCTTGTACCGTTTGCAAATAAGTTCCCGAAGAATACGAAGCTGTATAAGCTGATGACAACCAAACCGGGCGAGGGTGCATAACCCTTGCCCTATTCTGTAAATGAGAAAGGAAACACCTATGAAAAACAAAATCTATATTGCCATAATCTGTGCTTTCAGCATTGTATTTGCCGTCAGTTCAGGTTTTCTCATCAAGCACTATTATGACTCTGCAAAGCAGGCGGAAATGTACGACAATCTGATTGAGGTTGTGGAGACCGAGCCTGAAGATACCCAAGAGCCGATGAACTACTCCAAAGAAAAGACCTTTATCCCAGAGTATCAGGAGCTTTATTTACAAAACAACGATATGGTCGGCTGGATAAAGATTGAGGACACAAAAATCAATTATCCCGTTATGCAGTCAAAGGACAACCCGAACTTCTATCTGAAGCACGGCTTTGATAAAGCGTACACCGACTACGGCTGTCCCTATGTTCAGGAAAACTGCGATATGGAGCTGCCAAGCGACAATATCATTATCTACGGTCATCATATGAACGATGGCTCGATGTTCGCCGGTCTTATGAAATTCAAGGACAAGAACTTTTGGGAAAAGCACAAAACGGTGTCCTTTGATACGTTGACTGACAGACAGACCTACGAAGTGATTGCCGTGTTCAAAACCGTAGTATATACGGACAGCCCCGACAGCTTCAAATACTATCATTTTATCAATGCGGAGACCGATGAGGATTTCACAGCCTATGTTGAGAAGTGCAAGGAACTGTCACTTTACGATACGGGTGTAACCGCTAAATACGGCGACAAGCTCCTGACCCTTTCCACCTGTGAGTATTCCCGGACAAACGGCAGACTTGTTGTAGTGGCAAAGCTCATTAACGAATAACGCAACAGGTGGTTCAGCCTGCATAGGAAGGAGGGATTGTATGGCTGATATTAAAACGAAAGACAATGCAAAAGGTACGATACGAACCATAGATAAGGCTGCCGTTGCAACCCAACGAATGAAGCAGGCGTATATCGCAACAAAAGAAAAGGCGGAGCGGTCGGTAAATGCCAACAGCAGCTCTGCCGAGGAATATGCTTCCGATAAACTGGAAAGCGGCATTGACGAGGTGGTTCACGATGGTGCTTATGCGTTTGACAAAGCGGGACGAAAAGGACTTGAAACCACAAAAGAGAATATCCGCACTGCAAAAGACGGTATTCAGCGTTTTAAGCAACAGCGAGCCGAGCAGTTGTTGAGAAAACAGGCTTCGCAGAATACAAGCTCTGCAATTAAGACTGTCGATAAGGCTGAAAAGACCATTAAGCAGTCGGCTACTTCCTCCGGAAAGAAAACCATTAAGTTTGCCGGGAAAGAAGCAACGAAAACTGCACAGAAATCAGTTAAGACGGCTGAACAGACTGCAAAGACAGCGATAAAAACCAGTCAGCAAGCGGCAAAAGCGGCACAGAAAACAGCTCAGGCGACAGTTAAGGCTTCGCAGAAAGCGGCACAGGCGGCAAAAGCCACCGCCAAAGCAACAGCCGCTACGATTAAAGCCGCAGCCAAAGCCACCGTTGCCGCAGTCAAAGCAATCATAGCGGCGGTAAAAGGTATTATTGCCGCTATCGCTGCCGGCGGTTGGGTTGCGGTGGTTGTTATTATTGTTCTATGCCTTGTTGCTCTGATTGCGGGTTCAGTGTTTGGTATCTTCTTTTCAGGAGAGGATTCCGGCACGGGAATGTCAATGCAGACAGTCGTTCAGGAAATCAATCAGGAATATGATGACCGGTTGGAGCAGGAAAAGAACTCCGTAAGCTATGATGTCCTTGAAATGAGCGGCAGCCGAGCTGTGTGGAAAGAGGTTCTTGCGGTCTATTCTGTTAAAGTGAATACCGACCCCGACAATCCGATGGAAGTTGCTACGGTTGATGAAACCAAGAAGCAGCTACTGTCGGATATTTTTTGGGAAATGAACGACATTTCTTCCCGAACGGAAACGAAAACCCATACCGAAATCGAAGAAAGCGACGACGGACACGGCAATATCGTACAGACCGAAACCACAGTAACCGAAACATTTCTGTATATCACGGTAACGCACAAGACTGTTGATGAAATGGCGGCTATGTATGGCTTTAATCAAGAGCAGAAAGATTATCTTGCCGAGCTATTGCAGGACGAAAACAATCAGCTATGGTCACAGGTGCTTTACGGTATCGGATACAGCGACGACCAAATCGTAACGGTTGCCTTGTCTCAGGTAGGTAATGTAGGCGGTCAGCCTTACTGGTCTTGGTACGGATTTGACTCCCGTGTAGAATGGTGTGCCTGCTTCGTTTCTTGGTGTGCCAACGAGTGCGGATATATCGACGCCGGTATTATCCCGAAGTATGCCGGTTGTGTAAACGGCGTACAATGGTTCAGAGACCGAGGACAATGGGCAGACGGTTCGTATGAGCCTTCGCCTGGTACAATCATCTTCTTTGATTGGGAGGGCGACGGTGTAACAGACCACACCGGTATTGTTCAGAAATGCGAGAACGGTACAGTCTATACCGTTGAGGGCAACTCAGGCGATACTTGCAGAACCAAAACATACCCGGTTGGAAGTTCTGTTATCTACGGATACGGTATTCCGGCATATTAAAAAAAGATGGCTGCTCGTTCGAGTAGCCATCAAGTACATTATTCAAAATCTGTTATTTCTCTATCTTTCAGATAGACATTGTGCGTGTGATAAGTAAAACACATCAACAAATCGCTGTCTCTATTATCTTTCGCTTCGAACACAGAAAAGTCATCGGACAGGATAAAAATAAGTCCAAGCAGTTTCTTTATATATCCGTTATATGAAGCATAGTTCATATAGAGAGATGCGGTATATCCGTCATCGTCCTCTATCAAATCTGCGTCAATTTCATAGGTTTCCGATAACTCACTGACTGCCCATATAAATTTATCTTTATTAGCTATACGCTTTTCATTGGGGACAGTCCTTCTGTTCTTCCGTATAAAATCAAGAAATTCTTCCGCTGTCATCGAGTTTTCGTTATCGTCATAATTCTCGTTTTTCATTTCTTCTCAATGTAATAACTGCATGGCATATCAAGCCAAATACAAGAGAAAAACAGCCACCGCCAAATAGTGATGCTCCCCACCCTGCACCTGACATTGTCATAAAACCGCCAACAAAGAAAATACCAATGCCAAGAAATATACCAACACCATAAAAAAGTCCAATTGCCATATCGTACTTATTAAATTGTCGTTTCTCCTTTTTTTCATATGTTTCCATCTTTGTTATTACCTCCTTCGCAAAATCGTCCATGTTGACTCCAAAAAGAAAGCAAATTTTTTTCAACATATTTAAATCGGGTTCATTAACATCTCTCTCCCAATTCGATAGTGCCTGCCGGGTAACATTCAATTCCCCGGCTAGTTCTTCCTGTGTCATTCCCAATTGTGTTCGCAGATGACGTATTTGCTTTCCTGTTGTAATATTCGTCTGTTCCTGGTTCAAAATAGTTTCTCCTCTCTGATACTGATTTTATCAATGATATTTCGCAATAGCCAGCAATGAACGCTTGCATTGCGCAAGACGTTACATTATCTTCTGAAACATATAGCGCACCTTGTCCAGGCGGCTGTTTGGACGGCGGGGCTGGATGACTGGCTTGCCGACAGCGGCCTGATACCCTTTCAGTTCTGTAAGGCATACGCTCTGCCCGTTGGTGTAAAAGGCCAGATCAGTACGGTATGCCTGTATACAGCGGGCGGGAATCTCGCCAGTAAAGACAACTTCATCCTTTTTTACCTGGACCGTTTCGATGGTGGCACAGTATTTCGGTGCATCATGATAAGCCCTGGAAAGATATTCCCGGGGCGCATAGAGGGTGAAGGAGAGATAAGGTTCCAGCAGTTGCGTCCCTGATTCCTTCAATGCCTGTTCCAATACAATCGGGGCCAATGAGCGGAAGTCCGCCGGCGTGCTGACCGGACTGTAATAAAGCCCGTATTCAAAGCAAATCTTACAGTCCGTTACGTTCCAGCCGAACAAGCCCTGCTCCAGCCCGTAACGGATACCATCCCTGACAGCGTTTTGAAAACTCTGGTTCAAGTATCCCAGCGAAACCCGGCTCTCGTATTGTACACCGGAGCCAAGCGGGAGTGGTGTAACAGACAGTCCGATGGATGCCCAAAACGGGTTGGGCGGCACCTCGATATGGATGGTGTGGCTGGCTGCTTTGAGCGGCCGCTCCATATAAATGACGGTGGGTTCCTTTACCACTGTTTCAAGCTTGTATTTTTCCGACAGCAAAGCGGAAACAACCTCCAACTGCACCCGGCCCAAAAAAGAAAGAATGATCTCATGGGTGATGGAATCCACTTCGCAACGCAAAAGCGGGTCAGTATCCGCAAGTTGCGTAAGAGCGTCCAGCAGCCGTTCTCTTTGCGCTGCCGTTTTCGGCGCAATCGTCGTCCGCAGCATGGGGAGGGGGTCCTCGCGCCACCTTTTACGAGGGAGCCGGGTTTGGTCCCCTAATACATCGTTTAACCTCACGCTGTCGCTGGGAAGGATAACAATTTCACCCTGATACGCGGTGTCTGTCCGAACAATTTCCCCTTTGGATGGAATACGCATCTCTGTGATTTTCAGCTTTTCTCTCCCGGCCAGGGCCACCGTATCCCGCAGGCGCAGCGTTCCGCTGTATAACCGTAGATAGACACGCCGCTGGCCGCAATCGGTGTACTCAACCTTGAAAACGCTGCCGCATAGGGCGGCGCCCCCCTGTTCCCCAATCGGTTGGAACAGCCCTGTCACCGCATCCATCAACGGTTGAATGCCAAGGCCATTTTTGGCGCTGCCATAATAGACCGGGAACAGGGAGGCGTCTTGAACCCGCTGCTGTTCCTCCCGCGCAAGTTTTTCCCGGCTGATTGGTTCTCCTGCGATATACTTTTCCAATAATTCATCGTTATTTTCGATGACCGCATCCCATGCTTCTATGTCGGTATTTTCCTCCAGGACTATTTCCGGGGACAGCGACACCGTCTGCTTGATGATAATATCGGCGGAGAGCTTATCCCGAACAGACTGAACCACGCTCTGCAAATCAACGCCAGCCTGGTCGATCTTGTTGATAAAGATAACGGTGGGAATGTTCATTTTCCGCAGGGCATGGAACAGAATACGGGTCTGGGCCTGCACGCCATCTTTAGCGGAGATCACCAAGATGGCCCCATCTAAAACAGCCAAAGAGCGGTACACCTCCGCCAAAAAATCCATGTGGCCGGGCGTATCCACAATGTTAACTTTACATCTGTGCCACTGGAAGGAAGTGACTGCCGCTTGAATGGTAATCCCACGCTGCCGCTCCAAAAACATGGTGTCCGTCCTCGTTGTCCCTTTTTCGACGCTCCCCGGTTCTGAAATGGCTCCGCTGGCATATAGCAGGCTCTCCGTCAAGGTCGTCTTTCCAGCGTCTACATGGGCAAGAATTCCAATATTGATTATTTTCATGTGATTGTCCTCCCTTTACAGCCCCAAAGGGCATAAAAATCCCCAGCAGTAAAATACTTTTACCACTGGGGATTATAAGTTGCGGACATACACATATACAGCATACACCTGTTTGTGAGTGCTGTTTTTGGGGATATGTCAAAATTGATAAGGCAAAAGTATTCTTAAATTGGGTACAAAAAACTCAGCCCCTACAAAAGGGACTATCATAATCCTTTGTTCCCACTATTTGATTATAGTTTTATTTAAGAATACCTTGCCGCATATTTTTTACTCCTTTTCTGTAATAGAATTATTATATCACATCAGTTTTAGGAAAACAAGTATCTAAAAGAAATTTTTCTTCCCCTTATATGTAACAATCATACCGGCTTCCTAACGTTCAGAATGGTTTCTACTGTCTGCTGCGGTGTTTGGTTGGAATTGTCCAGCCAAAAGCCGATCCGTGGTGTTGTCTGCATTTTACTAAATACAAATTCAATGTATACAGAAAGAAATATATAAGGAGTGGGAGGGATTCCGCCGTAGTCGGCATTGTAGGAAAATCCAAAAGTTTAGATTTTCTCAAAATGCTTATCTTTTGGTCTTTGGTTCGGAATAGTGTAGTGCTGGCGGTCTATCTATTGTTTTCGGTTGCTTGCTTCTTTACCGTACATGAGCATTACTGCCGGGTACAAAGCGTTTCGGTGAATTAAAAAAATCAATCGGCAGCGTTTCTCAAAAGGTTTTGACTGCTCAGCTTCGTGATATGGAAGAAAACGGACTCGTTAATCGAAAAGTGTATGCTGAAGTTCCGCCGAGAGTAGAATACTCTCTGACAGAATTGGGACAAAGCTTGAAACCTATTCTCGACGCTATGTGGAGTTGGGGCGAAGATTATAAAGAAAAATGTAATAAATAACGAAAAGACCGTCAAATCTCAACATTCGAGACTTGACGGTCTTACATTTTGTGATTGTATTTAAGAAAATCGTTTTGGTGTTCCTGTTTGCGAAGTTGATAGCCCTGTGCAATCAGCGTATCCACTTTCAGAGCAATCAGGTTTATGTCAGAACACATTGCCCGTGCAATCTGCTGAATGTCATAGCCGTTTTCAATGTATTCCAAAATGGTGTCGTCCGGGAGCGAAGCCTGAGAAGCGAAGATATTTGCTTCATACTCCATACGGTTCTCTCTCATATCAAAGATGTTGAACTCTTTGAACCCGCCGACAGCAACCGCTTCTTGCCTGTGGAGAACATCGTGTCCGATTTCGTGCCATAGCACTATCTGCTCCACGACCGGGTGCATACCGTTTTTAAGAAAAACAAAGCGGTTCTTCAGAATAACTTTATATGCTCCACGCTGCTTGTCAAAATTTCGGTAGATTATATTGATACCAAGCTCTTTTGCGACCTTGTATGGGTCACGAGTACCGCAGCGGTCAATGAGCTTGTTTACGATTTTCACAATCTCAGCCGTAGTGTAATACCCCAATCCGGCTCACCTCCCATATTATAGTATATCGGATATTAACCCTATAATAAATTATAAACTATTATATGTCCCATATATTGGACTTAGTTCACTTCGAGGATTACTCGTCTTTGCGGTATTTCTTCGGGGTGTATTTTTTATTGTTTTTCTTTGCAATAAGATAGGCTTCCTGAATGGCGTCAACCATTTCACGCATATCCTCGTCAGCCATTTCGCCGCCGGCAAACAGACCGGTAACTTCTGCAAGCAACTCCTGAGCCTGTCTTGCTCCTCTGCGTCCGTACTTATCCTCTACATCGGCGATGAAAGCGTCGTCCTCAGACAGCAGATAATTCACATTTACATTTAAGGATTCTGCCAGCTTCTTATATCTTTCCATTCCTCTCGGACGGGATTTATCATTTTCATAAGAACCAATTATGCGTCGGGTTACGCCGATTTTAGCTGCCAACTCATCTTGACTCATACCAAGCTTTGTTCTTTCAGCCTTGACTTTTTCACCGAATGTCATTGTGATTTCACTCCTTAAAAGAATATTTACAGTTGAACTACCCATTTGCTCTTGACAAGTACAGTTGAAGTGTATATAATATGAATTGGGAAGTTGAACTACACATAGTGTACACCAAACTACCCAAAATGTCAAGGGGGTTCTAAAAATGTTACGAAGCATACTTCATTGTGATATGAATAACTTCTATGCCAGCGTCGAATGTATGCTCGACCCCGCATTGAAGAAATATCCGATTGCTGTCTGCGGCTCTGTGGAGGAACGACACGGTATCGTGCTTGCAAAGAACTACAAAGCAAAGGCTTTTGATGTGAAAACCGGGGACGCAGTATGGCAGGCTAAACAGAAGTGCAAGGACTTGGTTGTAGTGCCGCCCCATTATGAGGAGTATATCAAATACTCAAAGCTTGCGAGAAGCGTTTATGAGCGATATACCGACCAAGTTGAACCGTATGGTATGGACGAGTGTTGGCTGGATATTAGCGGGACAGAAAGCCTTTTCGGTTCGCCGGAAAAGGTGGCAAATGAAATTCGTGAGACTATGAAGTTTGAACTCGGCTTGACGATTTCTGTGGGTGTTTCCTTTAATAAGATATTTGCGAAGCTCGGCTCGGATATGAAGAAACCGGACGCAGTAACCGTAATTCCAAAGGACACATTCAAAGAAAAGATTTGGGGACTTCCTGCCGCTGACCTGCTCGGTGTAGGACGGGCAACCCAGCGAGTGCTTGACAGCTATTGTATTCGTACCATCGGGGATTTAGCGAATACCGACCCTGAGTTCTTACGCAGAAGATTAGGAAAGAACGGAGTAGTTTTATGGAACTATGCCAATGGTAACGACCTTTCCCTTGTTGCCAAGAAAGACTTCGTTTCTCCTATAAAAAGCGTAGGACACGGTATAACAACGGTAGCAGACTTAGAGAAACCGGAGCAGGTGTGGCCCGTGTTTCTCGAGTTAACCCAAGACATCGGACACAAGCTCCGTGTTCACGGACTGAGTGCAGAAGGTGTCGCAATACATATTAGAGACAACACACTCAATACAAGGCAATGGCAGACGAAGATTGCACTTCCTACACAGTCTCCGATGATTATTGCAAAGACCGCTTTTCAGTTGTTTGAAAAAAGATATGGGTGGAATAACCCTATCCGTTCTGTGACGGTACAAGCCATAAATCTTGTTCCACAAGACACGCCCCGTCAAATAGATATGTTTATGGACGCCGCCAAGCAGGACAAATTGGAGCGAATGGAAAAGTGTGTTGAAGAAATCAGACGGCGTTTCGGAAAGGACAGCATAAGGAATGGGGTTCTGTGTCAGAACCTGCGGCTACCACCGAAAAAAGCTGAAATCACTATGCCGACAGGTATGGTCGGTTAAGGAGGGCTTAATGTGATTGACGAAAAAGAGGTTACGGCTTATGTTACGATACCCGACTGCTTTTTGCAGGGGTGCAGCGAAGATATTGTTATCTTCCGTGCGGACGGCGGAAACCATTTTACCGACTACGGTATATATGAGGGAATGTTCCTGTTCTTTGACCGGAAAAAACGCTTTAAGAAAGGAAGGCTTTCCTGTTACATCAATACTGCCGGAGATGACCGACCTAAGTACAGGGTGTCGGATAAGAACATCGACGGATACAAGCACTTGGGAAGATTGGTTTTGACTTTGAGAAATTACGAGGTATAGAAATGGAATCCGATAGAAGAAAAGTTTATGTTGAAGTAAATGTAACACACAGACCTGATGGGACGGCTCGTCCGAATTTCATCAAGTTTGAGAATGATGAAAAATATGAGATAGACCGTGTAATTCAGAAATGCCGTGCGGCTTCCACCAAAGTCGGAGGAACCGGTATCCGCTACACGGTACAGATTTGCGGCAAGCCCACATTTCTGTTCGACGAAGAAAACGGAAAGTGGTTTGTAGAAGCAAAATCCTAATGGTAGGAGGTTTTGTAACTTGAAACATTTATCGAGATTTGACATCGAAGCGATTGCCGACAAGTATGTTCAGGCATATATGGCACTTCCTGATGTCCGTAACACACAAATATACAGAATTGACCCGGAGCTTCTCTTGGAGAAGGTTCTCGGATTGAATGTCGAATACCAGCACCTATCCTATGACGGTAGTATTCTCGGAATGACCTCATTTACGGAAATGGGTGTTCAGGTATTTGAAGATGATGATAACGAAGCCTTTTTCTTTTTGGACGGGAAAACCGTTCTTGTGGAAAAGGACTTGAACTTTGACAGCAAGCTGAAAGGCAGAAAGAACTTTACCTTAATGCACGAGGGCAGCCATCAGATATTCAAGATGTTGTTCCCGCATGATTACGGTGTAACACAGAAATCTGCCGGAGTACATTATTGCAAGGCAAATTCCGAGAGGAATAAGCCAATATCCGATTGGGAGGAATGGCAGGCAAACACGCTTGGAGCTGCTATTCTTCTTCCTGAAAACCTCATAAAACAAGGAATGTATCTGTTCAGTCTCGGCGAAAAGATTGAATGCCTGAACAAGATATACTATCCGAGCGTATATAAAAGGTTTGACGCACTTGCCGATTTTTTAGGGTGTTCCAAAAAAGCACTTGCCATACGAATGAAACAGCTCGGACTACTGAAAAAGGAGTATCTTGATAATCCTTTTGATTTGGTTACGGTTTATCCGGAGGTGAGCGAGCTATGAAATCGTTGGAACAAAAGATAATCGTAAGGTGCAAAAACTGTGGCTGGCGTATTTTCGACAAGGTAACAATGACAACAGGTGTTATTGAACTGAAATGTCCGAACTGCCACAGAGTAGTAGAGGTTGACCTGTCCCTACGCAAGGGAACGGTCAAGTACAGATTAACAAGAAGTAATAACAGAGCGAACAATTAAATATCGGGCAGATGTACCGAGCCACGAGTCCTTGAGCGAAAGCTCCTGAGTCATCAAATTGCCGGACGCTGAGAATTAAGGGATAGAAATATCCTAATGTTCTTGGTGTCCGGCTTTTTTGTCGCTCCCGAAAGGAGCAAGACCGTGACATATAAGTGGCTGGCATATATCGCCAAGTATCCGTAATCTCCGAATTTTTGATTTCAACCAAATTCAAAAATTCAAATTTAAGGAGATTACGACAATGACAAAACTTACATTAGAACAACAGGAATTATTATTTGCGAACGACTGCAAACTCATCAATCTGCGGTATGAATACCACGGTTACACCGGCACGGAGAAATGGGCGATTGTAACAGAACTGGCGGAAGAAGAATTGTGGGTTAAATACCCTGATGTTATCCGCCGGTACACCCCGTTCATTCTGCTTTCTATGGCTCAGGGCGAAGTGATTGACGAGTCATACAGAAACAATGATAAGTACGAAAAGCGAGCAAAAAGAACAATCGATGTGTACGGCTATGAAGATGACATCTCTGAACAGTTCCACCGGGAACTGATTACTCCGTTTGTTGACCCGTTTGAGCAGGCGGAGGAAGAACGGATTGAGGAAGAAAAGGAACAGCTTCGACAGTTAGAAATTGCAAAAGTCAGAAAGGTATTGGAAATGCTGAAACCCGTTCAGAGAGAAAGAATGATTAAAGCGATTTTGTTAGGTATGAGTTCAAGAAAAATCGCAAAGGAAGAAGGCGTATATTACAGCGTTGTAGATAAGTCGATTGCCGCCGCAAGAAAAAATTTCAAGAAATTTTATGAAAACCTCTGATTTTGGGTGTGCATTTTGACCCCCTTTGTCCAAATGAGTGAAGGGGTTATTTCAATTCCGGATACGAAATGCACTTTCAAGACTAAATGAACAGAGAGGTTATACATATATGCAGAGAAAAGAAATTCAGCGTGGAGATTTATTCTACTACGATTTTGGAAAAAGGGAGGGGTCTGTCCAGTCGGGAGAGAGACCTGTAATGGTAATTCAGGCGGACAACTTTAATGCAAACGCTCCGACAATTATTGTTGCGGCTGTTACAGCTGTGATGAAAAAGAAGTATCTTCCTTCACACATCATTTTGGGTGAGGACTTCGGTCTGAAGAAGCCGTCAATGGTTCTTCTTGAACAGATACAGACCGTCAATAAGGATGAACTGACAGACTACATTGGTTCGGTAAACGATGAAAGGCTTTGGAAGCAAATTAACGCAGCTCTTAAAAAGACTTTCGGTTTATGGATTTACAACACAGACAGAAACGGAGATGTTCGTTGCTTATGCCCCAAGTGTCTGAGCGACTATATCCACGACCCAAACTATGTTGTCAGGCGTCTTGACCCGTTTGCGAAAAGCAAAGACCACTGCGATAAGTGCAATAACAGCGGTTGGGATTACATCGTTTATGACAAACGCACCTCGGTCAAAGGAAAGGGGTGCAGGAATGTCAAATAGCAGTGAAAAAAAGAAGCGTTACAACATTCCTCTTTGGTGTAAACCAAACCTGTCTATTGAGGAGGCGGCAGCTTATTCCGGTATTGGAATGGGAAAGCTTTATGAAATGACGGAAAGTCAGGATTGTCCTTTTGTTCTTTGGATTGGTAGCAGAAGAATGATTAAAAGGAAAGTCTTTGACGAGTTTATCGAAAGGCAATACTCGATTTAAGGAAAAAGTCAAGTCTGCGATGAGCCGATTCGCATAATTGGCTTACCGCAGACTTTTGAGTATGCTGTAATCACCAAAGGCAAGGAGGTTACAGCGTATGTCTGACAAACAACTTAAATCCAATATGTCGAGTGTCCCAATTTGGAAGAAGATGAACCTTACGGTTGAAGAAGCTTCGGAATATTCGGGCATTGGCACATCAAAGATAAAAGAACTATCGAATTGCGAAGATTGTCCTTTCGTTCTTTGGAACGGGGCAAAGCGATTGATTAAAAGGAAACAATTTGAGGAATACCTGTCATCGCAGTATTCCCTCTGATGGAGGTGGTGTTATGGGAAATAAGCAGACTGAATTGAATAATTCAGGTAATCAGGTGGAAACCGTGCCGGTTTGGGTAAAGCCTTACCTTACGATTGATGAAGCGACCGCTTACACAGGCATAGGCAGAGACAAACTCTATGAGATGACAAGCCGAGAAAAATGTCCGTTTGTTCTGTGGGTAGGAAACAGACGAATGATTAAGAGACGAGTTTTTGATGAGTACATTGAGAAAATGTACTCAATATAGGAAGGAGGGCTTATGGACAACGATGTTTTAGCTTACAGAGTCTTACTCGAAAAGCGAAAAGAAAATGCTCCCTTTTGGGAGAAGAAGGTTTTAACGGTTGAGGAAGCAGCCGAGTACACCGGTATCGGCAGGACAAAAATCAGGCAAATCATAATGAGGGGCGATTGTCCCTTTGCTGTCACTAACGGTGTTCAGGTCTGTGTAATCCGAGACAAATTTATTGATTATCTTGATAAGCAATTTAGTATTTAAGGGAGGAAAAAGTTATGCCAAGAACAAAAAGAAAAGACAAATCAAGAGTAGTGCTTCGTACAGGCGAATCACAGAGAGCCGATGGTACATACCATTTCAGTTGGACGGACGCCAACCACAAAAGGCGTTATGTGTATGCCAAGACACTTGATGAACTGCGATACAAAGAGGAACAAATCGCAAAAGACAAGAGCGATGGCATTAAGGCAGAAGCTCGATACACAACGGTCAATGACATTTATGAGCTTTGGAAGGATTTGAAGCGAGGTCTGAAAAACAACACCTTTGAAAACTATAAGTATATGTATGAGACCTTTGTCCGTCATCAGATAGGTTCAAAGACTGTATCTTCTCTGAGAAAAACAGATATAAAGAGGTTCTATAATTACCTTGCAGACGAACGCCATCTGAAGCCGGCGACCATTGATAATATTCATACGGTTCTCCATCAGATTTTGGATATGGCGGTCGATGATGACTACATCAGGAATAACCCGTCAAACAATGTGCTCAAAGAGTTGAAACAGTCCCATTGTTTTCAGACCGAGAAGCGTAGAGCCTTAACAAAGCCGGAGCAAGAGTTGTTTCTTGACTATTTGAAAAACTCTCCGACATCAAAGTATTGGTATCCGGTGTTTGCGGTTATGATTGGTACGGGACTTCGTGTTGGAGAGGTTACAGGGTTAAGATGGTGCGATATTGATTTGGAAGAAGGTATCATTGATGTGAACCACACGCTGGTTTACTATGACCATCGTACCGAGGGCAGTAAGCGTGGCTGTTACTTCAATGTTAATACGACCAAAACCCCGGCAGGAAGAAGAAAAGTGCCTATGCTCGGTTTCGTCAAAGAAGCATTTTTAATGGAAAAAGAAAGACAGGAATTACTTGACCTTCATTGTGAAGCGACTGTTGACGGATACACCGATTTTATCTTCATCAACCGTTTCGGACAGCCGCAACATCAGGCAACCCTCAACAAAGCAATTCGCCGTATTATTCGTGACTGTAACGATGAGCAGTTGTTGAAAGATGAAAATGCAGAAGTATTGCTCCCGCATTTTAGCTGCCATTCTTTAAGGCATACTTTCACAACAAGAATGTGCGAAGCAGGGGTAAATGTTAAGGTCATTCAGGACACGCTCGGTCATAAGGATATTTCAACTACGCTCAACATCTATACCGATGTAACAAAGGAGCTGAGGAAGTCCGAATTTGAAGGTCTTGACTCCTACTTCAAAAATGAGTATAATAAAGTGTCGGTTTGACAGATTAAATTGATACGGACTTCATAGTTGGTGGATAAAAGCATTTACATCATTTACATCAATTCTTACACAAAGCCCCCACGAAACTAATCGAAAATAAAGTAAAGTAGGATTTTGAAAAAATCTGATTTGCGACTTATTTTGAACTATGTTGGGTTATAGCAAGAATTGAAACGATGTCCTAAATCGTCCCGACGATGAAGTCCCTGGACGCTGATAAGAAAGCTTCCAAGACTTCTGAAGCAGCTCCGGCAGAGGCTGAAAAACCGGTTGAAAAGATTGATTTTTCTAAGGTAAAAGTCGAGCCTTTGTTTGAGGAAATGGTAGACTTTGATACATTCAGCAAGTCAGATTTCCGTGCAGTAAAAGTTAAAGAGTGTGTTGCAGTACCGAAGTCAAAGAAACTGTTACAGTTCACTCTTGATGATGGAACAGGCACAGACAGAACCATTTTAAGCGGTATTCACGCTTATTATGAGCCGGAAAAACTGGTTGGAAAGACTCTTATCGCTATCACAAATCTTCCACCGAGAGCGATGATGGGCATTGACTCTTGCGGTATGCTCCTCAGTGCTATTCACGAAGAAGAAGGCGAAGAAAAGCTCCATCTTCTGATGGTTGATGATCACATTCCAGCAGGTGCAAAGCTCTATTAAGATGATGTAAAGATGTACCGTTTTACCAAATAGACGGGACGTACTTCATTTGATAAAAAACTAAAAAAACAGCGATTTACATCAATTGATGCAGAAATCGGTGCAAGCAAGAAAAAATCGCATAATTAGTGCAATGAGTGGGCAATTCCAATCGGAGTTGCCCATTTTTAAAACAAACAGAAATACAAATCGGAATTTATTAAGGAGGATATGGATGAAACTGTTTTTATGTTCGCACTTTTCAAGTGTAGGAAGTTTGATAAAAGAAGAAATTGATAACAAGAAAGTCGCATTTATTCCCACAGCTTCGCTGCGTGAAGGCTATACCGGTTA
Source organism: Blautia sp. 1033sp1_1033st1_G9_1033SCRN_220408 (assembly GCF_040929965.1). Classification (NCBI taxonomy): domain Bacteria; kingdom Bacillati; phylum Bacillota; class Clostridia; order Lachnospirales; family Lachnospiraceae; genus Blautia; species Blautia sp. 1033sp1_1033st1_G9_1033SCRN_220408. The sequence goes on along the minus strand of NZ_JBFKZO010000022.1, from coordinate 573 downwards.
TGTCGGCTCGGCTCGAAAGCTATTCAATAAACTGGGAGCAACCGTAACGGAAATTGATATTTCAACGGAGGCTTATTTAACGATACAGTCTGTTTTTGAAGATGCGGATGTGATATATTTTACTGGTGGAAATTCTTTCTTTCTTATGGACCAGCTCCGTAAAACGGGAACGGATGAGCTATTGAAGAAGGAATTGGAAAAGGGAAAACTGATGATCGGTGAATCGGCAGGTGCGATTATATGCGCTCCAACTATCCAATATATTGAACAAATGGATGAAAAGCCGGAGGACTACTCACAAGAAGATGATGCAGGGCTTGATTTGATTGATTTCTATGTTCTTCCGCATTATCTTACAGCACCATTTAAGAAAGTTACCGAGAAAATAATGACTGAATTTTCGGATTTGAATCTATCCCCAATTAACAACCGTCAGGGAATTGTAATTGATGGTGAAGATTCAAAGGTTATTTGCAAAGACTAATTTGAAAATTCAAGTTGTGCGCCCAGCTAAGGGTGTGTAGTCAAGCCGGTGGGATTCCGGTTTATCCAAGGTTTAGCCAACCAGATAAT
>NZ_JBFKZO010000021.1:0-71372 GCF_040929965.1 Blautia sp. 1033sp1_1033st1_G9_1033SCRN_220408 | reverse complement strand
CATAAAATAAACCTCCAAACTGAGTAATTCTATCTTACATCAGTTTGAAGGTTTACACAAACTTTGGGATACTCCCTTTTCAGAATCTATTATGGTTTAATCCTCTGGTTCAATCAGGCCATAAGTGTTGCCTTTACGCTTGTAGACTACATTTACCTGATCGGTCTCTGCATTACAGAATACAAAGAAATTATGTCCCAGAAGCTCCATCTGCACACATGCATCCTCAGGATACATAGGCTTGATATCAAACTTCTTGGTACGAATGATCTTAACTTCCTCATCCTCTTCATACTCTTTATCAAGGTATGCTTTCTGGAAGCTGTCTGCTGCCTGTTTCTTGTCTGCTATTTTATTCTTGTATTTCCGAAGCTGACGCTCGATCACTTCTTCCACAAGGTCAATGGATACATACATATCATTGCTGACCTGCTCGGAACGAATGATGCTTCCCTTTACAGGAATCGTGACTTCGATCTTCTGTCTTTCTTTTTCAACACTTAAAGTTACGACAACTTCGGTGTCAGGAGTGAAATACCTTTCCAGTTTTCCAAGCTTATCCTCAACTGCAGTCCTAAGCCCTTCTGTGATTGTGATATTTTTACCGCTGATGATGAATTTCATACTTCCATCCCCTTTGCTGTTTGATGGGTATATTATAGCACATTGTTTTCATTTTTAACATCTTTTTCTTAAAATTTCAGAATTTTTTACAAGTTTTACGTTACTTGTCCATTCCGTTCACAGTAATCTTTCAAAAGGAATGCTTCCTCCAAAAAGATCCAATGCACTGCCAATGGTAAAATCCAGGTTTCCTTTCCCGGCCTTATCCAATAAATCCAGATCCTGCTGGGAACCGATCCCTCCTGCATAAGTAACCGGTCTCATGTGAAATTCTCCCAAAAGAGCAGCAAGTTCTGTTTCGATCCCACTTGCCTTGCCTTCTACATCCACTGCATGTACAAGAAATTCGTCACAATAAGATCCAAGCCGCTCCATCAGTTCCAAAGTCACAGGAACCTGGGTAAACTTCTGCCAGCGGTCTGTCACCACATAATAAGCATCCGTCTTTTTCCGGCAGCTAAGATCAATGACCAAATGCTCCCTGCCGGCGGCTTTTTCAATTTTTTCCAGGTTTTCCCAGGAAATCTTTCCATCCTTAAAAACATACGAAGTTACGATCACATGGCTGGCCCCGGCCTGCAGATATTCCTGGGCATTATCAGGGTTCACGCCGCCACCGATCTGCAGTCCTCCCGGATATGCCTTAAGTGCAAGCAGTGCCTGCTCCTTTGTAGCTGGAAAATACGGAGAATCCCCACTATTCAGAAGTATCACATGGCCTCCCTTCAGTCCTTTTTCTTTGTACAATTCTGCATAAAAAGCAGCATCCTGTCCAGAAACAAAGTTCTCTTCCGCCTGATCCTGCACATCCCGAAGGCTTCCCCCTACGATCTGCTTAACTTTCCCATTATGTATATCAATACAAGGTCTGAATCTCATATATTCCTCCTGAATCCCATATATTTCCCATAACCCTTATCTGTTTCTCCTGAATCCATCACTTTCCCATTATACACAACTCCCTGCCCATCCACAAGCCGCCAGCCGTAGAGAAAAGTGTGTTATGAATTCGCTTTTTGCGCATTCCATGATAATTTGTATGCGGTATCCATATCGTCCGTAATATTTTTGTAGCCAAAATGTAGCCACTGTTTTTATTCACCTCAACGCAATTGCTTTATTGAACTGACTAATCGGACTTGATTCAGATAGAAGGTTACCTATTATTTCTTTACAATCCATTTTCCACTCCTATTAGATCCCTGTCTTTCGACTAGTCCTTCCTCTCTCAAATCCTTTATAATCTTCTGAATCTGCTTTCTCGATAAATCAAACTCTTCCATGAGTTTAACCTGAGTTATCTCTGGATTTTCTTCCAACTTCTGCAATATATCCAGCTTTCTTTCGGCTCCTTTTTTCGGCTCCTTTTTTTGGCTCCTTTTCGGCTCCTTTTCGGCTCCCTTCTGATTACGTTCTGAGTCTTCATCTTTCAAAAATGCTTCGTGAACAAATAATCTTGAAATAAAATAGCTATGATCCTCATCTGTTTCAAACTCTGGTTTCGGAGACCCATTTGCTTCAAGGGCTCTCAGTATCTTGCCAAATCCAGTATTTCTACCCTCTGTCAAATGCAACTCCTTAAGGATATCTCCAATACGACGATTTCTATATCTACGATTAGAAACCTTATATCGTTTTAGTCCTTCTTGCGTCACTGATCGATCTGGTCCCGGAAAACTTACGATTTCAATCATATCCTTTTCAACTCTTACCTCTATCGGCTCTCTGATATCGTAGCCTCGATGATAAACAGCATTGGCAAGAGCCTCTTCTAAAGCAGCATACGGATAGTTATACACCCAATCTGCCTCTGCTTTGTCCGCACTCTTTACAATTTTTTTCGTTACGATGGAATTCTTTATAAACTGTAATGCCTCTCTTAGTTGTTGATGAATCGGTCCTTTAAAAGTATTTTCGATAATATTGTCTCCGCCTAACCCATCCGGAAATTGTACAATATCAATCTGTGTACACGGAAAAAATTTATCTGGTTCCATGCAAAAGAACATTAATCCTACGTTTTTTGGTTTTATATACTCTGGAAGTGTACTGATAATATTCATGTCACTACATAATTCAGTGAAATCTCCCAATTTTGATTTTTCATACAGCGAACTACCTATCTCTTTAAGATAATTCTGAATTAACATAATATTCAAATTTTCTAATTCTGCCTGATGATTCACTCTATCATCAAATGGAACTCTATTTGCCAGATTGAATAAATCTTTTTCTTCATCATCTGAAGGTTCTACAGTATTGGAAGCTTTACGAATATAATGTATTCTCTCTTTGTTATCTTTTTCCATTGTCTTTGGTGATGAATACGGTCTGTTATCTCCACCAGGACACCATATAACAATAAAATGCTTGTCTTGATATGTTTCAACACCAATAATCGGTGTATAAGCCGGTCTAAGGAGTTTGCATTTTGCAAATATATTTTTCTGATAAGAATCCAGCTTTTCTGTCGGAACTCCCTTTAATGGAAAAACAGGCCTGCCATTATTTTCCTGTACACCGATAACAATATATCCACCGCCCCAGTTGTCAAGATCATTTGCAAATGCACATATAGATTTCAAAGATGCCGCTGCATCCCAGGTTTCCTTAAATTCAATTCTCGCCCATTCAACTACATCTCCGGACAAGAGAGTTTTAATACTTGTTGGTATTGCCATATGGTCACTTCCTTCCTATATCTTTTTTAAACACTGGCCTGAGGCGCGCACACTTTATCAAAATCAATTTCTTCAACTTGGACAAATGACTATATACTGTCATGATATATTGTGGTATGCAATACTGTTTTTGCACTTCCATACAATGCTGTTTTATAAGCTGATATGCCTTTAAGATATTATTCCTGTCAGTATACCAATCTTCCAAATAATTTTCGCTTTTATCCCCTGTAGATGATTTTTTCCATTCTATCGGATTGGTAAAATAAATCCTTTTTTTCTGAAATCTGGATTATAGCATTTTACAAAATCTGCAAGATCTGCATCTATCATCCACAATTGCTTCCTCATTCGGTATATAAGAGGATTTTAATCTACGTACTCCATATATCTGTGAAAATGAGCGTGGATCATCGTTCGGTGTATACGCAAGAAACTCTCTTTCTGCCTGCTCACCTAGCCCTTTCGTATCTACTAAAAATAAGATGCGTTTCATGTTCCCATATTTGAGCAAACGATATGACGCCGTAATTGCTGTGAATGTCTTTCCCGCTCCTGTTGCCATCTGTACTAATGCCTTCGGACGATTATCTGCAAACGATTTTTCCAGATTATTGATTGCATTAATCTGACATTTTCGAAATCCCTTTACATCTAAAGGTAGAAAATATTTGAAAGAACTCTTTGCATAACGTCCTGACTGGCGGAGATTATTATCGATTACGCAACGCGCTTTTTCTTCCGGTGTCATATCATTCTTCATCTCCCTTATCTACATACTCTATGATATCGCCATAATCGACCTCCAGAACGTTGCATATTTTACCTAAAACAGTAAGTGTTACTTCTTCATTTCGACGAAGCTTTGTCATTGTATTAGGTGCGATTCCAGAGGCTTTTCTTAAGTTTGCTTTACTTATTTTCCTGTCAATTAACAATTTCCATAAACGCTCATATGATACAGCCATGATTGCCTCCTGACATCTGTTTAATGCTTTATACGCTGTTCATAACAAGTATATCATCACATCATATTTTTCGCAAGAACTTGCGATTTTCATCGACACCTACATCTGTTTTTCTTATAGTTCCATACCTCTGGATTGATTTTTTTAACTTTCTGTTGTTTTTCTTGTTTTTTCACTTCCTGCCTGTTCTCTTCCAATCGCTCTTTAATATTCTTTTTCTGTTACTCTACGCTCACTTCTACATGTTCTGTAGCTGGCACGGCCTGCATGTGAATCATTCAAAAGGGCAAAAAATATCCTGTTTCTATAGCATTGCAAAGCTTTCGCAGCTATAGAAACAGAATAATTTTTGCCGCCTATACAGTTCTTCATACCAACCGGCCGTGCCAGGAATCTCTTTACATAATCCCCCTACCGGCCTTCCACTGCATTCCCAACCGCATCCCCGGTATCCTCCACAGCATCTCCAACACCATTTCCGATGTCCTTTACTGCATTCCCAAGTTCACCGGATACCGTGCCGTCCCCATTGTTATTCTGATCAATATTTCCATCCTGCTGACCCTTTGTTGTCTGATCAGGTCCATTATCCGTTACATCATCCGGTGCATTATCTGGTGCATTGTCTTCTTTATTCTCCCTCACATTCTCCTCTTTGTTATCCTTTGCGTCATCTATTTTGTCCCTATTTCCATCATCTTCCGTTTTTTTATCCTTATCTTTTTTATCTGCGGCATTATCCTCTGTGGCATTATCTTCGGCAGCTTTGTCCTCCGTACTCTTTTTCGTTTCATCTGCTGCCTTACGTCCGTTCTTTGTGCCACATCCTGCCAGCATAGAAAATGTAAAAACAAGCAGTATACTCATCAGAATCATTTTAGCTTTTTTCATTCCACTGATCTCCTTTTTCCTTGGGATTTAACTTGTACTGTGTAACTCTTCAGTGCCCTGGCGGGATACTGCCTGCTGAATCGTTACTGTAATGTTATTTTGTATATTTTTACAAATCCTATACTGGAAAAATAAGGAATATGAAATCAGGTACTATTCCGGATGCTATCTTGCAGCTCTTACGATCACTTCTCCGCTGCCAGGATTGTTCCACTGATCCTTCCTGACAACGATCTGGCCGCCTGTAAGCACATAATCAAAGCCTGTGCACAGCCGGTCCGGATTGTCAAAATCTGCTGCAGTATCCAGATTTTCCAGGTGGAACACACATAAATCTGCCGGCATTCCCATCTGAAGGGTCCCACGGTCCATGTGATAAACCTGCGCAGGTCTGGCTGTCATCTTATAGATTGCTTCCTCAATGGTAAATATCTTTTTATCACGCACATAATCCGTCAGCAGCTTTGGAAATGCAGCACATACTCTTGGATGCCTTTTCCCTCCTGCCGGATAAACGGCATCAGAGATCAGATTGGCACGCCTGTCCTTTAAAAATAAAAGCATATCCTCTTCAGAAGCAATGGTATCCAGCATAGTTACCTCACATTTTTCTGCAATCAGGATATCATACAAGGTATCATAAGGATCCTTCCCCAGCTGCTGCCCGATCCTGGCAATAGACTGACCGGCATAAGGTGCATATTCCGGTGTATGAAGGCTGCTTGCATAAATCCTTTCAAAGCCTGCCAGCTCCACAATATTTTCAAACTCCATAGAAGGAGTCTTCAGCACACGGGTCAGTTCTTTTCGGTAATCCGGATCTGACAGCCTGCGGATGATCGCCTCAGTTCCGCCTTTCTGGCTTTGGGGAGGCAAAAGGTGAACCAGCTGGGTAGAACCTGTAAGATAAGGGTACAGGTCAAAATCCACTTTCACACCCCTTCGCTCCGCCTGATCCAGAAGCTTCAGGATCTTTACCGGAGTCTCTCCCCAGTTCTTCTTACCAATACATTTCATATGGCTTACATGAAGAGGGATCTGAAGTTCTTCTGCAATACCGATCACCTCTTCCAAAGCCGGAAGGATGCCATCTCCCTCATTTCTGATATGGGTAACAATAGGGATCTGTGTTCCTTTTAAGGGTGAAAGCGCCTGCACGGCTCCCTTTTGATCGTATTCAAACTCCGGAGCATAGGCAAGTCCCATGCTTACCCCCAGTACGCCTGCAGCCAGGCATTCTTCCAGCACTGCCCACACCTGATGAAGTTCCTCATTTGTAAGCCGGCCTGGGGCATAGCCCTTCACTCCAGCCCGGATGGTCCCGTTGCCAGATAGCATCCCGGTATTCACACTTCTTTTTACCTTTTTAAGGGCATTCATATAAGAAGTCATATCCGGCATGCTCTTCACATCTGCGGTTGGCTCTCCGGTAACACTGCTTAAAAAGCTACTGATTTCTTTTGCATATCTTTGTCCTGCAGGTGCTACAGAAAGGCCGCAGTTTCCATTTACAACTGTAGTCAGTCCCTGCCTGTTCAAAAGCCTGTCATCCCCGTTTACAAGGGCTTCCCAGTCACCGTGTCTGTGGATATCAATAAAGCCGGGGGTAATATAGCCCCCGGCAGCATCCAGAATCTGGTCTTTTGGAAAATCTGAAGGGATCTCCACAAAAGGAGCAATCTCCAGGATGATTCCATCTTTTACCACAACGGTTCCCAGGAAAGGCTTTTCCATTTTACCATTTACAATAAAACCGTTTTTGATAATATATTCTGTCATTTAGTCCTCTTTTACATAATTAGCACCAAGCTTTGCCGGCACGTTAAACTGTTTCCTGCATACTGTAAGTACGATCACAAGGATGTATGGAAGTGCGCTGAACAGCTCACTGGGAATGGCTGCATTGCCAAGAGCTTTTACATAAGTTCCCAAAGCGTCGGAAATACCAAAAACAATGCCGAAGATCAAAGCCCCAACTGGATTCCAGTTACCAAGAAAGCAGATACCAAATGCGATCCAGCCTCTTCCTCCAATGATCTCTGATGTATACATTCCCACATTGCAAAGAGAATAGTAAGCACCTGCCACACCGCCCATGCATCCGGCTACAAGCACGGCCAGGAATCTGGTCCTTGTAACATTAATACCGGCAGCATCTGCAGCCTCTGGATTCTCACCGCAGGATCTCATGGAAAGTCCAAGAGAGGTTCTATAGATCACAAAAAATACGATAGGAACCAGAAGATAGGTAATATATGTAACAATATTCTGTGAAAACAGTACCTGTCCAATCACAGGGATCCTGGACAAAAGAGGAATCCTGATCACTGATAAAGGTGTTACCTTAAGAGGTACTGTCTGAATGCCAAAAATCACACGATAGAAGAAGGTACAGAACCCGGTGATCAAAATGGCGATGGCTGTTCCCATAACGATCTGATGCTGATGCATATACACAGTAGTCACTCCATATAAAGCCGCCACAAGAAGACCACAAATCATAGCAAGAAGAAAGCCTGCCAGCATGCTTCCGCTAAGATAAGCGCCAATAAAGCCGCCCCATGCACCAATAAGGAAAATACCTTCAACAGCAGTAACCATCATACCTGTACGCTCTGCCAGAACTTCTCCCAGTGCTCCAAGGATCAAAGGTGTACTCATGAAAAATGCTCTGGTGATCAAATTAATAAATACCTGCATATCATGCCTCTCCTTTCTGCAGCTTCTGATGTTTCAGTTTCCGGATCTCCAGCTTTCTTCTTACAAAGAAGGACATCAGCACAAACAACATAACAAAGCCAAGCATAACGTCAATAACGCTGGCCGGAGCATCTGTGGAATGCCCCAGTGCTGTACCGCCTACCTGAAGAGTTCCGAAAAGAAGCGCCGCAAAAATAACACCGATGGGGTTTGCACTTGCCATAATGGCGATACCAATACCATAAGATCCAATATCTGACTCAAATCCTGTAAGAAGCATATGCTGCATTCCGTTGATCTCTGTAAAGCCTGCAAGCCCTGCAATGGCACCACTGATAAAAAATGCGGTCATACACATTTTCTTAGGGCTGATGCCCGACATCCTGGCTGCATCCTGATTCAGTCCTGTTACACGAACTCTGTATCCAAGAGATGTATGATACAGGATAAACCAGATGAAAATGGCTGCTGCAAGAGCGATCACAATCCCAAGTGAAACTGAAGTTCCAGGAATGATCTTAGGAAGCCATGCAGAATTGTCAATATATGCAGTCTTCAGATATTCGTGCTTCGGCTCCTGCAGGGCAGTACGGAGAAGAAGCTGCATCACGTACTGTACCACATACGTGGACATCATACTTACCAGAAATTCATTGGCATTAAATTTTGCTTTCAGAAATCCAATGAGAAGCCCAGTCAGTCCGCCGCCCAGAATACTTGCCACAAATGCCAGAAGCAGTACCACTACTCCCGGAAGCTTTGTCTGCAGTGCCAGGGTAGTTGCCACTGCACAAATACATCCCACATAAAACTGCCCCTGTGCACCAATATTATAAAGATTGGCTTTGTAGGTGAATGCAAAAGCAAGGCTGGTAAGGATCAGCGGTGTAGTCTTGATCAGGATATTTCCCATGGTAAACTTATCTGAAAAGGTTTCTGTAAGCATTATCTTCAGGGAATCCACAGGATCCACGCCTAAAAGGGGAAGGAATGCAAAGCTGACGATCAGTCCAAGTACAATGGCCAGCACCGTCCATAAAAGGAAATCCTTTATTTTTCCGTTCTGTTTCATGCCTCTTCCTCCTTATCCGGCTGATAACCTGCCATCAGAAGACCGATCTTCTCTGTGGTAAGCTCACCATTTTTGTAAATGCCCATGATCCTGCCCTTATACATAACTGCAATCCTGTCAGACAGTGCAAATATCTCAGACAGTTCTGTAGAAACAAGGATCACGGACTTGCCGCTGTTTTTCTCTCCCAGAATAGTTTTATGTACATAATTGATGGCGCCCAGATCAAGGCCTCTGGTCGGCTGGTCAAAGATCACCAGGCTTTTCCCCATATCTACTTCTCTGGCCACAACTACCTTCTGCTGATTACCGCCGGAAAGACTGCCTGCAGTTACATTGCAGTCAGGAGCCTTAATCTTGTATTCTTTGATCTGACGTTCTGTATACTGGCGCAGTTTTTTCCAGTTAATGATCCCATGACTTACCCAGTTTTTCAGATAACTGGCTTTCAGAAGCATATTCTCTGCCAGGGACATCTCCGCCACCATACCGTAACGGTAACGGTCTGATGCTGTATATCCCATCCCCATGGTGATCCTGTCCTTAACGCTGGTGGCTGTAATGTCCCTGCCGTCCAGAAGGATCTTACCCTGGGTAGGGGTCTCTGCACCGTAAAGTGCCTCACACAGCTCCTGCTGCCCATTATCAGAAACACCGGCAATCCCAAGAATCTCTCCTTCATGGACTGTAAGATTAATATGATCCAGCACTGGTGCACTATCCTTTTTCTGAATGGTCAGATCTTCCACGATCAGCCGTTTCTTTTTCTTTTCCGGATCATCTCCTCCCGGTGCCTGCAAGGTTTCCAGATCATGACCGATCATCATATGTGCCAGTTCTTTTTCATTGGTATCTTCTTTTTTTACGGTTCCGCAGATCTTACCGTTTCGCATAACCACAATGGTGTCTGACACCTGCATGACTTCTTTCATCTTATGTGTGATAAAGACAACAGAATTGCCTTTTGACACATAATTTTTCACAAAGGCCATCAATGTATCAATCTCCTGTGGAGTAAGAACTGCAGTAGGCTCATCCATGATCAGGATCCTTGCATTCAGATAAAGAGCTTTCAGGATCTCTACCTTCTGCTGGGTGCCTACTGAAAGATTCTTGATATATTCTCCGGCAGGCACATCAAACCCGTACTGCTTTGCCAGTGCCTCTATCTCCTTTTCTTTGGCCTTGATATCCACCCTGCCTTTGCAATTGCCAAGAATGATATTTTCTGTTACCGTATGTGCCGGCACCAGTGAAAAATGCTGCTGGATCATGGAGATCCCCAGTGCCATTGCTTCTTTGGGGGATGCTATTTTACGTTCCTTTCCATCGATCCATATCTCACCGGAGGTAGCATGATAAAGGCCGTAGAGGATTTTCATGATCGTACTTTTACCTGCCCCGTTCTCCCCAAGAAGAGCCACCACTTCTCCTTTATGGACTGTAATGGAAACGTCATCATTTGCCAGTACCTTGGCAAACCGTTTCGTTATGTGCTTTAACTCAATAACCGCTTCACTCATATCTGCCTCCTGATGTACCAAAAGGGACTGCTGCACAATCCCACGCAACAGCCCCTTCGGAAGATCTTTTGTAACTGTTCCCGCAGGATACTACCTGCTGAATCATTACGATCTTTTACTTATTTCTCGGAAAAATACTGTGTGAAATCGATCTTTCCGTCTGTAATATCTTTGATTGCCTGATCAACAGCAGCTTTGCACTCATCAGAGCATGCATCTGAATATTTCGCTTCAAATACGCCTTCAGCAACGCCAACTTCCTGTGCACCCTTCAGCTCACCCTTTGCAACACCCTGGATGATCCACGGATATACATTTGCCCAGTTCATCGGAACAGAACCGTATACGCAGCTGCTCTCATCATTCTTATCTGCTGCAAAAGCAACAAACTTGCCTTCTTTTTCTTCTGCTGCCTGAACAGCACCGGAAGCACCCTCATTAGAATAGCAGAATACGGTGTCAGCGCCATTGTCCATCATCTGTGCTGCCATGTCCTTTGTTGCGGAAACATCTGTCCAGCTGTTTACGAAAGAACGTGCAGTGGTAAAATCAAGGCCTCTCTCCTCACATACAGACTCGGCTGCTGCATCATAAGTATCCATCAGCTTCACCATAGGAGCATTAGACTCGCCGCCCATGACTGCAAAGTTTCCGTTCTCTGTAGCGTAGCCTGCCATAATACCTGCAAGATAAGATCCCTCATACTCCTTGGGGAATACAGGAACCATATTGTCTGTATCACTGATCTGGCCGTTGATCACTGTATATATGGAGTCCGGATACTGTGGTGCAACTGCTGCACAAGCCTCGTCAAACTGGCTTCCTGCAGACAGGATCAGATCGTATCCTTTCTCACCATACTCAGTAAAGGTGGATTCAAACTCTTCTACCGGAACAGACTCTACAACTTCGATGGATGTGCCCAGCTGTTCATCGCAGGCCTTTGCTCCTGCATTATTGCTGGCATTCCAGCTCTGGTCATCAATGCTTCCCGGAAGGATCAGTACGATCTTCATAGATGCGTAATCCGGCTCATCAGCCATAACCGGTACTGCCGGCACAGCAGCAACTGTCAGTGCTCCACATAATAATGCTGCAACGAATGACTTCTTCATGTTAAATTCCTCCTTTTTCTGACTGTTGTTCATTTGTTAGCTTCAGTATAGCACATTCAAACTGTGAATACAATGTTATTTATATAAAATAAATAATTTTTTTTTGGTTTATACAATTTTTTTCAGCATTTTACCAGGCATGTCTGATTTCTACATGTCTTTTGTTGTTAAATTGTATAATTTTCTCAAATAAAAAGCGTCTTCTAAAAAAAAAGGAACAAGCCCTCTGTGGACTCGCTCCTTTGCAATCTTCCTGCACATTATAGCAGGTTTGTTTAGGATTGTAAATCCTATTTTGAATTATCCGATCACATCACTCATATCATACTTCCCAGCCGGCTTGCCTGCAAGGAATTTGGCTGCTTCTACAGCACCCTTACCGAATACAGCCTTGGAGTATGCAGTGTGCTTAAACTCGATCACTTCGTCCGGTCCTGCAAAGATCACTTCATGATCTCCTACAATGGTACCGCCGCGTACAGCGGAGATGCCGATCTCCTTTGGATCCCTTAACTCTCTGCGCTGGCTGCGGTCGTATACATAATGATACTCTCCGTCCATGGCCTCATTCAGACTGTCCGCAAGAGCAAGAGCAGTACCACTGGGCGCATCAAGCTTCAGATTGTGATGCCTCTCTACGATCTCCATATCAAAACCTGCAGTTGCAAGGATCTTAGCTGCATCCTGGATCAGCTTCAGCAGGGTATTGATCCCAAGAGACATGTTGGCAGAACGAAGAACCGGGATCCTGCCCGATGTTTCTTCCACCTTTGCAAGCTGTGCTTCACTAAGGCCTGTGGTGCAAAGTACCAGTGGCAGACTGCGGCGTACACAGTAGTCCATCAGCTGATCTGCTGCCTTTGGAGAGGAGAAATCGATCAATACATCCGCCGGTGTATCACATGCTTCCATATCTGTAAAAACCGGATAACTGTTATTCCCATTATCTGCAATATCAATGCCTGCAACGATCTGTGCATTAGGATCCTTCTCTACTAAAGAGGAAATTACCTGTCCCATATGTCCATTGCAGCCATGCATAATAATCTTTACCATCTGTAATCCCTTTCTGTCTTATGCAAGCTTAATCCCAAAATCCTTCATTGCTTTTGCAAGACGTGCCTCATTTTCAGGCTCCATTTCGCATAATGGCATACGAGTAGGTCCTACCTGCATGCCCATAAGATTCAGTGCTGTCTTGACAGGGATAGGATTCACCTCACAGAACAGCGCATTGATCAGCGGTATAGCATCCAGCTGGATCTTAGCAGCTCCTTTTACATCTCCTTCAAGGAACTTAGCAACCATATCATGAGTCTGCCTTGGTGCTACATTGGATAACACAGAGATCACACCCACTCCGCCAAGTGAAAGGATCGGAAGTACCTGGTCATCATTGCCTGAATAAAGGTCAATACATCCATCTGCCATTGACATCATCTTGGCAATCTGGGACAGATCTCCGCTGGCAGCCTTGATACCAACAATATTCTTAACATTCTTTGCAAGAGAAACAACAGTAGCCGGTGCAAGATTACATCCTGTACGGCTTGGTACATTATAAAGAATGATCGGTGTATCCGGCACTTCATTGGCAATGGCTGTATAATGCCTGATCAGTCCTTTCTGTGTAGCCTTATTGTAATAAGGTGTTACAAGCAGAAGTCCGTCAGCTCCATAGGAAGCAGCCTCCTTGGACAGCATAATGGCAGTCTCTGTACAGTTGGAGCCAGTACCTGCGATCACCGGAATACGTCCTGCCACTTTGTCGATAGCAAACTTGATGGTCTTTAAGTGCTCTCCATGTGTCATGGTGGAAGACTCACCTGTTGTCCCACAGATGATCACTGCATCTGTGCCGCCTGCGATCTGCTGTTCTAAAAGTTCTTCCAGCTTATCATAGTTTACCTTTCCATCCTCATACATTGGAGTTACAATTGCAACACCAGCACCCTTAAAAATTGCCATTAATCTTCCTCCTTATCTTCTTTGTATAAACTATGAGAAACACGCTCCGCGAGTTTCTCAAGTTATCGCGGCAGTCGCCAAGGTCTCGTGCAAGCACGGACTTTGGCTCGTTGCTCGCGTAAATCAGGGAATCCTGCATTCATGCAGCTCTTCCCTCCGTCAGATTGTTTCTGTTGTCAGATCATTTCTGTTGTCAGAGTGGTTACACTGTCCACATAGGGTCTTAATGAATCCGGCATCATCCTTCCTGTCAGCACTACATGCATAGATTCATTCTTCAGTTTGAGAATGTCTGTGATCATATCCAATGTAGCGATCCCATTGTCCAGAAGCCCCAGGATCTCATCCAGTACAAGGAAATCACATTCCTGGGTGGCAACTACCTTCCTGGAGAAATTCAGTCCATTCAGAATATTACGTTTCTCCTCTGACTTCTCCTGTTCTGTCAGCTCCTCATAGCAGGTTTCCATTTTCTCGAAGCGAAAAATCTTAATATCCAGTTCATCCAGTTCTTCCAGAAAATCCAGTTCCCGGCGTTCATTTCCCTTCAGGAACTGTATGATGATCACACTTTTGCCCTGAGTGGATGCCCGCAGGCTCTGTCCCATTGCCAGAGTAGTCTTTCCCCGGCCACTTCCACAGTAAACCTCTGTTAATTCTCTTTCCATAATATTTCCTCTCGACGCTGCGTCCAGCTGGATTTCCCTGTCAGAAAAAGCTGCCGGTCAGTGACATTTTGCTGCTGTAAAATACAGGCGCAAACTACGCCATTTTCAAATAATATCCTTATATTACCTCAGTTTCGCCAGAATTGCAAGCCCAGCATGACCGATGATCATTTTACTTAGGCAGCATATCATTCTATGTACTCTAGCTTGCTTACAGATATTTCATAGGCAGTCCGCTTTTCTGTTTCGTTTTCTCCGATGCGCTTCATATATTCCCTGCTCTGTATCCTGCCCCAGATCAGTACATGACCGCCCACTTCAAAGGCAGAAGCGTATCTTGCATTTCTTCCCCAGCAAATACAGGGGATATAATCTGATTTACCATAAGGTCTGTTTACAGCCAGTAAAATATCTGCGATTTCCCTTCCAAGAGGGGTTTTTCTATAAACAGGCGGCTTACAGATATAGCCGTCCAGAAATATCTGATTGACCGGATCAGCCTCATCATCTTCCTCCACAAATCTCAGTTCTCTTACAAAAACAGACAATACCAGCCGATTATGTTTTTCTTCGTGTCGGTTATAGGACCGGAACTGTCCATGGATCTCTATGTATTCCCCCACATAGTCCTGGGTTACATCCACCAGTCTTTCCGAAATCATTACCGGAATCCTGTCCTCTGAATTACTCAATCTTTTCACTAGCAGCTCCATGGTATAAAAACCTTCTCCGAAAACCTGGTGACTGAAGGTAAAACCTGTTGCGATCTTCCCAATGATCCACACCTGATTGTTTTCAATAATTTTATCTGCCATAATGTAGCTCTCCTTCCCTTCACTTTGCGTGTTGCTGCCCTCTTGGGCGGGTCTATATTATGTATGTAGATAAGATCTTTTTTAGAACCAAAAAATCAGGAAAATCAAAAAAATCATTCCAACACCTTGTAATCTGCGAAAAATGTGGTAAACTGAAAAATCGGACAACTTATGAGAATGAAACACATTAATATAGAAAGAATAGAAAGAAAGGAATTCGATTTTATGAAGACCAAACGCGAAGATGTACGCAATGTAGCCATTATTGCCCACGTTGACCATGGGAAAACCACACTTGTGGACCAGCTTTTGAAACAAAGCGGCGTTTTCCGTGCAAATCAGGAAGTTCAGGAGCGTGTCATGGACTCCAATGATATTGAAAGAGAACGTGGTATCACTATCCTCTCCAAGAATACTGCTGTTCATTACAAAGGTGTTAAGATTAATATCATTGACACACCTGGACATGCTGATTTCGGTGGTGAAGTAGAACGTGTGCTTAAGATGGTAGACGGCGTCATCCTCCTGGTTGATGCCTTTGAGGGCGCTATGCCCCAGACCAAATTTGTTTTAAGAAAAGCTCTGGAACTGGATCTGCACGTGATCGTCTGCATCAACAAGATCGACAGACCAGAAGCAAGACCGGATGAAGTTGTTGATGAGGTACTGGAACTGCTCATGGATCTGGGTGCTTCTGATGAGCAGCTGGACTGCCCGTTCCTTTATGCTTCAGCCAAGACAGGTCATGCAGTTTTGGATCTGAAGGACACACCGGAAAACATGGAGCCTTTATTTGAAGCTATTCTGAAATACATCCCTGCACCGGAAGGTGATCCGGATGCAGACACCCAGGTACTGATCAGCACTATTGACTACAATGAATATGTAGGCCGTATCGGCGTAGGTAAGGTTGAAAATGGCTCCATCGCCGTAAATCAGGAGCTTACTCTTTTGAACCACCATGATCCTGACAAGCGCCAGAAGGTAAAAATCAGCAAGCTGTATGAATTTGACGGTCTGAATAAGGTGGAAGTAAAAGAAGCTTCCATTGGTTCTATTGTTGCTATCTCCGGCATTGCACAGATTCATATCGGTGATACCCTGTGCGGTGGTGAGAATCCGGAAGCAATCCCCTTCCAGAAGATTTCCGAGCCTACCATTGCCATGAATTTCCTGGTAAATGACAGTCCTTTAGCCGGCCAGGAAGGAAAATATATTACTTCCAGACATCTTCGTGACCGCCTTTACAAAGAGCTGAATACAGATGTGAGCCTGCGTGTAGAGGATACTGAAACCACAGAGTGTTTCAAGGTTTCCGGCCGTGGTGAGCTTCACCTTTCTGTACTGATCGAGAATATGCGTCGTGAAGGTTTTGAGTTTGCAGTGAGCAAGCCGGAGGTTCTGTATCACTATGATGAGCGCGGCAAGAAATTGGAGCCAATGGAGATCGCATATGTAGATGTTCCTGAGGAGTTTTCCGGAACTGTGATCCAGAAGTTAAGCGAGCGTAAAGGAGAACTGCAGGGCATGAGTACTGCCAGTGATGGCTCTGTCCGTCTTGAGTTCCATATCCCTTCCAGAGGTATGATCGGCTTCCGTGGTGATTTCCTCACATCTACCAAGGGAACCGGTGTGATCAATACGGAGTTTGATGGTTATGCGCCTTACAAGGGAGATTTCCCATACAGAAAACAGGGTTCCCTGATCGCATTCGAGGCTGGAGAATCTGTGACTTACGGTCTTTTCGCTGCCCAGGAGCGGGGTACTTTATTTATCGGACCTGGCCAGAAGGTTTATAGTGGTATGGTCATCGGACAAAATGGTAAGGCAGAGGATATTGAGCTGAATGTATGTAAGACAAAGCATCTTACCAACACACGTTCCTCTTCCGCTGACGAAGCATTAAAGCTGACTCCGCCTAAGGTACTCAGTCTGGAGCAGGCAATTGAATTTATTGATACGGATGAGCTTCTGGAGGTAACACCAAAAAGCCTTCGTATCCGCAAAAGGATCCTTGATGCAAGGGATCGTAAAAGAGCTGCCTTTAAGAAAAACTGATTTTACATCCCCAAGGCCTGCCGCTAAGGTTTTGTCCGGATGTAGTATATCATGCAATTGCATGACGCGCACCTCGCAGCAAGAATGCCGAGGCATTCTTGAATATAAAATACCCTGTGCTTTCCGCATGATCTTTCACGGAAGGTACAGGGTATTTTTTACTTATTCTTTTTCCAGTTCTTCTCTTCGCCGCGCAAGAATCCTTGGAAAGAAATGAAGAAACAGACAGGTAGTCACTGTGGCACTGATCACATCTGCCAGCGGCTCTGAAAGGAAAGCTGCATCTGCAGCGATCACCGCCGGAAAGATCAGAAGCACACCTAAGAATAAAGTTTTACGGAACATAGAGCAGAACAGTGCAAGCCGCACCTGCCCCAGAGCTGTAGATTCATCTACCAAAGGATACTGTACAGCCAATGGTATGATCATGGCTGTAAAAATCCGGATGTATCGTACAGATCTGTTCAGGAGCATTTCATCTCTGGTAAAAAGTGAAACATATAGCGGGGATACAGTAAAGGTTACAATCGTCATCAGTCCGCAAAAAAGCAGACACAGCCCAACAATACACTTCATTGCCTTCTTTACCCGCTCTCCATCCCCGCTTCCGTAATTATAGCTGATCACAGGCTGGCACCCAAGAGTAATTCCGCCCAGAGGCATGGTGATCAGAAGCATATAGCTTTGTACGATGGTGGCACAGGTTACAAGAATGTCCCCTTCTTTTCCCCCTCCATAACGCTGAAGCACTGTATTTAATACGATCAGGATCACGCTGTCAAAAGCAATGATCAAAAATGGGGACATCCCGAAAGCAAGGATCCTTTTCACGGTTTTCCAGGAAAATCCTCCCCAGCCAAGACGTACCGGCATCTTTTTGCTGTGCAGAAAAAGAAGTACAGCCACGCAGGATGCCATCTGGGAGATCACGGTAGCAGCCGCAGCCCCTGCCACACCCATGTGGAATACAAAGATGAACACCGGATCCAGGGCAATATTCAGAATTGCACCAAGGATCACTGTTCCCATCCCAAGGCCGGAGAACCCCTGTCCGATCAGATAGCTGTTCATGCCACAGGCCATCAGGGCAAAAAAAGTACCCGCCGTGTAAATGGTCAGGTAGGTATCCGCATATTGAAAAGTGGCATTGCTGGCTCCAAACCAAAGGATCAGCTTTTCCTTTGATAGAAGAAAGACGATGGTAAGAATTGCTGACAGTGCAGTAAGCATCATGAATCCATTATTCATGATCTTTTTTGCTTCTTTTGTATTCCCCTCTCCCATACGCATAGCCATTAAAGGAGATCCTCCCAGGCCCACAAGGGTGCCAAAGGAGGACAATAATGTAACGATTGGAGCGCACACACCTGCTCCGGCCAGGGCCAGGCTACCCACACCCATTCCAATGTACATACGGTCTACAACGGAATAAAGCACGCTTACCAGCTGGGCAAGCATAGTGGGAAGAGCCAGGCGCAGCACCAGTTCAGGCACAGGATCTTTACCAAGATCGTTTATGTGTGCCTTCTTTTTCTTTTTGGTGATCATGGTATCAGGCAATTTCAAACTCCTTTGCCAGCTTTGCAAACTGAGGCAGGGAATTGATAATGGTATCATAAGATACACAGTATGCCAGACGTACATATCCTGGGCAGGCAAAAGAGCTGCCTGGAACCATCAGGATATTGTATTTCTTACCGGCTTCACAAAACTCCTTCTCATCTGCAACCGGTGACTTTACAAAGAGATAAAAAGCACCTTCCGGTTTGATGCACTCAAAGCCCAGATCCTTCAGCCCATTATAAAGAGCCAGTCTGTTCTTGTCATAAGCAGCCACATCTACCTCTGCATCCACACATTTGGCGATCACCTTCTGGATCAGGGATGGTGCATTCACACTGCCGATGGTACGGTTGGCAATGGCCGCTGCAGTGATCATCTCCTGGCTTCCGTCCGCTTCATCCGGAATCACCAGATAGCCAATACGCTCTCCTGGAAGGGAAAGTGACTTGCTGTAGGAATATCCTACAATAGTATTATCATAGTATTTGGTCAGATACGGAACCTGTACCCCATCATAAGCCAGTTCTCTGTATGGCTCATCAGAAATAAGATAGATCACTGTACCATATTCCTTCTGCTTTGCTTCCATGATGGCAGCCAGCTTCTTGATGGTCTCCTCAGAATAAACAACACCCGTAGGATTATGTGGAGTATTTACGATCACCGCCCTGGTGTTGGGAGTGATCTTCTCTTCAAATTCCTGAAGATTAGGCTGGAAGGTAGCAGTATCCGGTGAGATTTCCACCAGCTTTCCGTCGTAGTTCTTTACATATGCACCATATTCCAGGAAATACGGTGCAAATACGATCACTTCTTCTCCAGGGTTCAGAATAGTCTTAAGGGCTACATTCAGACCGCTGGCAGCGCCAACTGTCATGATCAGATTCTTTGCGCCAAAAGCTGTACCAAAACGGCGGTTCAGGGAATCTGCAATTGCCTGACGCACATCCTCAAAGCCTGCATTGCTCATATAGCCGTGAAGTACAGTAGGCTCTGTATCATTTACCAGTTCAATGATGGCCTGGCGTACACAGTCCGGTGCCGGTACGCTTGGATTGCCAAGGCTGAAATCAAAAACATTCTCTGCACCGTAAATCCCTCTCAAACGGTTTCCTTCTTCAAACATCATACGGATGGCAGAATTGTTTTTAACGTAAGGTTTCATTTTTTCTGCAATCATGGTTAATCTCCTATCAGTGAAATTCCTTTTTTCAATGCTTTTTTATTTAATTCCAGGAACTGCGGCTTAATATTGGCCTCCAGGATCTGCTCCCAGTGGATATGCTCCAGCCCCATTGCACGGATGATGGTTCCCAGAAGGATCATATTGGCAGCCTTTTCATTACCAAGCTCTCCTGCAAGGCGGGTAGCATCGATCACCTTTGCCTTTACATGCTTCTGGATTTCTTCCAGTACATCCTCCGGATATTCCTCTTCTCCTGTGATCACAGACATGGATGGGATCTCTTCGTTATTTACTACAAGTACTCCATCTGGTTTCAGATAATCCAGTGCACGCAATGCTTCCATTTTCTCGAAGGAAACGATAATATCAGCCTTTCCTTTTTCGATAACCGGAGACATTACCTTTTCTCCATAACGTACCTGTGAAGAAACGCTTCCACCTCTCTGGGACATGCCGTGGATCTCGCTCATTTTTACATCATATCCGGCCTCCATCAGACCTGTTGTGAGAATCTTGCTGGCAAGGATGGTTCCCTGACCACCTACACCTACTAATAAAATGCTTTTTGTCATGGTCACGCCTCCTCCTTTACAATGGCAGCCTTAGGGCATACCTGGGTACAAACATCACAGCCTACACACTGTGCTTTATTGATATGGACTTTCTTTGCTTTTCTGTCATAGGACATAGCCGGGCAGCCTGCCTTCAGGCAAAGACGGCAGCCTACGCACTTCTCTTCATCCACTTTGTTCTTTGTAACAAACAAACTGTCAAATTCTGCTTTATCCTCTTTGGAAAATTTCTTTAATGCACATGGCCAGCGGGTAATGATCACGGACGGCTCATCCAGTGCCAGGCATTTATCCAGTGTATCATCTACCTCCTGAAGATTGTTAGGATTGATCACATATACATGCTTCATGCCGATAGCACGCACCAGATCCTCAATACGGATCAGAGTAGTCTCCTCACCTTTGGCTGTATAACCGGTTCCCGGATTATTCTGATGTCCTGTCATTCCTGTGATCCTGTTGTCCAGGATGATATTCACTGTATTGCTCTTATTGTACACTGTGTTGATCAGTGAATTGATACCTGTATGGAAAAATGTGGAATCGCCAAGTACGGTAACAACTCTTCTGTTCACGCCTTCCATATTGAAGGCTCTTTGTGCCCCATGTCCAAGGCTGATGCTGGCTCCCATACATACTGTGGAATCCATTGCACTATAGGGCTTTGCAGCTGCCAGTGTATAACATCCGATATCGCCGCTGATCATAATGTCCTTACGCTTTCCAAGCCGGTAGAAAAGACCTCTGTGAGGACAGCCTGCACAGAAAGAAGGCGCCCTGCCGATCAGCTTGCTGTGGTCAAAATCCATTACCTGATTTTCTTTTCCTGTAATGCAGGCGCGGATCACATCTGGTGTCAGCTCTCCATATGATGGAAAAAGCTCTTTACCGATGCAGGCACAGCCCTGCTGCTTTACGAATTCTTCAATATAGGGATCATTCTCTTCCAGAATATAAACCTTATCTACCTTGGAACAGAAGTCTTTGATCAGACCTGCAGGCAGAGGATTGGTAAAGCCAAGTTTCAGATAAGAGGCTTCCTCTCCGAATACTTCCTTTGCATAGTAATAGCAGATACCGGAAGCGATCACTCCTACACGGGTATCCCCCATCTCCATCCGGTTAAATGGTGTTGTCTCACTGTAAGCAGCAAGCTTCTCCATTCTTTTTTCCAGATTTACACGCAGCTTCCTTGCAATAGCAGGAAGGCAAACGTATTTGGCCGGATTCTTCTCCCATATCTTAGGCTGCTGCTCTGCCCTGTCTGTCAGCTCAACAATAGATTTGGAATGACAGACACGGGTAGTCATACGGATGATAAATGGGGTATCAAATTCTTCGCCCAGGTCATAGGCTGCTTTCACCATATCAATACATTCCTGGCTGTCGGAAGGCTCCATCATGGCAATCTTGGCTGCTTTGGCATAATTGCGGTTGTCCTGCTCATTCTGGGAAGAAAACATCCCAGGCTCATCTGCAGTTACGATCACATTGCCGCCGTTTACCCCCATGTAAGCCCAGGTAAACATAGGGTCTGCTGCCACATTCATGCCCACATGCTTCATAGATACAATACTTCTCAGTCCTGCAACAGATGCTCCGATAGCAGATTCCATGGCTACCTTTTCATTGGGTGCCCACTCTGCATAAATCTCTTTGTATGTAGACAGGTTCTCCAGGATCTCTGTACTTGGTGTTCCCGGATATGCAGATGCATAAGAAACACCTGCCTCATATGCTCCCCTGGCAATGGCCTCATCGCCGGTCATTAATTTCTTCATTTGCTACCTCCTAAATGGTTCTCTTAATACATGATTGTATACCTTGACACCTTATCGTGTCAACGCAAAAAAGTGACAGGTTTCCCTATCACTTTTTTACACTTAGCCGTACCAGTGCACGGTGAAGTTTTGCTTGTGCAAGTTTGTATTCCTGATCGGTCAAACCGCTTTCGGCAAGCTTTTCTTCTGCTTTTTGCTTCGCAACATCTGCTCGGTGAACGTCTATGTCCTCCTTCCATTCCCAGGTGGTTGCCAGAAGACTGCAGCTGCCGTTCATCACAGAGATCATACCGCCAATACATGCGGCAGTCCTTCTGCTGCCATCTGCCATCACCACACTGGCTTCTCCCATGCCAAGGGCAGTGCAGAAATTACAGTGTCTGGCAAGAATGGCAAGATCTCCGGTAATACTGCGGCAGACCACACGTTCTGCCTCTCCTTCAAACAGAAGTCCGTCCGGTGTACCGATCCTTAAAGGAAATGTACTCATAGGCAGCCTCCTTTACTGATTCTGGCTCTTTGCCTTTTCCATTACATCATCAATGGTTCCGGCAAACAGGAAACAGCTTTCAGGGATCTGGTCACATTCCCCGTCAAGAATCATCTTAAAGCCTCGTAATGTTTCTTTCAGCGGAACATACTGTCCCTTCATACCTGTAAACTGCTCTGCCACTGAAAAGCTTTGGGACAGGAATCTCTGCACCTTACGTGCACGGCTTACAGTCAGCTTATCCTCCTCTGACAATTCATCCATGCCCATGATGGCAATGATATCCTGCAGTTCTTTATATCTTTGCAGCACTCTTTGTACTGCACGTGCGATCTCATAATGCTCGCTGCCTACTACCTCAGGAGAAAGGATACGGCTGGTGGAATCCAGTGGATCCACTGCAGGATAAATACCCTGACTGGCAATATCCCTGGAAAGTACGGTAGTTGCATCCAGATGGGTAAATGTGGTAGCAGGAGCCGGGTCTGTCAGGTCATCTGCCGGTACATAAACTGCCTGTACAGATGTGATAGAGCCCTTTCTTGTAGATGTGATACGTTCCTGAAGAGTACCCATCTCAGTTGCCAGTGTAGGCTGGTATCCTACTGCAGAAGGCATACGTCCCAGAAGCGCAGATACCTCGGAGCCTGCCTGTGTAAATCTGAAAATATTGTCAATAAACAGAAGCACATCCTGATTCTTAACATCACGGAAGTATTCTGCCATGGTAAGTCCGGAAAGACCTACTCTCATACGTGCTCCCGGCGGTTCATTCATCTGCCCATACACCAGGGCAGTCTTGTCAATAACGCCGCTTTCCTTCATCTCATTATAAAGGTCATTCCCCTCACGGGTACGCTCTCCTACGCCTGTAAACACAGACAGTCCGCCATGAGCAGTAGCAACATTATGGATCAATTCCATGATCAGCACAGTCTTACCCACACCTGCGCCTCCAAACAGACCGATCTTACCACCCTTTGCATAAGGGCAGATCAGGTCAACTACCTTGATACCTGTCTCCAGGATCTCTGTTGCCGGTACCTGCTCTTCATAAGCAGGCGCAGGACGATGGATCGCCCATTTTTCTTTTGTTTCCGGTGCCGGCAGATTGTCTACCGGATCACCAAGCAGGTTAAATACCCTGCCCAGACATTCTTCGCCAACCGGGACTTTAATGGGACTGCCAGTATCCACAGCTTTTGTCCCTCTTACCATTCCATCTGTGGAATTCATGGCAATGCAGCGCACGGTATCATCACCGATCTGCTGTGCCACTTCCGCAGTCAGCTTCACTCCATGATTATCAATCTCAATGGCATTCAGCAGTGCCGGCAACTGGTCATGGGCAAAACGTATGTCCAGTACCGGCCCGATCACCTGCACTACCTCGCCAATGTGTTTATCATTCATCCTATATTTACCTCCAAATTATACGCCTTCCGCACCGCCTACGATCTCTGTGATCTCCTGGGTAATGCTTGCCTGACGGGCTCTGTTGTAATGCAGATTTAGGCTTTCGATCATGTCCTGGGCATTACTGGTGGCTGATTCCATGGCATTTCGTCTGGCAGCCAGTTCACTGGCCAGACTATCACACACAGCCCCGTAGATCAGGCCTGCCAGATATTCAGGCACAATGGCATCAAATACCTGTGCTGCATCCGGCTCATACAGAATCAGATTGCGGACAGGCTCTCTTTCCCCACTGTCTCCTACAAGATCTGTCAAAGGCATGGCCGGGATGGCATCCGGTTTCTGGGCCAGCATGGAAATAAATCTGGTATAGCAAAGATCTATATGTCCAAAGCTTTCCTTTTTGAATTCTTCACAGAGAATATTGGCAATCTCGTAACAGTCTGCCACTGAAATATCTGCGATCTCCCCAAATGCATCTGTCACACAGGGGATCCCTTTTCTCTGGAAATGCTCAACAGCCTTTTTCCCTATGGGAAGGACTGTATATTCCTTTCCATGGCTTCTTTCTTCCAGGCATTTAAACAGATTTGTATTATATCCGCCGGCCAGTCCCCTGTCTCCGGCAATTACCACATAACAGTATTTGCCGCTTTTGGAACCGGCTGCATATACGGATGTAAAATCAGTATTACCTCTGGCGATCTCTTCCAGGGTCTTATGAAGAGCCTGGAAATACGGTCTGCTTACTTCCGCACGTTCTTTTGCCTTACGCAGTTTGGAGGATGCTACAAGCTCCATAGCCTTGGTAATCTGCATGGTGCTTTCCACACTTTTGATACGCAGCTTTACCGCTTTCATATTTGCAGCCATCTAAAATCCTCCTAATCATTTACCAGTTGCCGGCTTTGTATCCAGAAAGCTTTCTGTATACTGTTCCAGAACCTTTTTCAGTTCCTCTTCCGTCTCGCCCTCCAGCTTTCCGGAAGAACGGATCTTTTGCATCACTGCAACTCCCTCTGCATCATTGTCAAGACTGGTAAAAAGTCCTGCCTCGTATTCTTTTACATCTTCCACTGCAACCCGGGACAAAATACCCTTTGTTACAGCATAAAGAACAGCCACCTGCTTCTCAACAGGAACCGGTGCATTACGTCCCTGCTTCAGCACCTCCACAATACGTGCTCCCTGATCCAGACGGGCTTTTGTATCAGCATCCAGGTCAGACCCGAACTGTGCAAAGCTTTGCAGCTCCCTGTATTGAGAATAAACAAGCTTCAGAGTACCGGCAACCTTCTTCATGGCTTTGATCTGTGCGTTGCCCCCAACCCTGGATACAGAAATACCCGGATTGACTGCAGGCATGATACCGGAATGGAACAACTCTGTTTCCAGATAAATCTGTCCATCTGTAATGGAAATAACATTGGTAGGGATATATGCAGATACATCCCCGGCCTGTGTCTCAATAATAGGAAGTGCAGTCATGGAACCGCCTCCATGGGCATCATCCAGCTTCGCTGCACGCTCCAGCAGTCTGGAGTGAAGGTAGAATACATCTCCAGGATATGCCTCACGGCCTGGTGGTCTGCGGATCAGCAGGGAAAGTGCACGGTATGCCACTGCATGCTTGCTCAGGTCATCATAAATGATCAGCACATCCTTGCCTTTGTACATAAAATACTCACCCATGGCACATCCGGAATAAGGTGCGATATACTGAAGAGGACTTGCCTCTGAAGCAGTAGCCGCAACAACAATGGTGTAATCCATGGCTCCATTCTTTGACAATGTTTCCACAAGGGAAGCCACCGTAGATCTTTTCTGTCCGATGGCAACATAGATACAGATCACATCCTCACCTTTCTGGTTGATGATCGTATCTGCGGCAATGGTGGTCTTGCCTGTCTGTCTGTCACCAATGATCAGCTCTCTTTGTCCTCTTCCGATAGGCACCATGGAATCAATGGCCTTGATCCCTGTCTGAAGAGGCTGATTTACACTTTTTCTCTCGCAGATACCTGGTGCAGGACTTTCGATCGCCCTGTACTCCTCTGCTTTTATAGGACCGGCACCGTCAATGGGCTGACCAAGTGCATTGACCACTCGTCCGATCAATGCATCTCCGGCCGGTACTGACACTACCTTACCTGTACGCTTTACTGTCTGGCCTTCTCCGATCCCTGTATCATCACCGAACAATACGATGGATACGCTGTTTTCTTCCAGATTTTGTGCCATTCCATAGCTTCCGTCCTCGAATTCAAGAAGCTCTCCTGCCATACAGTTCACCAGTCCGCTGGCTCTGGCGATCCCATCACCTACCATAAGGACAGTTCCTGTTTCATTCTGCTGAATAGCATTTTCATAGTATTTAATCTGGCTTCGGATGACCTTGGTTATTTCTTCAGGTTTAAGCTGCATGTTTCCTTCCATCCTTTAAACTATGACTTCATTTAAACTATGATTTTATTTAGACTATGACTTCATTCAATTTCTTTGACATTTCTGACAAACGTCCCTGAACCGTTCCGTCCAACTGTCTGCCTTCCAGCTCCACACGAAGACCTGCTACCACTTTCGGATCTGTTTTCTGGGTGAGAAGCACCTGCTTGCCGCTGATCTTCTCAAGCCTTGCCTTCAGTGCTTCCATCTGCGTCTCACTAAGAGCCACAGCACTGGTAACAAGGGCTTCTGCTATATTATGATCCTCATTATAGCGCCTTCTGAACTCCTGACAGCAGCCGGAATACTCCCGCATAAGATCGCGCTGGCAGAGCAGCTTCAGGAAATTCACCAGATACCTTTGTGCCTGGCCTCCGAAAGCCTGCTCAAGAAGCTCTTCTCTTTTCTCTCCTGGAATGGAAGGCTCTCCCAGCAACTTCACATACTCTGGATTCTCTCTGAAAAGCTGACGTACTTCCTCCATCTGCTCCATCAAAACGTCTGTAAGCTGTTCTTCGGCAGCAAGTTCATACAAACTGCTGCCATATAATCTGGCAGTCTGTGTCATGATGCCTCTCCTACATTCGATATAAACTCATCAATAAGCTTTGCGTGATCCTCTTCACTGATCTCACGCTCAATTACTTTCCCGGCGATCTCCATAGCAATGCCGCCGATCTCATTCTTCACTTCATTCACTGCCTTCCGTTTCTCCTGAGCAATATCCTTCTCAGCCTTTGCCTTAATAGCTGCTGCCTGGTCTGCAGCCTCCTTCAGGATCTCCTCACTCTGGATGGCAGCTGTTTTCTGTGCACTTGTTACGATCTGATTTGCCTTATCCTTTGCATCCAGCATATTCTGCTCGTATTCCTGCTTCATTGCATCTGCCTCTTCCCTGGCCTTCTGGGCATCGGTAATCTGGGCATCTGCCATGGCTTTTCTTTTTTCAAGCATCTCATTGATGGGCCTGAACAGAAAACGCTTGATCAGATACATCTGGATAAAAAGATTGCAGATCTGGGCCACAAATGTCCATGGCACAATTCCTACAAGTTCCTGTACCTGCATTTTATAACCTCCTGTCCGGTGTTGCTTTTTCGTACCTTATGCAAGGAATTTCATGAAGGTTCCAGGTGCAACGAAGATCAGGAGCAGGCCTGTAACGAAACCGTAAATACCTGTAGTCTCTGCAATAGCACATCCAAGAAGCATCGTACCTGTAACATCACCTTTACACTCCGGCTGACGGCCAATAGCCTCAAGTGCCTTCGCAACTGCATTACCTTCTCCAATACCAGGTCCAATACCTGCGATAAGCGCAAGACCTGCAC
This sequence comes from Blautia sp. 1033sp1_1033st1_G9_1033SCRN_220408, assembly GCF_040929965.1. Lineage (NCBI taxonomy): Bacteria > Bacillati > Bacillota > Clostridia > Lachnospirales > Lachnospiraceae > Blautia > Blautia sp. 1033sp1_1033st1_G9_1033SCRN_220408. The sequence continues at coordinate 43,505 of NZ_JBFKZO010000021.1, read as the reverse complement.
CGATTGCACAACCTGCTAACGCAATACCTTTTGCTAAAATCTGAAAATCCATAATTCAATCCTCCTGAGTTTTATTATTTCCTGTGTTGACTTCATTTATGGCAATGCCGCTGACATGCGGCATGTCCGTTTGATTTCTAACCCTCTTCTGCTGCATTGGCAATATACATAACAGTCAGCATACAGAAGATAAATGCCTGCATAAAGCCGGAAAACCAGTCAAAATATACAGACAGGATCGCCGGCACACCTACGTCAAGAATAGGAATCTTTGATAATACCTGTCCCACGATCCCCGGGATCAATCCAAACAACCGGGAGCTTGCCACTGCCAGTGCTGCATACAAAAGTCCGTTAATAACCACACCTGAAAGAATGTTGCCAAAATGACGGCAGGCCATACTGATAGGTGTTGCAAGTTCTGATAATACATTGAAAGGTGTCATCACCGGGATCGGTGTTGTAAAGCCTTTCAGATATCCGCCCACACCATTGGTCTTGATCTTCTGGGATGTGATCATGATAAAAACAACCACTGCCCAGGCTGCTTCTGTGGAAAGATCTGCGGTCGGACTTCTAAGGCCAACCAGACTGATTAGGTTGGACACTACACTTGTAACAAACAACGCTGCTACAAAAGGAATCATCTTCTTAAACTTTTCTCCCATATTTCCGATTACAAACTTGTTGGCAGTCTCCACCAGAAGTTCTGCAACCGCCTGACGCTTGGAGATCTTCTCCACTTTCAGGTCATGGGTGAGCCAGATGCAAAGACCTGTGATCAGGATCATCACCAGCCAGCTTACCAGCAGTGTTTCTGTGATCTGGAATTTCCCAAGAACAGGAAAATCAATGGGAAAGGTGTAAAATATCCTTCCGCCAGTTATATCTATGTCCATCTTCGTCTCTCACCTCCTGTCTTTTTAAGAATGTGCTCTTTTTAAGAATGTGCTCTTTTTAAGCATGCATAGCACGAAACAATCCATACATATCATGAACCGGAGCTGTCTTTCTTTTTTCCAAAAATGCCTGCGATCTTAATGGCTGCTCCTGGAAAAAGCAGAGGAAGAAGTCCTGCTGCAAACTGAAAATATGGTGTTGTAATGGCTACAATACACCATACCAGCTGCAAAAACATTCTCTTGGAGTAGCTGGAACGCATCACTCTCTGGGCAGCGTCCTGATTCTCCAGGGACACGATTCTCTGAACGGTAATCCCCATGGTAAAAAAGTTCAGTACTGCCACAATACCACCGCATAATCCACCCAGGATCACAGTATAATCAAAGGGTACCTTCTCAGGCATTGCCACGTGAAGGATCCCGAATACCACCCACATCAGGATCACTCCTATGGCGGTACCTGCTGCTACTTTTTCAGTCTCTTTTTTTACTGCTGGCTGGATCTTTACTCTTTCATTGCTCATATTCCTGAAATCCTTTCCATCACCTTTCCTGCATCTGCCTTCTTTCTGATCATCTTCTGATTGCTTTGACCATGTGCTGCTTTCCTTCGTCTTTGTATCCTGATTTTCCATTAGCTGTGTTTGTTAAAGGATACCTTCTGTTCCTGATCCTGCTTCTTCTCTTTCTTCATGGTGGTCCGGTAAAACTTGTAAGCTACCGTAAAGGATCCACCCAGACCGAAAAAGAATCCGGGAATATATACCCAGCCGCCCAGACCAAAACTGGATGTAAGCCACCAGCAAAGTCCCAGCATCAAAAGGGTGGGCGTAATCAAAGAAAGGCCGAACTGAGAAACAAGACTCATATTTTTAAAAATATTTGTCAATTCTCTCATATTCCGGCCCCTTTCTTACGCATTTTTAGATATTTATCACAATGTTTAGCTTATCACAATCCCTGAAAAATAACAACTTTTTTTGTTTGTACAAATTCCGTTTACTGTCTCAAATTTGTGCATTTGTCCAGGATTGTCTAATCGCATTTTGGTGTTTTTGGCTTATTTTTTAGTGATTTTTCGGTACTGTTCAAACTTTTCGTCCCATACTTTCGTATCCTGCGGCATATAGTCTGCTATTTCGAATGTGGCACGAAGGATCCTGGCATTTTCTTTCTCATCTGAGATGCAGCCCAGTGACTTCAGCTGTACCATAGCATTGCCAACTGCAGTGGCCTCAATAGGACCTGCAACCACCTTCTTACCTGTAGCATTTGCAATAAACTGGCAAAACAAACGATCCCGGACTGCACCGCCAAGGAAATGTACTGTATCCATCCTCTTACCTGTAATCGCTTCCAGATCATGGATCGCCTGACGATACTGGAAAGCCAGAGACTCGATCACTGTCCTGTAAAATTCTCCCTGTCCCTTAGGCGGCTCCTGTCCTGTCTTCTCACAGTATTGCCGGATAGCAGTTTCCATATCCACAGGTGCAATAAATAATTCATCGTCCACATCCAGGAAGGCAGTAAAAGGCTTTGCTTTTGCAGCAGCATCCAGAAGGAATCCGTAATCTGTATCCTTCCCTTTTCTTTCCCAGCTTTTACGAAGCTCCTGAACCAGCCACATCCCCATAATAGTATTGACCAGCTTGATCTTCCCATAGGCTGCGCCTTCATTGGAATAATTCTGTTCAAAAACTTCCCTGGTGATCACAGGCTCGTCTATGATGGAGCCGATAATGGACCATGTGCCTGAATTAATAAAAATATAGTCTTCTGTTTCTGCAGGAACAGCATGTGCTGCGGAAGCAGAGTCATGCTGTGCAGCAGCGATCAGCGGAACAGGTGCCTGCCCTTCCCGTCCGATCAGCTGAGCAACAACCGGGCTAAGATACCCCTTCACTTCACCGGTCATAAGAACCTTAGGAAATACGGATCTGTCCATACCCAGTTCCTTCAGGATCTTCTCTGACCAGTCCTTCTTCTTCACATCATACATCTGCGTGGTAGCAGCGCTTGTATATTCTATATTCTTCTGCCCTGTAAGCAGAAATCCCAGTACATCCGGGATCATCAGGAAGGTACGTCCATCCCTCAGGATCCTTGGATTTCTCTTCTTCAGGCCCAGCAGCTGGTAAACCGTGTTATACCACATATCCTGAACTCCGGTCTCTTCAAACAGAACGCCTTTCCCGAAAATGTGCTCTGCTTCCTCGATCATCCCGGAAGACTGATCATCCCTGTAATGGAATGGGTTCCCTACCATCTCATCAGCCCCATCCAGCATAGCAAAGTCCACTCCCCAGGTATCCAGTCCGATGGCATCAATACTCTCCAGTTCCTGATTTGCTTTTCTAAGGCCTGTAATAATCTCATGAAAAATATGCAGCACATCTGTATAAAATCTGTCACCTGCGTGAATCCCCTCATTTGGGAATCTGTAAATCTCCTTCATATCAAGCTTCCCATCCTGTAAAGTTACCCCGATCAGTCTGCCGCTTGATGCCCCCAGGTCAATAGCGATCACCGTTTTTGCTCCCATGTCAAATTTTACCTCCCAAGCCCCAATTTATTGTGAATAATCACTAATTTTCTATTATTCTATCATACTTTAGCTGTGCATTCAATCGATTGACCATTTTTTAAAAATTAAAAAACTGTGAAATCTATAGACGTAAATTTGAAAAAGTGTATAATAAAAAAGAAATTTCGGTTACTGTGGATTTTTAGTCCATCATCAATGATATTTAACACCAAAAGGAGACGAAACCAATGAAAAAAATGGCATCTGCTTCTATTGCCATCCTGTCTGTTTCCGCCTTGTTCCTGGCACTGGGCAATCATTCCCTGCAGCCCGTTACTGGCCCTATCAAAGTCAAAGCCCAGGACAAAGCCTTAGATTCGAACAGCGAAGAACAGGCTCCACTACTCTCTCAGATCAATACCTCTTCAAAGATTCAGCCTGGTGCGAAGATTGCTGTAGTAAGTAAATCCAAAAAAGGCTCGTTCTGGAACCTTGTACAAAAAGGCATGGAACAGGCTGTATCTGACGTAAATGAAGCATATAATTTTGAAAAAGACGATAAGATCACGATGACCTTTGAAGGATCCTCTGATGAGACAGATGTGGAGAGCCAGGTAAATACCCTGGATGCTGTTATTGCTGAGAATCCGGACGTGGTATGTGTATCTGCCGGAGACAGCGAATCCTGCCAGGCCCAGTTGGAATCAGCCAGAGATAACGGGATCCCGGTTGTGACCTTTGACTCTGATGTATCCAGCGAGGATCTTGTTTCTGCCTACTGTGGCACTAACAATCAGAAGCTGGGGGATATCGCAGCAAAGCGTATGGCCCATTACCTGAGCAATCATGGAACAGTAGCAGTTTTTTCTCCACAAGAGAAGACCTTAAGCAGTAAATCCAGAGTAGAGGCCTTCCAGGAGAGTATTGCAGATTATCCTGGTATTGAAGTAGTACAGGTGATCTATTCTGACCAGGTAGATGATATGGAGGCAGCCATTAAGGGCGTACTGGAGATTTATCCTAAGCTGGACGGTATTTTCTGTACGAACGGTGATATTTCTGATCTATGCCTGTCTCTTGTGCAAGACGCAGGCCGTGATTCCATCATTTTTATTGGCACAGATGCCACATCAGCCCAACAGGATGCTATCCGTGATGGTGCTGAGGTGGGCACCCTTTCCCAAAAGCCTTATGAGATTGGATATCAGACCATCCTTGCAGCACTCCAGACTACCACTGAAGATTCATTTTCCAGCAAACAGACCACTCTTTTTGATCCAGCCTGGATTGATACCACCGCTTTAGATGATCCCTATTACGCTGACTACATCTATGAGTAGATCACCAAGGATAGCTGGCTTCTGCAAAGTATATAAGAATTTTGCCCTGTTATAATGATTTTTTTAGAGGGAGAAGCTCTTAAAGGCTTCTCCCTTTGGTTTTACCTTAAAATGCATTTTCTTTCTGCTTCCAGGATATAAGAAAGTAAGACTGCAGGCGCAAAGCCCAAGTGCTGTATCTGTAGTTCCACCATACTTCCGATCCCCTGTAAGCGGCATTCCTGCATGTGCCATTTGCACCCGGATCTGATGATGTCTTCCTGTATCCAGTTTGATTTTTATGAGAAAGCGTTCTGTTTCTTCATGGATCACCTGATATGAAAGCCTGGCTTTTTTTGCTCCTGGTGTGCCTTCGGCTACAACTGCTGACATATTGGTACGTCCGTCTTTTTTCAGATAATCTTCCAGTATCCCCTCTTCTTTTTCCGGCTTTTCTTTTGTCACTGCCAGATATATTTTTTCCATCTGTCCGCCTGAAATCTGCCTGCTCAGTTCTTTTGCAGCAAAGGGTGTATGTGCAAATACAAGAATCCCTTCTACTGGCTGATCCAGCCTGTGTACAATCCCCAGATAAGGCATTTTGCCAGGTTCTTTCTTATACAGATAATTTTTCAATGCACTTTCCATGTCTGCTGATCCGATCCGTGCATTCTGCACTGCCAGTCCTGCCGGTTTATGGCATACAATAATATTTTTATCTTCATAGAGAATATAGTCTTCAATCTTTCCGCTCCACATGATCGTTCTCCTTAAGTATTTCGCATATAAATAAATATGATGTTTTATTATATCCTTACTTCTTCTTCCTTACAACACCAAAACACAAAACGAGACGGTCACCATTTTCCTATAATATAAAATGATGACCGTCTCAAAAATCTTCGTTATTCAATTTTTCTTCCTCTTTAGATCATTTACAATGTAACTTCTATGGTATATCTCTTAGGATATCTATTGTTTATTGATATGTTCTGTTACGATTGTCTGGATTGAAAGGTTCTCTATTCAGTTTTATTCTTTACGTGTTCTTCTTTGATTTCCTGCTCATAAACGATATGATCTTTATCATTCGGTTTATTTAGAAAGTTTTATAGATTTGGGATTATAACTTCACGGATTATAATCTGTTGATCGTATGTAATCATACTTCTGATGCAAAGCTTCAATTCATATCTAAAATTTATAAAATACGAGTTTAAAATATTCTGTTTATACCTTAAAATTATAAAATACAAAACTCAAAATATCTTGTTCATATCTTAAAAAAATAAAATATAAAATTCAAAATACTCTGTTCATATTTTAAAATCATAAATATGGATTTCAAAATATCCTGTCTATCTGTCAGCAACTTCCTATGCTATGAAGTGCTCTCCTTATATGGACTGCTGATAGTGGTTATACTTTCATGGATGTTGTTTCTTTACACAACTCCCTGATCTTTGTATCAGTTCTGTGATGGATATTCAATATAAGAAATCGTTTCTATAATTACCTGTGATACATATTAATTCGGGATATGTTCTTCTCCGATTCTCATTATTACTTACTGCGTATCAGGTCTTTCTTGCAGGAAATACGATCCCCATCACTCTTATATTGATCTGAATACTTACGTTCCCACTGGACTCACCCTGCCTTTCCAAGATTACTTTTTCATCCTTTTCATGTAACATCTATATACTATGAATTGAATGAATGTCTTTGTTTCAGATAACCTTCTCTGTTATCTTTTGTTTTCTCGTCTTCTTTTTGATGAGTTTATATTACCACCGCCGCTTTTATTTGTCAATACTTTTCTGTATTTTCTTTCGTATTTTTCGTTTTCTTTCTCATTTCAATGTTCTTTTTTTGTTTATTTGTTTATGTTTTTTATATTATTCAGACAATTTATTTTTTACTTTGTATTCATTAAAAAGAATATGATCACAATGTGCATCACCAATGTTAGCGGAACCCCTACTGTAAAGTAATCTTTTCGGGTTTTATGCCGAAAAAGATACATTGCCAGCCAAGCACCTATTGAACCTCCTGCAAATGAAAGTCCCAGCAATGTGACGATCCTTATTCTGGATCTGTGCTCAATTGCCGCTATTTTATCCATCGCAAAAGCAGCAAAAGTAACAATATTTATCATGATCAGATAAAAGGACAGTATTTTATTTCTTTTAAAGAAATCCCAAAATGAGAACGTAATATGATCTGCCAGATTTCCTTTTACGATCAGCAGCAAAATGATTTGTATAACAAATATGCATGCTACAAAGATTCTGGACATCATATTTTCTTTATGGGATTTTCTATCAAAAATAAGAATGGCCGCTATAATACCTGCCGACCCTCCTAATAGCGATACAATGGTTAGTAAGGCGTCGATCTGGCCTGTGGCAGTATGGTCATAAAGCAGCTTATTAATAAGAAAAACCATCAAACCAACCACATTAATTACAACAAGATAATATTCAAATGCTCCCAATTTCATTTCATTCTCCCCGTCATTAGCTAATAGTAAAAAGACTGCCAGAATTCCTGATGCAGAACCTGGCAGCCATTCTTATCCGGGATTTCTCCCTTTTATTTACGATTGTAATTGATCAGGCATCCCTTCAGGATGATCTCACGTTCATCATCCGTCAATTCTCCTAAAGTCACTTCAAATTTCTGAAGACCGCTCTCTTTTACAACATATCCAGTGATCACATCTGCCTTTTCAGCAACTGCTTTCTGGATACCGGGGAAGAACAGATAATCTCCATTTGCAAATGGCAGCTCGCCTTCTTTGATCAGGAAAGGAAGCATTCCCCAGTTGATCAAATTGGAGCGGTAACGCTTGGTAGCATACTCATTGGCAATGTTTGCCCATCCCCCCAGTACCTTCTGACAGGATGCAGCCTGCTCACGGGCAGATCCATCTCCCGGCTTCACAGCAAAGATCGTGCTTCCAACGCCCAGGTTGCCCTTTCCGGCATCTGGAAATTCTTTCTGGATGGTTTCCATCACAGGCTTTAACTCAGGAAGTGCTGTGAGAGGACATTCTCCTGCCTGGATCGCTTTCTGTGCCTTCTGTACCTCTTTGGCACGGCCTACATACGCAGGATCCTTACGGGAAAGCGTAAACTCAGCAAGCCCAAGCGGATTGGATCTGTAGGAAGACGTCTCGCCAGAAGGAATCAACTCATCCGTTGTTGTAACAGGATCATGGATCTCAGAAACAACCTTCAGTACAAGATTCTCTGCAAGAGGTGCCATTTCTGGCCAGTCTTTAATATTCGGTCCAAACTGGATCTCTACAGACGGATCCGCAACACCCTTGCTGTCGAATACACGGTTCTCATAAATTGTCTTATCAAAGAAATATTTCTGGCCTGTATATCCACCGGTATATTCCTCTGCAGATGTAAGGAAGCCTTTATTTGCTGCCGTAGCCGCAATAGATCTGGCATCCATAAGAGCAACAGAAGAAATCTGGCCATTCTGGATCTTAGATCCTTCACGGTTCGGGAAATTCCTGGTAGTGTGACGGATACTGAATGCATTATTTGCAGGTGTGTCACCAGCGCCAAAGCAAGGTCCGCAGAATGCAGTCTTAACAACAGCACCTGTTTCCAGAAGGCTTGCCAGCACTCCATTTTTGGCAAGTTCCATATAGATTGGCGTACTTGCTGGATAAACACTTAAAGTAAAGGCATCATAACCAATACTGCTGCCCTTCAGGATATCTGCTGCTGCACAGATATTTTCAAATCCGCCGCCTGCACATCCAGCAATGATCCCCTGATCTACGTAAAGCCTTCCATCCTTTACTTTATCTCTTAAAGTATACGGAACCTTACCATCAAGGCTTACCAGGGCTTTCTTCTCCACATCTGCCAAAATATCATTCAGATTGGCATTCAATTCATCAATGGTATATGTATTACTCGGATGGAACGGCATAGCGATCATAGGCTTGATCTCTGAAAGATCGATCTCCACACATCCGTCATAGTATGCCACTGCACCTGGCTTCAGTTCTTTATAATCAGACTCTCTGCCATGGATCTCATAAAACTCATGGATCTTCTCATCTGTCTGCCAGATAGAAGAAAGACAGGTAGTCTCGGTGGTCATAACATCTACGCCAATACGGAAGTCTGCACTTAAATTCTGGACACCAGGTCCTACAAACTCCATAACCTTATTCTTAACATAACCATTGGCAAATACTTTGCCAATGATAGCAAGCGCCACATCCTGGGGACCTACTCCCGGACGGGGAGTTCCTTTCAGATAAATAGCAACCACACCTGGCATATTGATATCATATGTCTGGGAAAGCAGCTGTTTTACAAGCTCAGGTCCGCCCTCTCCCATAGCCATGGTTCCAAGTGCTCCATAACGGGTATGACTGTCAGATCCAAGGATCATCTTACCGCAGGCTGCAAGCATCTCTCTTGCAAACTGATGGATAACCGCCTGATGGGGCGGTACATATACACCACCGTATTTCTTGGCACAGGTAAGTCCAAACATATGGTCATCTTCGTTAATGGTGCCTCCTACTGCACAAAGGGAATTATGACAGTTGGTCAGCACATAAGGAACCGGAAATCTTTCAAGTCCTGATGCACGTGCAGTCTGGATGATCCCCACAAAAGTAATATCATGGGAAGTAAGTTTGTCAAATTTGATCTGGAGCTTCTCCATATTACCGGAGGTATTGTGTGCTTCCAGAATTGAGTAAGCAATGGTATTTTTTGCAGCTTCTTCTTTGGAAACCGGAAAATCTGCCTGTCCTGCCGGAATGATGTCATGTCCATTCTGCAGATATACACCTGTATCGTATAATTTCATAATCCCTTTCTCCTCATTTCAGTTTTTTAAACTAGTACATCGAATATTAAGTTTCGATGTACTAGTATAGTGAAACAGTCAATGCTGTTCACCTGATTAAAGCCTATTATAAAATAAAATTTTCCTGACTGCAAGACTTAGGTTAGCAGAGTAAGATGTTACCAAGGCAATGCCGTAAAATAATAAATAATCATTAACCAATTTATTTTTATGTTGAAACCACTGAAAAAGAGTGATACCCTAATGATTAACGCAAGAATAACCTTATTTGGCGATTTTAGCAGGAGGAACAAAAATGGAGAACCATACCAGAGAACAGCTTCTTAAATTATTAGAAAATAACAGCCGGCTGACCAATGCAGAACTGGCAATCATGCTTGACGTCACACAGGAGCAGATCCATGATGAGGTCGCATCCCTTGAAAAAGAGCATATTATCTGTGGTTATCATACACTGATCAACTGGGATAAAGTAAATGACAACGATGTTACAGCTCTTGTAGAGCTTCATGTCACCCCGCAGGGAGGCAATGGCTATCAGCAGCTGGCAGACCGGATCAAACAGTATCCGCAGGTACTTTCTCTTTATCTGATGTCCGGAGCCTACGATTTCCTTGTTATGATAAAAGGAAAAACCCTGAAGGAGATTTCCCTGTTTGTTTCCGGTAAGCTTGCCTCTATTGATGAGGTACAAAGCACAGCCACCCATTTCGCCCTTACCAAATATAAAGAACTGGGCGTTGACTTTGACAGTAAAAAATCTGATGAAAGAATGATAATGACACCATGAATGAATTTCTATCTGAAAAGGTAAAGGCTTTAAAGCCATCTGGAATACGTAAATTTTTTGATATAGTAAAGGAGATCCCTGGAGCCATCTCCCTTGGTGTTGGAGAACCGGATTTTGAAACTCCATATCACATCCGTGAGGCCGGGATCCAGGCATTGCAGGCCGGCAAAACCTTCTATACTTCTAACAGCGGCCTGATGGAGCTTCGTAAAGCAGTTTCTGACTTTACCAAACGACGTACAGGACTTACCTATGATCCTGCATCTGAGATCATGCTTACTGTAGGCGGCAGCGAAGCTATCGACGTAGCTCTCCGCACCATTATTAATCCAGGGGATGAAGTGATTTATATTCAGCCCAGCTACGTTTCTTATCTGCCCTGTATCCTTCTGGCGGATGGTGTTCCGGTTCCAATTGAATTAAAAGCCGAAAATCGTTTCCGCCTTACCCGTGAGGAACTGGAGGCAGCCATCACTCCCAAGACCAAGGCATTGATCCTTTCTTTCCCCAATAACCCTACAGGAGCCATTATGGAAAAAGAGGATCTGGAGGCTATTGTGGATGTGATCAAAGAGCATCACATTCTGGTGATCTCAGACGAGATCTACAGCGAACTTACCTATGGAAAGGAGCATGTATCCATTGCATCCCTTCCCGGCATGAAGGAGTATTCCATTGTGATCAATGGTTTTTCCAAAGGCTTTGCCATGACCGGCTGGCGTCTGGGCTATGCTCTGGGCAATAAGGAGATCCTGAAGCAAATGATCAAGATCCATCAGTATGCCATCATGTGTGCTCCTACCGTAAGCCAGTATGCTGCAATTGAAGCCATGTACAACGGCGATCAGGATGTTATTTACATGCGGGAATCCTACAACCAGAGACGTCGTTTCCTCTATCATGAGCTGCAGCGTCTTGGACTCCCCTGTTTCCTTCCGGAGGGAGCTTTCTATATGTTCCCGGATATCCGTGAATTTGGCATGACCAGTGAGGATTTTGCCCTTGACCTTCTGAGGGAAGAAAAGGTAGCCGTTGTTCCAGGCAGTGCTTTTGGAGATTGCGGTGAAGGTTTTATCCGTATTTCTTATGCTTATTCCATTGAGGAGCTGAAAGAAGCTCTTCTCCGCATTGAACGATATCTGAATCGAAAACGCAGCCAGAAGACAGAATCCCAAAAGCAAGTATAGCCCTGGGGCAGATCTGACGGGGAGGTAAATATATGTTCCGTTTATGGGGGAAAATTTGGAAAGACAACCATATGCTTAAAGACGAAGTGGTATGTGATGACCGTGAAGACACCCGCACACACAAGGTTTTCCACTGTCTTGAACAGCTTTGTTATGATATGGATCTTGGCAATCCCATCTGGCTGGATACTACGGTCCGCCATTTCCAGAAGCATGATAAAGCGCGTTTTTACCAGGATAATTTTATTGAACAAATTGATTTTGACTACCTGGAGATCCAAGTAATTGAAGAAGATTAAATGAATGGAACTCATGATACAAGCCGCATATAACATCATCTTGTTTTACTGAATCCAGAAATAAACGGAGAAGCCCCCACATTCCCGGGAACTTCTCCGTTTTGTCATTATCTTGCCATCTTTGCGTTGTAAGCTTTATTTATCGCACGCTTCTGTTACTTCACACGTACCTTTTTCGGTGAGGAATACGCACCGTATACCTTACCGCTCTTTGTGCTGATATATGCACGCACTTTCACAAAATAGGTTTTCTTTCTGGTAAGCCGCTTAGCAGTTGCTTTTGTAGCTGTACCTTTCTTTACAGTAGCAGCCAGTTTATAGCCGCTTCCCTTTCTTTTTGAAACATAAACCTCATATCCATTGACTCTGGAAATTCTGCCATATTTCACAGTCAGAGATCGTTTGCCGCCTGTTACTCTGGAGATGGCTGCCTTCTTCGGTGCCAGTGTACTTTCGATCACTGCTGCCGGGCCTTTGGCACTTAAGCTGCCCTGGATAAAGAATGGAATCACCTTGTATCTGTACTTGGTGCCATACTTCAGTTTCTTGTCTTTATCCGTATACCGTGTGTTGGTACCGCCGTTTAAGGTTGCACGCAGCACATATTTCTTTTTCGCTTTTTCATAGCGATATACATAATATCCGGTTGCACCAGGCTGCGGATTCCAGCCAATGGTCAGTTTCTTCTGGGTAGCACTAACCGTTTTGCCTCCGGTTACTTTCTTAAGGTTAGGCTTCACAATGTAGAATTCCACTGTTGCGGATCCTGCAAAGCTTCCCAGACCGCTGATCACTGCAGTTGCCTTTCCAACATTGATATTGCTGGAATAGAATACTGTATAATCCACACCTGCAGTAAGTGTACGTCCCATATAAGTAATATTAAGAGCAGGTGTTACAGCACTTCCTGTGTAATACTGATTGGGCACTGCCGCGATCTGTGCATAGCCAATGGATGTGGTTCCTGATGCCCTTACCACCCGGAAGCCATATTTTGCATAACTGCTGTCAGAGGTAAGCCTTACCTTAATGGTGCTGCCGGAAACCGTAACTGTTCGGTTTCTAAGCTCTGTACCTGTATAAGTACCAACCTTCTTTCCTGTGCCATCCATGATGTAAATGTAATCGAAATCATCCTCTGTCTCGGTATCCGAACTGAAGGTAATGGACACGGAACCGGCACCATCTACATGATAGCTCCAGGTTCTGTCTTCATTGTTTGCATATGGATGATCTGACTGGAACTGGCTAAGATCTGTTACATTCACCATGTTATCTTCCGGAGCTACAACGGTTACCTGGCAAGAAGCCAAAAGACCGCTTTCTGTAGCTGCAGTGATCACTGCAGTTCCTGGATCTCGTCCATAGACCTCACCATCACCATATACGTCAGCCACATCATAATTGCTGGATGTGAAAGTAACACGGTCCGTTGCATCTGACGGATAAATATCATAACTCAGATAATAGCTTTGTCCATCTCTTATGGTAATATTCTGAGTATTCAGGGTAATCCTTTCAGCAGGTACGTAAACCGTTACATTACAATATGCATGGAAGGTATCTCCTATACTTGCCTCGATCAGTGTTGTTCCTGAAGATATTGCTTTAACAGAAGCAATGCTGTTGTTTTCTCCTGATGTAACCAGTTCTGCCACATCTGTATCATAAATGGTCCAGTCAACTCCCTGCTTTTCTGTTGTATCAAAGGGCAGGAAATTCACACTTAAAACAGCTGAATCATTTTTCTTAAGTTTTAATGCACTTTCACTGATCTGGATACCGGTAAGCGGATTCGTCACTCTTACCTTGCAAGTTCCTTTCACATCGCTCTTTGTGCTGACTGTGATCTCTGCATCTCCCACTGCATTAGCAGTTACTTTTCCATTTTCATCTACAGATACGATCTCCGGATGATCAGAAGTATAAGTAAGGGCTTCTGTTGCATTGGAAGGAGTAAGCAGTACTTCTACCGTGTCCTGCGCTCCCACACCATCCAGTTCCAGTGTTGGATAGATCATGCGGATATCCGTTACAGGAACATCCTTTACAGTTACACTACAAGTATCAGAATAAGCTCCGCAGGTCACTTTGATCTGTGCTGTTCCTGCTTTCAGGGCCTCTACTTCGCCTTTTTTACTTACACTGATGATATCTGTCTGCTCTGTTGTATATGTACATTTGTCACTTGCATCTGATGGAGTAACTGTTGCATTTAACTGCTCCACATCTCCAACAGAAAGTTCCAGTGTTTCCGGTAAGGATACACCAGTTGCCTTTTTCTCTTTCTTAAAGAGTGCAGTAACCTCCACATCCTTCTCAGGCATGATAAAGGTAGTGCTTGGGCTGTCCTCATCTTCAAAAATTCCATCATTTGCAGTCCAGTGGTCAAACACATAACCATTCTTTGCAGCTGCGATCACATCTATTTCTGTGTCTGAATCATAGTTCTTCTCATTTTCGCTTACAATGGTTCCGCCTTCACCAGCTGTGATCTTAAAGGAGCTTGTTGTGAGCAGGCGCACATTTTCTGATGAATTACTGAGAAGAGAATATGCATCCTCTTCATTACGTCTTGGAGAATCTGTAGCCAGATACAGGTATGCTGCCTTGGAACCATCCATTGTGGTTCTTGGGAAATAAACAGTCCGTACTTCTCCCGGCTCCAGGGTTCCCATATTTTCCGTGTAAAGCACAGCACCGTCCTTAGCATCTGCCAGGATACGGAAGCCTACGTTTTTAGTTTCCAGACCGCTGTCGTTTACAATCTGCAGGACGATACATTCCTGATTATCCATCATTACATCATCCAGCTGCTCTACATAAAGCACACGATAGCCAAGTTCAAACTCTGCTGCATCCTGGCGTACCCCACTGCCAGCCGCAGACACTTCTATTCTGTAAGTTTCCGGCTCATCATCTACATTCAATTCCGGAACAGGGTAATCGATCTGGATCTGTTTTTCTTCACCAGGCTGGATCACTACGTCTTTATGACCCTGACCAACTTCATAATCTTTCTCTGCACAAATGTAGGAAAGATCAATTCCCTCTGCTGCAAGATTTCCATTGTTCTTTACAGTGACCGTCATCGGCAGAGCCTGGTCAGAAGCAACATCGCTGTCCTCAAAATCTACTGACTGGATCTTCAGATCCACAGTTTCTTCTACTGTCTTTTCTTCCAGATCAGAATATTTTGTGGTGCCATTTTCGTCATATTCTGCTCTGTTGTAGGAAAGTACCAGCTTGCCATCCTCATTAAAGGCTCCTGAAAGGCCGGAAATAATACCTGCTCCAAGGTTTCCAAGACAATGTACCTTTCCAAAAGCACCCTTTTCCCAGATACATCCATAGACAGCCTTCTGATTCTGATCCTGATCAGATGAAGCAGTGGCAGTCCACAGGATATAGGTTTTTGTCTGGGAACTGATTACCTGGAAATTCTTTGTAAGATTTTCCGGAAGCTGTGCCGGATCAAACACATAAGAAGCTTTGTCATTTACATTTGCTTTATAAGCAATATTCCCATCCTGATACCAGAACATATACTCTGTTCCATCAAGGCTTCCGGTAATGATGCCGGAGGCTGCACTTCCTTCCTCTGTACCAAGATTTCCTGTTTCACCGGTATTGATCTGAATATAGCCACTCTGTCTTGTTTCATCTACATCTGCAAGGGCCTGTACGCCTTCACCAGAGGTAAAGGTATAGGTAACAACCGGGCCTGAGCCTGATGCAGCTACAGAGATCTGGGAAATATAACGGTTTGATCCAATATCTACCCACTTCAGGGCTCCTGTAGTACCATCAGCCCCGATAGAAGTATAGTATACATAACCTGGCAGTGTAGTCTCAAGCGCCTTGTTTTCAGTATGATACCATGCCACATATGCAACACCGTCTTTCACTGCGATTCCAGGAATGGTATCTGTCACATTATTATCTGTAAGAGGATATGTACGGATCATATCAGAACCGCTGCCATAGTGGATCACAGCTACACAGATCTCAGATGCGTTTGCCATCTGATCTACCGTAGCGGAAGAATCGTCAAAGGCCTTCTTTGTATCCTGCCATGCCACATAGATCACTTTCTTTGCTTCGTCTACTGCAACTGCAGGTGCAAAGTCAGAAGTTCCGTCATCGTCAATAATGGTATATCCTGTTTCTCCTGCTTTCTGATATACCAGCTGGCTGCTGTTGCAGATCTGCTTTGAGGGATCCTCATGGATCCAGAATTTATAATTGGTTCCGCCTGCATTTACAAAAATGGGATTGGAATCCGAGCCTGCAGTAATTCCGTTATCTGTCTCCACACCTTCCTCTGACGCCAGAAGGAAAGGCTGTGCATTCAGTTCATCGTAAATATTCTGATCCTGGCAATATACAGAACGATCCTTCCGATTGCTGTCATATACAGTAACCGTAGCCTCTGCCAGCTTCAAACTCTTCTCAAACTTCCACACTGCAGCTTTCAGGCTGGCAGATGCTGTCAGCTCACAAAGCTGGGTAGACTTTACAAAGTCCGCTGTATACTTAACGGTTCCTCTTCCCTCTGCGCCAAAATTGGCAATCCCCTTGGAACCTACGCCGCCTTCAATTGCTACAGAGATAGAAGGTGCAATGGTTCCGCTGGTCCATTTCGGCAAAAGTCCGTTCAGGTTCAATCCGTTCTGGTTTATAATACTTCCTCTGATCTCTGCTTCGATCTTTCCTTCTCCGCTTACTGAGATGTATGTAGGAACGATCCAGAAGAAATTGGTGGTATGGCTTCCAGAAACAGAACCGCATGCCCTGACGACTATATTGACCATTACCTTTCCGTTATCCAGATATCCTTCTCCATATCCGGCAACATTAAATGTAGTCTTAAAGCTTCCTATATTAAGCTTTGGCTGCTTCTTTCCAAGCTTAAAGTCCTTTGCCTTAGATTCCAGAAGTTCTTTGTTCAGCTTTTCCTTTTCCTTCTGGGTGCTAGGCATAAACTTCAGATTCAGACCAACGCTTACCTTTCCATTGTCATCGGTTTTCACTTCCAGATCCAGCAGATCATTCATACCGAATTTCAGGGCATTTCCCATGAACAAGGCTGCAAGGGAAGATTTTCCCACATTCCCCTCTCCCATGGTCATGAATTTCATCTTGGTAATACCCTTTGCCGAAACTACTGGTTTGGAAACCTTCAGTCCAAACTGGATCTCTTTGGAAGATTTACCATCCTTGGAAACGCATTTTACGTATCTTTTTGACTGGGAAGTAAGCTTCTCGATCACAGTGCCGTTTTTCTTTTCCAGTGTTTTGAATTCAAATACACCGGTTTTATTCTTGGCTACCACAGACTCGTCCTGCATCAGGAAATAGACACAGTCATCCATGTCGGACTCAACATTGATCTTAACGGTCTTTGTCTTCTTGGCTTTTGCGATCTCAGCGCTTGAATCCTCCAGAAATGAAACCGTATCGATCAGAAGGTTCTTGTCTCCCATTGTAACGGACTCAATCTCCGGAGTGGTGTCATTCAGATTTTTCAGGGTAAAGACCATTGATTCTCCGCCCTTAAGTTTCTTGCGGATCACCTTGGTGCGATACTGGTCTTTGGAAATGCTAATATCCACATCTCCGGCAATGCTTTTTATGTCATCAAAAAGAATCTTGCCGTTTTCATCTGTTTTTCCCTGAAGTGTCTGCCCATTCTGTCCTGTAAGAGCAACATCCACATCTTCCAGATATTCTTCTGTACCGGTATCCTTTACCTTGATCAGGAACTGGTTTTTCCCTACTGATTCATTACCTGAGCCTGCTGTAATGGAATTACCTACACTGATTCCATAATAGGTTGAAACTTCCATGGATTTGCCGGCAGCCAGTGTTTTAGGATCAAAGCGGATCGCTACTGCACTGTCTCCCAGACTGCTTCCCTCATATGGATCATAATCCCAGTATTCTCCACGGATGGATGACCAGTTGGTAAAATATACCACATCAGGTCTGCGCTCATTTCCTCTGTAAAGATATCCTGTAGCCAGTGTGGTGGGATCATCCAGACGGTCATATACCTGATAGGACTGAGGGATTGCTGCCCCTGTAAAAGTACGGATCGTGGTCTGGTTTCCTACTCCTGGGATCCTGAAAGGTGCATCGTCATTGTTAGCAAGCATGGTATCCAGCATAATACGGATACCTACATCTACTGCACTTCCGGATACATTGATGGCCTGGTAAGAAATCCTCACTGTATCTGCATAGCTGGCATTTCCGCTTTTTACCAGTTCCAGGGTCTGTATGATCTGTACACCGTTATAGGTCATGCTGGCAATTACTTTATTGCCCACACTGTTTACTGTATCTGCCTCAAAAAAGCGTTCCTGATCTCCTACTTTGATCAGGGTTTCTGATGTATTTGGATTGGGATGTCCATACAGAAGCTTTCTGTTATTGTCAGAATCGTAGTTTGGATTTCCTTCACAGGTTCCCATGGTAAACTTGCCTTCGCTGTTTACTACTGCTTCCAGATAATTATTTCTCAGCCAGCCTTCAGTTCCTGAAGAATGAACCGCCGCAGTCTCCGGATCCACTCCCAGGTACTGTCTTACATAGGCCTTATAGACCTCATACAGATGGATGTTCTCTTCTTTTGAAAGGCTGTCCACATCCACACCCTGACTTTCCAGATATTCTCTGAAAGACAGAAGCGCTTCCGGTTCTTCTGATCCTTCCTCACCAGAATCAGAGAACTCTTCTGCCTCTGTGCTGCCATCCCCAAACAGGGAGTCTGTCTGTGCTGTATCGGATGCATCTGAAAAAGCACTGTCTGTGTCATCAGACATCTGTGGTGGAATCTCCTGTGCGTCCAGCACCTGTTCCTCGTCCACATCCTCTACGGCTTCCTGTGCATCTGAAAATCCTTCAGCTCCCACCTCTGTCACAGCTTCTTCTGCTGCCAGCAGTGAAAGCGGCTGCCCTGCAACCATGGATACAGTCAGTAATGCACATAAAAACTGTTTCAACCTCTTTCTCTTCATCTTCTTTCCCTCGTTTCTGTACATTTTTTATTTCTGTACATTCTTTCACGAAAAATTATATCATGCAGTATAAATACAAACAACACATTTTCCTGTTTTTCATAAGCTTTTTCAAGCTTTGATATGCTTTTGATATGCTTTTAATCAGCTTTTCATTAGCTTTTCAAATTATGAAAATGCTGTTCATTCTCCCGAATTCATGTTATACTTTACCATAAACATAAGAGGTGACAGATCATGAACATAGCATTAATTGATGACATGCCCCAGGTACTTACCCATACCAGGAAGCTGATCCAGCAATTTGCTGATTCCAGCAATATAGATTTTTCCATCACCTGCTACTCCAGCAGTGAGGAACTGCTTGCAGATTTTACCCCACATAAATATTCCATACTTTTTATGGATATCTATATGGACGGACTGCCAGGCATTGAAGCTGCCCAGCAGATCCGCAGACAGGATGAAAGCTGCCTGATCGTTTTTCTGACAAGAAGCAGTGACCATCTGCCTCAAGCCTTCCACTGTCATGCTTTTGACTATCTCCAAAAGCCTGTCACGCAGAAGGATATTTCCCGTGTCCTTCAGGATGCCCTGCGTCTGATGCAGACAGATATCCAGTATCTGGAATTCACTCATAACCGCCAGACGGTCCGGATTCCCCATAGTGAGATCATCAGCATCCTTTCTGATGACCACCGTACCGTTGTTACAGACAATAAAGGCGGCCGTTATGATCCGCTGATCAGCTTTTCAAAGCTGACTGCTGATCTTGAGAATGAAAGCCGTTTCAGGCAGATTAACCGGGGAATCCTTGTGAATATGGACTACATTTCCGGTTTTGACAGCAATCTGTGTATCCTTTCCAACGGCCAGAAGCTTCCTGTATCTACACGCAGACTTTCCAGGATCCGTCAGCAATGGGAGGATTATACGTTTGCCTCCATCCGTCACAAGATGGCAGAAAGGAGACTTCATTCATGACTTTACAGTATTTTTTCTCTGACGTTTGCACCTACCTTGCCATTATCCCTGCAGCCATTTTCTGCTTTCTTCCCACCAAGCAATATATGAAATGGTCATCCCGGTCCGTGATCCTTGCATTTTCACTTCTTTTCATCCTACTGGTGCCTGCTGGAGTCTGTTTGGGATTTTTCTTTCATTTGGATGACAATATCACAGTGGGGATTATGATCATCATATTTTTCATCGGTTACAACCGCCTTCTTACTACCCGTTTCAGCCAGAACCTGAATATGTTCTGCTTGTGCATAGCACTGATGGCCTTTTGCAGCAATTTTGCCAGAGGCTTTGACGCCCTGCTCCATCCTGATGCACCTGCAGGCAGTTTCAGTCTGGAAGCCTGTCTTTTTCAATTCGGATGCAGTATTCTTCTGGTTCTGCTTCTTGGGTGGCCGGTTGCCCATTTCGGAAGCAGGCTGATCCATTCTCTGAAGGCAGATGCCCCCTGGTACGCCATGTCCCTTGTTTCCTGTACATTTTTTATTCTGAATATTTTCATCATTCCTCATAACTACCAGGTACTTTATTCGTATCGTGTATTTACTGTATTCTGGCAGATACTGGTTTGTATGATCTTTATGCTTTGTTTCATTTATTTTGTTTTCTATTTTGTAGCGCAGACAATTCTGACAAATGCAGAGAATTCCCGGAAGCTGCGGCTTATGAGTATGCAGGAATCCCTGTATCAGAGACAGCAGCGATACATAGAGCAGACAGCTGTGCTGCGCCATAATTTCCGTCAGACTGTAGTCACTCTCCAGGGTCTTTTAAATGAACAGGATTACGCTTCTCTTAGTTCTTATCTGGATGAATATATGAAAACCCTGCCTGTAAAGGAAACCAGTGATTTCTGCCAGAATTATGCCTTAAACTCCCTGCTGAATTACTATCAGCAGGCAGCACAGAATCAACAGATCAAGACACACTGGAAAATCCAGCTTCCTTACAAAATCCCTGTGGGAGATGTGGATCTTTGCACTTTAGTGGGAAATCTTCTGGAAAATGTGATCAAAGGATGTAATACTGTGACAGACAGTCCTAAATACCATGATCTGTCCGTATCTGTAGAAAAGGAAAAGAATCTCTATATTGTTTCCACCAACAACTTTGACGGAAAAATAAACAAAAGAAACGGGCAGTATCTGCCCGTGTATAAACAGGGAGGAAGCGGGATCGGTCTGTCTTCCATCGAGACTATCGCTGAAAAATACCATGGCTTCGCCCGGTTCTCCCATATTGGTACTGAATTTTATATTGATGTGATGATCCCGCTATGGCAGGATCTGCCGCCGCTTCAATAAACCCGGTTTACAGTATCTCCCCTTTGGAAACGGCGTATATTTTGGACTACCTCCTCTACTACCCGGAAACGTGTTTCTTTTGCAGCCCAGGCAATATGAGGTGTGATCAGAAGCCTGGTGCTGTCCTGTATCTTCAGTAGCGGATTCTCCGGATCCATAGGTTCCCTGCAAAGTACATCCAGCGCAGCACCTGCGATCTCATCTGTGGTCAATGCTGTGTACAGATCCTGCTCATTTACCAGGGCTCCTCTTGCCACATTAATAAAGATGGCTGTATTCTTCATCTTTTTAAAAGCATCCAGCGTAAACAGATTTTCAGTATATGCATTTAACGGTGCATGGACAGAAATAAAGTCCGACTTTGCCAGCAGAGTATCAAAATCTGTCTGCTCATATCTGCTGTCATACTTATGTCCTGATGCTGAATAGCACAGCACCTTGCAGCCAAAGGCTTCTGCCAGCTGCGCCACTCTTCTGCCAATAGCGCCTAGCCCAATGATCCCCCAGGTTTTATCCTGCAGTTCACAGAAGCTTTTTCCGAAATGGGAAAAACAGCTTCCTCTTGCATATTCTCCGGATTTAACATACTGATCATAATAGGACAGCTTTTCCAAAATATAGAAAAGCAGTGCAAAGGTATGCTGTGCCACTCCGTTCGTAGAATACCCAGCCACATTGTAGGCAGCGATCCCTTTTGCTTTAAGATAATCCCCATCCAGGTTATTGATCCCTGTAGCAGTAAGGCATACCAGTTTCAGATTCTTTGCCTGTCCAATGGTTGCTTCACAGATAGGTACTTTATTGGCGATCACTACATCTGCATCCTGCACACGCTCAGGCGCCTGCTCACTGGTGCAAGAAGGATAGATCACCACTTCCCCAAACTCTTCAAAAGGAGTAAATACCATATCTTCTCCCAGACTGTCTGCTTCCAATATTACGATCTTCATGTCGTATCTCCTCTCTTCACTGAGACTCATTTGTTACCCGCTGCTTATAAAGGCGGACGTAAGTGCACATCCTATGTATCCTAAATGTAACGATTCAGTCCATAAATTCCCGTATGATCTCACGCATGATTTCTTCCTCCTCCGGAGTAAGCATCTTGCTGAAATGACTGCCGGATGCAGCAGTCTGGCGGATGCTGGCTGTGATCTTGTCCACTACCTGCTCCTTCAGGATAGGATCTGCTTTCTCCTTCGTTGGGATCTCCTCCACCCAAGTACGCATCTGCTCAATATAGTCGGATAATGTGCCCATGACCAGGCTTTCCTTGTAAGAAAAGTCCAGTCCCCACCTTAAAAGCATCAGCACCACAGGTACTGCAGCTCCGATATACAAATAGATCAATGGCATGCCTTTTTCCAGGTCATAAGCAGTTGTCAGATAAAAAGCCAATCCCAGGACTGCTGTTGATAACAGGGAACAATACCATACAAATCGATTCATCCGATGTAGCAGCCTGTCTCTTGTTTTCCATAAATTAAGCCACTTCTCTTTAAGATTTGATAAGCGGCCTGTTTTTCTGATTATTCTTCTGTAAGAAAGATTTGTGGCAAGCATACCTGCAGCGCCCAGGACTCCAAGTCCAGCCATACAATAAAGCAGCAGGTACAGATCCATGATTTTTTTTACCATAAGCTCCTCCTTATATCTTCTTGCTAAAGAAGATTATACCCCGAAACAGGAGCCTGCGGTACATAAATCGTTCGTCAAATTCTATACCTGCCTGACAAATTTCGCATCTGCAATCCTGCCGGAGGCTATATCACTAAGTCTCAGACTTTCTGCAGTTTATTTACCAATTCTTCAAAATGCATAAAATGAGAAGCCTTTACAAGGATGGTGTCTCCTTCTTTTACATAGCTTCCAAGCTTACTGAGCAAAGCCTCACGATCCGGCTCATAGATCACATCCAGAGAAGGATTGTCCTGCTTTGCCTTCTGTGCCATATATCCGGAAAGGCTGCCGCAACAGATCAGAAGGTCGATCCCGCACTTTGCCGCATGGCTTCCCACACCTTCATGAAGGGCGATCTCATCCTCGCCCAGTTCACCCATATCGCCAAGGATTGCCACCTTCCTGCCATCGGCATCCTTTAATACATCCAGTGATGCTTTCATAGACATAGGATTGGCATTATAACAGTCGTCTACGATCAGATATTTCTCTGTGTCGATCATATGGAATCTGCCGCTGATCGATTCATAGCTTTCAATGCCCTGACAGATCTGAGGGATGGTCAGTCCATAAATCCTGCCTACAGCAGCTGCTGCCAGTGCATTATAGATCATGTGCTGTCCAGGCATAGGGATCTTTACCGGAAAGCTTTCTTCTCCCATATGGATCCTGCAGGACATCCCTTTCAGTCCCAGGCTTTTCACTTCATCTGCATAAACAGGCAGTCCCTGATCCATGCCAAAAAATACCGGTTTTATGCCATGATATTCCTTCACTGTACACAGCTTGTCATCGTCCCCGTTCAGCACAATATGCCCATCCGGGTTCACATACTGGAAAATCTCTGTTTTTGCCTTTAATACTCCGTCCCGATCCCCCAGAAACTCCAGATGACAGGTACCAATATTGGTGATCACGCAGGTATCCGGTCTGGCGATCTTTGCAAGACGGGTCATTTCCCCAAAATCGCTGATCCCCATTTCAAGAACTGCGATCTGATCGTCTTCCCGCAACCGGAATACAGTAAGGGGAAGTCCCAGTTCATTATTAAAGTTCCCCTGGGTTTTCAGGGTTTTATATTTTTCCTTCAGAACAGAAGCGATCATTTCCTTGGTACTTGTCTTGCCTACACTGCCGGTGATTCCCACTACCGGTATCCCCAGCTGCTTAAGATAAAATTCTGCAATATCCTTCACTGCCTGAAGAGAAGACTGCACCTGGATGTAAGGATGCTGTGCTCCTTCCAGTGGTCTTTCTGATAATGTGGCAAGGGCACCCTTTTCCATAACCTGTGGGATAAACGTATGTCCATCCACCCGCTCACCTGCTATGGGTACAAACAGACCTTCCGGCTGTATCTGCCTGCTGTCTGTGGTAATAGAGGAAACCTGTATGTCTTTTTTATTTTCAGGCCCATGATAAACACCTCCACAGGCCTTTGCAATATTTGCTAATGTAAGATTCTTCATAAACTTTACCTGTATTTCTTCATGGAGCAACGGATCAGTTCCTCACAAAGCTGTGGATAATCCATGCCCAGAACCTTGGCTTCCTGAGGGATCAGGCTGGTAGGAGTCATCCCCGGAAGTGTATTTGCCTCCAAACAGTACATATCCCCGTTTTCCTTCATAAGAAAATCCAGTCTGCTGTAAGCTTCCAGCTTCAAAGCCTTTGCCGCCTTTACAGCCAGATCCTGCATCTTGTCTGTCAACTCCTGCGAAATATGTGCCGGACAGGTTTCTACGGTAGATCCAGCCTGATATTTATTCTTGTAATCATAAAAGCCCTGGATCGGTGCGATCTCAATAATTGGATACGCCTTTCCGTCTACTACGGATACAGAAAACTCCCGCCCCTTTATGTACTCCTCTACAACTGCTTCGTTTCCGTAAATACTTACTTCTTTTAAAGCTTCTTCATACTCTTTCTGGTCATTTACAATGTAAACGCCTACACTGGAACCACCGCAGCTGGTCTTAACAACCACAGGGAACTCCAGTCCAAGAACTGACAGATCTGTATCAAAGCCATTTTCTCCTGTCAGGGTAGCCCCCTTAGGAGTGGGCACATGATTTGCCAGGAAAAATTCCTTTGTCATACATTTGTCCATGGCAATGGCGCTGCTCAGATAACCGGTACCTGTATATTTGATCCCCATCAGATCAAAAGCCGCCTGTACTTTACCATCCTCCCCGTTAGCCCCGTGAAGTCCCAGAAATGCAATATCAGCTGCCTGACACAATTCCAGTACATTTGGTCCAAAGAAACTGCGTCTTTCGGCTTTCATGGTTTCAATCTGAGGATTAAAGCTCTTCATATATTCTACAGCCTGGTCAACATCGTATTCCTCAGGGAAAGGATCTGCCCAGTCCACATTCTCTGTACCACAAAAAATATCCACCAGAACTGCCTGGTGTCCTTTCTGTCTCAGTGCTTTGCAGATGCCTGTACCTGACATAATGGAAATATCCCGTTCTGTACTGGTTCCGCCTGCCAAAACAACGATCTTCATAATAAGATTCATCTCCTTATATTCATTTCCTTATATTTAATTTCTTATAACCTAATTCCGTATATCCAATTTCTTATATTCATTTTCTTCTATTGATATACCACTACCGGCATGCCGATCTCCACATTGCTGTAAAGAGCTGCTGCCTGGTCATAAGGTAAATTTACACATCCATGAGACCCTTCCAGCTGATAAAGATTACCGCCAAATTCAGTTCTCCATACAGCATCGTGGATCCCTACATTTCCAGAGAAAGGCATCCAGTAAGTGACCTCTGCTGCATAATCCTCTCCTGTGAGTACAGAAGGAGACTTTTTGTTTGCCAGTGCAAAGCATCCGGTAGGTGTAGCACAGCCATCTATATTTGGATTTCCTGTTACTACAGGAGTATCTATGATCGGTTTCCCGTCTTTATAAAATACAAGTCTTTGATTAGTCAGGTCGATCTCCACATAAGTGTAGCCGATATCATTGGCTGCACGGCTCCATCCGGAGTAAGCATAAACCGGCTGCCGCACCTGGGTTTCCCCGCTTTCTACTGCTGCGATCAATGCCTTAGTCTCCGCCTGCTGGTCAATGGCCCATCCATAATCTCCGCCTTCTATTGTAATTTCCCTGTTATCATATGTGAGGAAAGTACGTGTCTTTCCAAATGTATCATATTTGTATCCTAACGCATCCACATATTTTGCTACCAGTGTTTCGTCAAGATACACATCTCCGTTCTGATCTATATTAAACCAATCAGCAATCACGCTTCTGTCTACTGTTTCTGTCCTGTCTGCAAAATCATAGGTAATGATCACATCTGACAGTTGATTCATCTGCTCACAATTACGGATCAGCTGCTCATCTGTGCTATATACTGCCGGCTTCAGATAACAGGCTTCATCCTCCAGATTCACCTGGTTCTGTCCTGTTACCATTGCATTGGCGATCACCTGCTTTACCTTCAAAGGATCCAGGGCATTCCCTGCCACCTCAGGCACAATCTCAAACTTCTCCCCAGTATCCCTGATCTGGGCATCCACAGGCTGGACCACTTTGTCCGGATCCATGCACTTCAGACCGTCTATGGCCTTTGTCATCTTCCCTTCGTCATAGGAAATGTCTTCAGCTACATCATACACCTGATCCTGTCCAAAAGCCAGGAACCATTTATAACGGTTCTGATCTTTGATCAGCTTCTGTACACTTCCAGAAGACTGATAGGAAAGTCCCACGTCCTCTGCTGTGATCCCTTCCTGTCCATTATTCTTCGTACCGATTGCCAGTGCATATGCATGCACTCTTTCTCCAAGAAGGCTCTCTGCCTCCCCTGCTGTCATATAAGAACAATTAAATCCATTTACTGTGGATCCAGGCAGAAAATGGCTGCTGAAATAATATACTCCATAAGCATATGCTCCTACAGTACACAGGAGGAGAATCACGATCAAAACTATCACTATCTTCTTTCCTGCTCCCATTTTCCTGTTTTCTTCTGCCATAAACTGCCTCCGATCCAGTCACATGGGTCTGTGGCTTTACAGGCCCGCTGTTCTTACATTGCTAATAGTTTTTCCACACTTGCGAGTTTTACACATAAAACAAATACCTGTGCTGCTTTTTCCAGATCTTCTAGTGTAGGGAAGGACGGTGCAATACGGATATTGGAATCTTTCGGATCCTTTCCATATGGATAGGTTGCACCGGCTCCGGTAAGCACAACGCCTGCTTCTTTTGCTTTTGCTACGATTGCCTTTGCACAGCCATCCAGTGAATCAAAGGAAATAAAGTAACCGCCGTGGGGGCTGGTCCACTGACCAATACCAAGACCTCCCAGTTCTTTTTCCAGAGTATCCAGTACCAGTTCAAACTTAGGACGAAGCAGGGCTGCATGCTTTCTCATGTGTGCACGAAGTCCGTCCAGATCCTTAAGGAATTTTACATGACGCAGCTGGTTCAGCTTGTCATGACCAATGGTCTGTATCTGCATATAAGTGCGGAAATCATCCAGGTTAGCCTTAGAAGCTGCTACTGCTGCAATACCTGATCCAGGGAAGCTTACCTTGGATGTGGATGTAAACTTGTATACCAGATCTGGATTGCCTGCTTTTGCACATTCAGCCAGGATCTCTACCAGGAAATCCTGATTGTCATCATACAGATGGTGGATGCTGTATGCATTATCCCAGTAAATACGGAAATCCGGTGCTGCCGGTTTCAGTCTGGCGAAACGCTCAACTGTCTCCTTTGAATAGGTATATCCCTGTGGGTTAGAGTATTTAGGTACACACCAGATACCTTTAATTGATGCATCCTTGCTTACCAGCTCCTCTACCATATCCATATCCGGTCCCTGTGGTGTCATAGGAACATTGATCATCTGGATTCCGAAAAACTCTGTGATCTTAAAATGACGGTCATATCCTGGAACAGGACAGAGGAATTTTACTTCATCCAGCTTGCACCATGGTGTATTCCCCATAACACCGTGTGTCATAGAACGTGCAATACTGTCAAACATAACATTCAGGCTTGAGTTACCGTAGATAATGATGTGATCCGGATCCACCTCAGACATTTCTCCAAGAAGTCTTTTGGCTTCCGGAATACCGTCGATCACCCCGTAATTCCTGCAGTCAACCCCTGTCTCGCATTTCAGGTCATCACCGCTGCCAAGAACATCCATCATTTCCATAGAAAGATCAAGCTGTGCAGCACTTGGCTTTCCTCTGGACATATCAAGGGCAAGTCCCTGTGCCTTTACCTCTGCAAACTGAGCGTCCAGCTCTTTTTTCAGTGCCTGCAGTTCTTCCTTGTTCATTTCGGTATATTTCTTCATAATTTCCTCCTCTTGCCTGTATTTCAAGGGATTTTACCACTCCCTGTATATCTGTTACATTTTAGTATGCTAAATTATTGGTTGTCAAGCCTTTTCCCCATACAATATTTATATGGAGTATGCACTTTTTTCGTATATTCCAACCATAAGGATCACCTGTATCCCTCTTTTTGCCTTGCACAACCTTCCCTTTTCCACTATACTGTTCTTATAAGGCACACCTGCCATCAAAGGAAATTCAAAAAGAACGAGGTTTTATTTCATGTGGATTGCAGATAACTGGAAAGAATATCAGGTAATAGACACTTCCCGTGGGGAAAAGCTGGAAAAATGGGGGGACTACCTTCTGATTCGTCCGGATCCTCAGGTGATCTGGGACACCCCACGCACAGACAAAGGCTGGAAAAGGCCTAATGCACACTATCACAGAAGCTCCAGAGGCGGTGGAGAATGGGAATTTTTTGATCTGCCGCAGCAATGGGACATTCATTATAAGGAGCTGACCTTCCATCTGAAGCCATTCAGCTTCAAGCACACCGGCCTTTTCCCGGAACAGGCTGCCAACTGGGACTGGTTTGGGGACAAGATCCGTAATGCAGGTCGTCCCATCAAGGTGCTGAATCTTTTCGCCTACACAGGAGGTGCTACCCTTGCAGCAGCTGCTGCAGGAGCTAGTGTGACCCACGTAGACGCATCCAAGGGTATGGTTACCTGGGCCAAAGAAAATGCTGTGGCCTCAGGTCTTGGAGACGCCCCCATCCGCTGGCTTGTAGATGACTGTGTAAAGTTTGTAGAGCGTGAGATCCGAAGAGGCAATCATTACGATGCCATTATCATGGATCCTCCCTCTTATGGCCGTGGTCCCAAAGGAGAAGTATGGAAGATCGAGGAAGCGATCCATCCCCTGATCAAGCTGTGTGCTTCCCTTCTTTCTGATCAGCCCCTTTTCTTCCTTGTTAATTCCTACACTACCGGGCTGGCACCGGCTGTACTTACTTATATGCTGTCTACAGAGCTTGGCAGGTTCAATGGCCATGTAGATTCCCAGGAGATCGGACTTCCTGTCAGAAATAACGGTCTGATCCTTCCCTGCGGAGCATCCGGACGGTGGGAGGCAGATTCCCATTAATAACATCTAATAACATCTGTAACAAGGAGAGAGTGTTATGGAACAATTGAATATCAAGCATGAATGTAAGCGCTATGGCTGTGCTGTACTTGCAGCTACTGTTTTTGCCATTAATATCAAAACCTTTGTAAGAGCAGGCGGTCTTTATCCGGGAGGCGTCAGCGGTCTTACCCTTTTGATCCAGAACATTTTTGCCCAGTTTTTAGGGTTTCAGATTCCTTACACTGTGATCAATATCCTGCTGAACAGCATTCCTGTTTACGTAGGCTTCCGCTTTATCGGCAAGAAGTTCACCATCAGCTCCTGTTGTGTGATCCTTCTTTCCAGTGTGCTTACAGACCTGATCCCTGCACAGCCTATCACCTATGATTCTCTGCTGATCAGCATTTTCGGAGGGCTGATCAACGGCTTTTCCATCAGCCTTTGTCTGATCGGCAATACCAGCAGCGGCGGCACCGATTTCTTTGCCATTTATTTTTCCGAAAAAAGCGGCAAAGATATCTGGAATTATGTTTTCTGTGCCAATGCCTGCATCCTTGTGGCCGCAGGTATCCTGTTTGGCTGGGACCGTGCACTGTACTCCATTATTTTCCAGTTCACCTCCACCCAGACTATACAGATGCTTCATCAGCGTTACAAGAAGCATACGCTATTCATCGTTACCAGACATCCTGATCTGGTTTACCACGAGATTTCCCAGCTGACCCACCATTCTGCCACCCGTTTTGAGGGGAATGGCTGCTATACCGCTGAGGGGACCAGCCTGCTCTATTCCGTAGTATCCAGAGATGAGGCAAAGCTTCTTGTGAAAAAGGTACACGAAACAGATCCTTCTGCCTTTGTAAATCTGATCAAGACAGACTATATCAACGGACGTTTTTACCATAAGACAGATTATTGAGAAAAGCAGGACTTCTCCTGCTTTTCCATGCATTAAAGAGGATGATTATGATGAATGATGTATCAAGACCTGTACAGGCACAGCGATTTGGAAAATGGTTCCTGATCTGCCTGTCTGTTTTCTTTCTTGGCTTTACAGGCACTGCCTCCGCACAGGCAGCTTCCTATGTGAAAGCTTCCAAAACCCAGGTAAAAACCACCTCCTCCACCAGAAGAGGCTGGGTAAAGCTTGGCAAGCATTATTATTTCTACAATACGAAGGGACGGCTGATGTATGGCCGTATCAAGTACAAGGGCAATTACTATTACAGCTATACCAACGGACGCCGTGCTTCCGGCTGGCTCAAAAAAGGAGGCCGGCGATATTACTGTTCTCCCAGTACAGGGATCATGTTCCGCAACCGCTGGGCTACCAGCAAAGGCAAGCGTTACTGTTTTGACAAAAATGGGGTTGCCATTGCAAAGAAATGGCTTACTTCCAAAGGCAGACGCTATTACTTCCTGGCAGACTCCACCATGGCAAAGGGCTGGCAGAAAATAGGCAATTTCTATTACTATTTTGATAAAACCTCTGGCGTTATGGCCAGGAATCAATGGATTGATGATGCTTATGTTAACAACATCGGTCAAAGGATTGCTACCAGGGAGCCGCAGCCGGCCAAGACCTTAAGTTCCTCCCATTATACCTACACAAGCAGCACCCTGAAGATCGATCTTCGCAAAAAATCCATGCATGGGGTTTCTTACTGGGCTGCCAAAATACATATTTCCAGTCCTTCCCAGCTGCGTTCTGCATTATCCTATGGTACTTACGGAGGCACACGCCAGACCACATCCAGTGCTGTATCGTCTAACGGCGGGATCATTGGTGTGAACGGCAGTGCTTTCAGCTACCAGACAGGGAAGCCTTCCCCACTGGGCATGTGCATCAAAAACGGTAAGATCTACGGAGATTACATGACCAGTTACAGTGTAATGGCAGTAAAAAAAGACGGAACCATTTATACCCCTGCCCAGGGACTGATGGGAAAAGACCTGCTGGCAGATGGGGTAAAGGATACCTACAACTTTGGCCCTGTGCTGATCAAAGATGGCAAAGTACAGCCAGCCTGGTCCGAAACAGCCAAATATTATCCAAGAACTGCCATTGGGATGATCTCTCCTTGTAACTACGTGCTTCTTGTTACAAATACCGGTTCCTATACAGGGCTGAATCACTGGGATATGGTTAATATCTTTCTGTCTTATGGCTGCACCTATGCCTACAATCTGGACGGAGGCGGCTCAGCCACTTTGTATTACAATGGAAATGTTATGAACAGCCTGATCAGCGATTACCAGCGTCCCTGTGCTGATTTCCTTTACTTTACAAAATAGAATCCCACGATATACGAATAACGGGAAGGCTTGTAGAAGTGCAAAGCACGGAACAATCCGTGTAATCATGATGAAAATTCCGATATCAAAAAACGGTGCATCTGTCAGATCCTTTCAAGGATCAATGACAGTGCACCGCTTTTATTTTATGTTTCTATCAGCTTGCTACTGCAAAAAAATCATTCTGCTGCTTTTGCTTTCTTTTCTTCCAGAGTCTTTGCCCACATCTGGTCTGCTCTTTCTTTCCAGCATGCTGCATACTGATCACACTTACCACACAGATGATCTGCTGTCTCCGGAGACTGCAGGTCTGTGGACTTGGCTCCTGTCTCTTTTACAAGACGGCGAAGGATCTGCGGATTCTCAAGCATCGGACATGGTCTGAGCATATTTTCATTAAATGGCTGATTGTCATGATAAGCCTGGAAGATCGGGCTCTTCAGTGCATCCAGCAGGGATGTATCTTTGATGTTGCAGTTTGAATAATGAATAAATACACATGGTTCCACATCGCCATTTGCATTAATATGCAGATACTGTCTTCCTCCTGCAATACATCCGCCTACATACTCTGCATCATTCTGGAAATCCAGTGTGAAGATAGACTTTGTACCTCTGAATTTACGGATGCTGTGATACATTTTCTCACGCTGATCCGGTGTAAGAAGCAGTTCCGGTGACGCATCGTTTCCTACCGGCATATAATGGAAGAACCATGCAAACAGAGCACCGCAATCGATCAGATGATCAAAATATTCTTCACTGCTTACACTGTCTACGTTTGCTCCTGTATAACAGGTGGATACACCAAAGGGAAGATGTCTTTCTTTCAAAAGCTTCATTGCATGCATAACCTTCTGATAGATACCCTCTCCACGACGCCCATCATTGGCTTCCTCAGAGCCTTCCAGACTGAATGCAGGAACAAAGTTCTTTACTCTCAGGATCTCATCACAGAATTCCTCGTCAAATAATGTACCATTGGAGAAAGAAAGGAACTCACAATCCGGATGCATTTCACAAATCTTGATCAGATCTTTCTTACGCACGGTAGGCTCACCGCCTGTATAAATGTACATATAAGTACCAAGCTCTTTACCCTGTCTTACAATAGAATCAATAGTCTCAAGGCTCAGATTCAGTTTATGTCCATACTCAGCTGCCCAGCATCCAGTGCAGTGCAGATTGCAGGCACTGGTAGGATCCAGAAGGATCGCCCAGGGTACATTACAGTTGTTCTCTGCTGCCACCTCATCCTGTCTTGCACTTCCTTTCAGGCTGGCATTGATAATAAAATTCTGGAAAAATACTTTTCTAACCTCAGGATCAAGATCATAAATACGCATGATCAGCTGATACCAGTTGCTGTCTTTATCTTTAATCGCATTACGGATGGCATTTCTCTGGCCTGCATACCAGTCATCTGGTGAGTACTTGTCAACCAGATCCATCAGCTTTGGAATATTGGTTTCAGGATCTTTCTCCAGATAGCTTAAGCCCTGCTTTACTGCGGCGCTGATAGCCGCCTGTTTTACCTTGTCTGTAATCTTCATAATTTCCTCCTTATAGATACATCTTTCTATATTGTATAAATTATTTTACTGATCATACCTGTCCCATTTGCCTTCGATCACTTTCACAGTGTATATGGCTACACCCAGGTTTAATGCACCTTCCAACAAGAAGCTGATTCCTGTAAGGACCATGGTCATCTTCGCCCCTTCGTAAGGATCGATCAGCAGGATCATCCCGAAAATCCCAACCAGTATAGCTGCCAGCAGGATCCTCCACCAGAGACTTAACCCAAATCGTCTGGCATCAATGGACATCTGTATCCGTACCAGGGCATCCATAAGCACCATAAGCCCAAGCACTGCAAAAATCAGATGCATAATACTTTCACGCCTTACCAGGATCACGATCCCCACTGCTGCCATCAGTAAGCCAAATGCAAAATCAAACTGAAATGCCAGACAGTAAAAATCTTTTGAAAAATAGCCGATCATCTTGATGATCCCATCAGCAATAAACAAAAGGCCTATGATGGTACAGAAAATAACCGCAGAACATCCTGGTTTGCACACAAGAAACAATCCCATGGCACAGAAGATCAGGGAAATTGCTATGTAACCATTTCTGGCTATCTTCAGCATTTTCAGAGAATCCATTTCCTGCTCCTCCTTTCTTATATGGTGATAACACCGTCAGGCGATATCATCCTTTCATTAGATTTAGTATACCTCAAAAAAAAGAAGATCAAAACAGACAAAAAACGGATTATGTCTAAAAATAAACATAATCCGCTCTAGTTGTTATACGATTTAACAAATGATACCGGGCTGTTAAAAGTCCTGGGCTATAATATAGAAAGTGATGACATTTACCACATTCCATGTTCTTTTAAAATAGCATTCAATCTTCGTGCATACTCAACCAGGTCATATTTCATCCCCTGATCCATCCAGTCCAGAAGCATCCCTACGATCACACATTTTTCGTAATGTATGAGAAGCTTCTTGTCTTTTTCTGGGATCTGTGCAAGATCACTGTCCTTCCCTGCATACTGGGTAATAATGTACTCTGCCAGCTCACGAAGGTGTTTTGCAATGACTTCCTTATCTGCTGACCGATAGATATGAAGGATTGCTTTTTTATTCTCTCCCAGACGTTCAGCCAGAAGCACAAGCCCTTCCATAAAGCTTCCGATCTCCATCTGGCTGCTCATCACTCTGTCTGCTTCACGCTTCAATGCGAAGTACATCACATCCGGAATATCCCGAAAATGGTAATAAAACGTATTTCTGTTGACTCCACAGCGTTCTACAATATCTTTTACTGTTATTTTCGCCAGCGGCTTCTCATTAAGCAGCTCCAAAAGTGTCTGAATGATAATCTCTTTTGTAAAACCCGCCATTATTCTTTCCTGCCTGTTCCAAACTTGTATGCTTCTGCAGTTCCACTACTTTGTCTTTTTGTATTGACTTATTATGCCATAAATCGCCAGCAAAAGCAACCTCGACCTAGAATCACTGCACTTACAGGCTCCACAGTAACTATGCCTTTGCAGAATGTCTTGTCACAGATCCTGCCATCTTTTACAAGGATCTCCCAGTCACCTTCCGGAAGGGGTCTCTCAATCACCTTGTCAGATGCGTTATACGCAATGTACAGCTGTGTCCAGGCAGAGGCGTTTCCTGGATCCTGATTGTCCACAGTAAACCCTACTGCCTGTGACTGTGCCCACAGATCCCGGATCCTTCCAAAAGCCTGTGCTGTCTTGTCACACAATCCGGGCATCTGTTTGCGAAGCCGGATCAGCCCCTGATAAAAACTTACCAATTCTTCATTTTCATAAGCCCTCTGCCAGTCCAGACGGTTCAGTTCTATGGGCAGATTAAAGCTGTTCTCCTCCCCGTCCTTGGTCCTTGCAAATTCCTCCCCGGATAACAGGAACAGATTACCCTGACAGGTCATATAAACAGCTGCTGCCAGTTTATTCACTCTGAGAAGTTTCTCTCTGGAAGCACCTTTCATTGTTGCCAGAAGCTTATCCCACAAAGTAAGATTGTCATGTGCAGAAATATAGCTTATGATCTGTGCAGGTGATTTGATCTGGCTGCCTGGAATGCACCAGGCCTTTACGCTGTCAAGGATCTTCTCCTCTAATCCGCCCTTTCCGTTTACAAAGCCAGGCACTTTTGCCTCAAACACATGACCCTTGATGGCATCTCTGGTATCGTCGCAAAACATACCCACATTTTCATCCAGAAGGCCAATATTAGACTTTAATGCCTGAATACTGCTGCCTTCCATAGCTGTTTTGTCTGCAGCCCATGGCTCACCGTAAACCAGTTTTTCCCCTTTTCCGTAACGTACATCCAATTCCTTTCGGATCCTGTTCATAAGGTCTGTGTCCAGAAGCCCCATCAGGTCAAACCGAAAGCCGTCAATATGGTATTCTTCTGCCCAGTAAAGCACGGACTGAAGGATATAATCCCCACACATTGGCCGCTCACTTGCTATATCATTGCCACAGGCAGAGCCATTGGAGATCTCTCCATTTTCAAAAGAACGGTAATAATACCAGGGAACTGCTTTATTCAGATTTGTATCCAGAGAATACATATGATTATACACCACATCCATGATCACACGAAAACCATTTTTGTGCAAAGCCTGTATCATCTCTTTAAATTCACGGATACGCACTTCCCCATGGCAGGGATCTGTAGAGTAAGAACCTTCCGGAACATTATAATTCACCGGATCGTACCCCCAGTTAAAGCCATGATCATCCTTCTCATCCACAGATCCATAATCATATACCGGCATCAGCTGCACATAAGTTACACCCAACTGCTTCATATAATCCATTCCTGTGGGATGGATCCCGTCATGATTTAAAGTGGTATGTTCTTTTGTAAATGCTGTATATTTCCCACGGTCTTTTTCAGGGAATCCACCAGATCTGTCCCAGGAAAACTCCTTTACATGAATCTCATAAATAATATTTTCCTCTGCTTTTGCAGGAGCCTTATCTTCCTTCCAGCCTTTTGGGTCTGTGCTTTCCAGCAATACCGCCATACTTCTTTTGCCGTTCACACCGCAGGCTCTGGCATAAGGATCTCCAAGACATACCTGTTCTCCGTCCATAGAAAGCCTGAAATCATAATATACTCCGTTCAGATTCTCTTCTGTCTCCCATCTCCAGGTTCCTTTTTCGCCCTTTTCCATTGGAAAAGATCCATATGCTTCTCCTGATTCTCCGTCTTTGTACAGGTAAAGACATACTTCCTCTGCCAAAGGACTCCACAGCACAAAAGAAGTTTTCCCCTCTGTGCAGGTACATCCCAGATCCTGTCCTGCATATGTATAGTTAGCCTTGAAATCTTCTGTATTATAGGTCCTTTTCCATTCGCTGATACTTCTCATAAATACTTCTTCCTTCCCGCCAAAATTCAAGAATGCCTTCATAGTTTTCATATTATATCCAACTCCCTCCCCCATTGCAACCAAAATCAGTGTTTGCCATGCCACTGATAATATGCTACCCTGATACAAATGCAATAAACTGTTTAAATTTCATAAATTCTTAAGACTTTCCTTTCGCCTATCTTAAAAAGGAATTGTTACGATCTGACCATTGGAGGTAAAAGAAATTGGCTAATATATTAGTATGTGATGATGACAAAGACATTGTTGAAGCGATCCACATTTATCTGCAGCAGGAAGGCCACCAGGTGCTGAAAGCCTATGACGGAGTTCAGGCTATGCAGGTTCTCCGCACCCAGGAGGTAGACCTTTTGATCATTGATGTGATGATGCCCAGGCTGGACGGGATCCGTGCCACACTAAAGATCCGGGAAGAAAATCCCCTTCCCATTATTATCCTGTCTGCCAAATCCGAAGATGCAGATAAGATCCTGGGGCTAAATGTAGGGGCAGATGATTATGTAACAAAGCCCTTTAATCCACTGGAGCTGGTGGCACGGGTCCGCTCCCAGCTGCGCCGGTATATGAAGCTTGGCTCTGTTTCCCAGGAAAAAAGCGGCCATATCTACGAGACCGGCGGCCTGATGGTAGATGATGACCGTAAAGAAGTTACAGTGGACGGAGAACCGGTGCGGCTTACACCTATTGAATACAACATCCTGCTGTTATTGATCAAGCACCAGGGACGGGTATATTCCATTAACCAGATCTACGAAAATATATGGAACGAACAGGCCATAGCAGCTGATAATACCGTAGCTGTACACATCCGCCATATCCGTGAGAAAATAGAGATCAATCCAAAAGAGCCCCGTTATCTGAAGGTTGTATGGGGGCTTGGCTACAAAGTAGAAAAAATCTGATACTTTTTCTGAAAGGAGTTCTTATGAATCACAAATTTTACAGAAGCCGTCCAATGAAAGGTCTGGTCTGGATCCTGACCTGTGGTTTCCTGTGTGTATCCCTTGTATGCGGACTCTTTCTTTCTTACATGCTAAGCAAAGACCAGTCCCCTATACAGATGGCTGATACCTATCCAAAGTCCAGCATGTTTGCAGACGATCTTAATACCGCTGCTGGAAAGATCGCCGCTGCTTACTCAAATACTTCCCGTTTTTCTTCTGTTACAGATGATTCCTGCATGATCGACCTGGATGAAGTTTTGAATGACCAGCCTCTTTCCGGCAAAAACACTTCCGGCCTTGCCTATTCCTTCTCTGATCTGAAGAAATGGGTCAGTGATAGCTGGTCTTATGATTCTGATCCGGGCCACACAATTGTGATCTGTGAAAAAGAAGACGGCACAAAAGAATATTTCCCGTTCTCTGATTTTCAGGATCAGATAAAAAACGGCACTCTTAACTTCCGGTATAACCAGCAGTTTCTTCATGATGATGTGTGGACAGAGAAAGAAGCATATGACATGATCATGAGTGAACTGGAGTACGATTATTTAGAAAAAGAGGTTTCTGTCAATGCCCTTACCGGAATTTATGGCAGCGACAAAACCACATTGAAATATGTAAGTGTTTCCAGCTGTACGCAAACCCCTTTGGTGGAGGACTTTTCTCCGGAAGGAGGTACCAGTCTTCTGGATATCCTGAATCATGATCCAAATTGGAATGACCGTGTCCTGGATGCGCTGAATGCTCTGGAAAAAACATTATCTTTAGTATCCGCCTATATGGACAGCCAGAATGTGCTCCAGGAATATGGAACGAATTCCAACCTTACCTGGCTTTTAGTAGACAATGAGAATAAAAAGGCTTTTTCTAATCAGGAAATCTCCTACTCCTCGGCAGCATCTCTTCTGTCAAAGATAAAGCAGACACCAGTATATGTTCTTGCAGGCTCTGACCGCTCCTTTAAAACTGCAGGAACTGCCATCAGTAATACAGGCCATGGCATCCTGTCTGCCTCTGCCTGGCTGCAGAATATAGAAAGTTACCTTAATCTTTCAGATTATACTTTTGCAATGGCAATGGATACAGACTATCCTGCAGCAGATATTTTTTCTGCCCATGCGGATACTTATCAGATCTACCAGAAATGGGCACGGCCTGCCCTGGCCGGTTTTGCTGCCGGTTTGATCCTTACACTGATTGGTTCCCTGTGGCTTTGCTTCAATGCAGGCAGAACTTCAAAAGACGGTAATATCCACCTTACATTTATTGACAGATGGTTCACTGAGATTTACGGGGTAGTGCTTTTCCTAATCTGGTTCTTGCCCTTTGCTTATGTAATAAACCATTCCGCCCTGATCACTCTTTATGAAAATGCACAAAGCGGAAGAAAGGCACATGCTTTTGTACTTATATCCCTTTTGTTATATACCTTTGTCCTGATGCTTTCCTTTGTCCTTGGCATGATCCGCAGGATTCGTACCAAAACCTTCTGGAAAAACAGTCTGACCTGCAGGATTTTCTCTCTGATCCGGCTGTTCTTCCATAAATTAAAAGATTTTTTTGCCCTGTATTTTACCAACACTGCCCTTAAAATAACCCTGACCCTGGGGCTGGCTGTTTTCCTGTTTTTCCAGTTTATTTTTTCCATACTTGCTGTAAATACCCCGCAGATTTTCCTGCTTCTCCTGTTTGTTATGGATGCTGCCGCACTGGTATGGGTGCTCAAAAAAGCAGACGGCCAGGATCAGATCACCCTTGGGCTTAAAAAGATCACGGAAGGAGACCTGCAGTATAAAATACCCACAGACCGTCTGAAAGGCAATCAGAAACGGACAGCAGAATATATCAACAATATTGGCAGCGGACTGGATGCTGCCGTTGATAAAAGTCTTCGGGATGAACGGCTGAAAACAGAGCTGATCACCAATGTTTCCCATGACATCAAAACACCCCTTACTTCCATTATCAATTACATTTCCCTGCTGAAACAGGAGAATTTTACAGATCCAAAGATCTGCGGCTATCTGGATATCCTTGATGAAAAGGCCCACCGTCTGAAAACACTGACAGAAGATGTGGTGGAAGCCTCCAAGATCAGTACCGGAAATGTTTCCCTGAATATCCAGCCTTTGAATTTTACAGAGCTTGCCCAGCAGGTGTGCGGAGAATTTCAGGAGCAGTTCCAACGCAGGCAGCTGACCATTGTTACCCTTTTCTCTGCCAAACAACCCACCATCCTGGCAGATGGTCAGAAAATGTGGCGTGTGCTTTCCAATCTTTTTACAAATATCTATAAGTATGCAATGGAAGGCACCCGAGTATATATTTCCCTGGAAAATCAAGGAACTAAGGTTGTTTTTACTGCCAAGAATATTTCAGCACAAGCTCTTAACTTCTCAGCTGACCAGCTGACAGAACGCTTTATACGCGGGGATCTTTCCAGAAGCACAGAAGGCAGCGGTCTTGGCCTTTCCATTGCCAAAACTCTGACGGAGCTGCAAAAAGGCAGCTTCCGCCTGTATCTTGATGGAGATCTTTTTAAAGTAGTGATCACCTTCCCTGTGGAAAAGAAATTACCTGAGGAAGATAAATAAACAAGCAAAAAAACCAGATGCAAATCCTTATTCAGGGTCTTCACCTGGTTTTTTCTTTTATCTCCACTTTCCATCAGCAGCAAGAAGAGCACCTACGATCACCGCTTCATCCATCAGTCTGCAGGGTTGGATCAAATAAGTTCCCTGATTTGCCACAAATGCATATTCCTTTGTAAACCTGCGGATCCGTGAAAACAGAATCTCTCCCATTTTAGCTACGCCTCCGCCAATAAGGATCTTCTGGATTCCTCCAAGAGCCAGGACATTGGCCAATCCGATAGAAAAGCTGGAAGCGATCCGATCCAGTTCTTCCATACAGAAAGCATCTTCCGCCTTTACCCCATCTCCAAGATCCTGACAGGTGATCCGCTCTCCTTTTTTGCACAAGGAAGTGCCTTCTGGCACATACCCTGGCTGATTCAGACGGTTCTCAATGCTTCTGCCGGAACAGATCAGCTCCAAACGGGTCATTGCCCCTGGTGTACTGCTCTGCCAGTCCGGGATCAGGCTGTTTCCCAGATAGCCTGCCCCAAAACCGATCCCATCATAATTTTTCCCGTCAATGTAAAGGCCGCCGCCGATGCCAGTTCCGATGTTGGTATAAAACATGGATTTTGAACCGATCCCGGCACCGCAATAAAGCTCTGCAATCCCACCGGCTACGGTATCATTCACGATCACTGCCGGAAGATGAAATTCTTCTTCAAACCACTTTTTCAGCTGAAAATCCTTCCATCCCGGAACCTGAAGTGAACAAAGCACACGACCGGTTGAGGACTCCAGCGGTCCGCCAAATCCAACGCCGATCCTGGACACATCCGGATACTCATCAAGCAGCTCCCTGATATTTTCGGACAGCCAGTCAAGAATGTCCTCTGCGCCTCTTTTATACTGAAGCTTTACATTCCTGCTGACAATAATATTTCCGTTCCCATAGCCAACCCCGATCTGCTGCTTGGTACCGCCGATTTCTACGCCAATATACTTATTCATGCCACTGGGCTCCATATTTCTTTTCCATATCTGAGATCATCTGCACATGTTATTTTACACTGGCAAAATAAGCCAGAGCTCCACCGATCACACCGCTGGTCTGAGTATGCTCAGGGAAAATAAACTGAATATCCTCTGCCGGATAAGGATGTCTGCAACGTATTCTGATCTGCTCAAGAAGCCTTTCCATAGGGAAGTCCTTCATGATCATCACACCGCCTGCCATTAATACATAGTCCGGATCCAGAATCGTGATCTCTGTACTGATAGGATAAGACAAAATATCTATGTATTCCTGGATCACCGGATCATCTCCGTGTTTTGTGAAAATATCATCGATCACTGTATCCGGGAAATATTCCGCCCTTATTTCCTGCAGATGCTTGCCTGAACAATGAAGTTCACTACATTCTTTGCCGCCGCATCCACACTGTCCATGGGCACCTCTAAGTGGAATATGACCAAGCTCTCCTGCAACCCCATGCTTTCCGCAATGAAGACTGCCATTTATATACACGGCATTTCCAAAGCCAGTGCCAAGATACATACCAAGAATGGTTTTGTCACGATCAGGATCAATATCAAAATTCTTGATATCATTCATCAGAAGATAGTTCACATCCCTGTCTACAAACACCGGCATCTGAAGGGCATCTCTTAAAAGATGTCCCAGATCCATGTTCTCAAGACCTTTCAGGTTTGGAGAAGAATAGATAAAACTCTTATCCTTGCTTACTGCTGACGGAACTCCGATAGTGATAGCCAACTCTTCTTTATTCAGCTGATATGTATCCATATATCTGAGTATCTCGTTTTTTAGATTTTCAACTGCATTATCGGATACCAGAGAACCACTGGATTTCTTTTCAAAATGTTCCAAATTTCCATTGTGATCCACAACTCCGAACCGCAGGTTGGTTCCTCCGATGTCAATTCCGATTACTTTTTTCATAGATTTCTCCTGTCCTCAGGCATTCACTTCCTGATTGAAGTCTGCAATCATCTTATCCCAGGCTGTTTCCAGATTGGAATCCAGTCCAAACAATCCTGTAGAACCTACAACGAACACTTCCGTTCCAGCTTCCGTCAGCTGCTTGAAGGTTCTCTTATTGCAGGATCCGTCTACCTCGATCAGATAATGATATCCATTTTCTTCCTTCAACTGTTTCAGTTCCCGGATCTTGTCTAACATTTCCGGGATGAATGGCTGTCCGGAAAACCCAGGATCAACGCTCATTACTGTGATCTTGTCCAGCTTGTGGATGTAGTGCTTAATATAAGATACCGGTGTTGCAGGATTCAGTACAACGCCAGCCTTGCATCCATTATCATGAATCTTGTTGATGATACGAAATGCTTCGGAATTGATAGTCTCAGCATGAGGGCAGATAAAGCCTGCACCTGCTTTTGCCAAAGGTTCAATAAAATCATCCGGTGTAGTTACCATCAGATGACAATCCAGCGGAATGTCACAGATGGGATGGATCGCTTTTACAAAATCCGGGGACAGAGTAATATTTTTAACAAAATGTCCATCCATGATATCTACATGATAAAAGTCTGCACGTTTATTCAGAATCTGGATCTGCTCTTTGATATTAAGAAGATCCATACACATTAATGAAGGATTAAACATTGGTTTCATTTCTTTTCTCTCCTTAAGCCAAAAACTGTAACTTTATTTGAATTTGTAACATGATCCGGGTGTGAAAACACCTGAATCCAGATTATTTCTTACTTACTACGAAATGGTCGATTGCAACAGAAATAATGATCAGAGCACCCATTACAACTCCCTGGATCTTACCTTTATCATCCATAAAGCTTGTTCCACCGATGATGGAAGCTTGCCTACGAAAAGGTTTTCTAAAATAGACAACTCGTTAATTACACTTAATTCCTGGTAAATAATATTGATGCAGCCTTCATAGAAATCTTAGTAAAGTCTCCATATTACCATTTTTCTCTGTTATTATAAAGTGAACGTGCTCCTTTCCTGTATATTTTTTCATAATTTGGAACATATTTTGAATATTTTTGCACATATTTGTTAAGTAAAGGATTACACGAATGATGGACAGCTTCTTTTCATTCATAGTATTAACCATCTTATTTTTCGTTGCGTAAACCTTTACGTAACTTATGGTGTAATCATAATACCCGTGTTATGATTTGTCAATATACCTTTTATCATTTCGTCAGTTTCGCTTATTTGAAGCATTATTTTTATGCACATTTCACAACACGCAAACAGAGCTGCTTCCTCAGCCCTGGAAACAGCCCTGCTTTTCTTTTTTCAAGAATGCCTCGGCATTCTTGCTGCGAGGTGCGCGTCATGCAATTGCATGACATACTTCTCCTGCGCACCTCTG
>NZ_JBFKZO010000020.1:0-71884 GCF_040929965.1 Blautia sp. 1033sp1_1033st1_G9_1033SCRN_220408 | reverse complement strand
GAATAAAAAGAAAAGAAGTTTTAAAAGAAAAATGGTGCTGGGCATAACACCCAACACCAAGTTTGTCTACAGTCTGACGCCCCGGAGATTCCGGGGCGTTTTTCTTGCAGAAAAAAAAGACATCCGAAGATGTCTTTTTGTAATCAGGAAAAAGCTAACTGGCCGTTTTCCTGCTGCAGCATCTGTACAAATGGAACACGTTCATGTTCATACAGATAAGGGCAGTTCGCAGTAGCGATAGCCCTGCTCATTGCCGGAACCACAGCGTTTCCAATCTTGGCAACCTGTTCATGAATGGGAAGCCTGTGGAAACGGGAATCATGGGCTACATCATAATCGTCAGGAAAACCGTTTCCCCTCTTAAGCTCATCGACTGATAACATCCGCATATGGATATCCATAAGGACACGTCCATCATGCATGACTGTGATAAGAGAGAAGCGGTCTTTTGTGACAATCGTCCGTAACGGCTGACTAATTCCCTGTCCTACATCAGATCCATAATACAGCATCAGGAACTGGCTTACCTGGTGTGCTCTTTGAATCTGTTTCTTTTCCATCTTATCCAGATTTTCCTTTGCGACAGTTTTCACAGAAACTAAGCCGAAATGTCCTGGGCTGGTTGTAATAGTGTGGATCGGTTCCTCGATGGACTGTCCAACTCCACTCTTATAGAATTTCGTCAGAAACTGTTCCATTTTCATTGTCTTAGCAGATACCAGTCCCATCCCTAATTTTCGTGTCATAGTTGGAAGCGGCTCATTTACAGACTGTCCCCTGAAACTGTCTCCAGAATGATTTACGTGAACAATAAATGGTTCTTCTCCGTTTAATACATATTTCTTAATGCCCATGGCAATCCTTCTCTGTGTGTTTTCAGCCAAAGGCTTCTTCCTGTCAAAGATGGACAATCCATAATCATCAAGATCCAGAACGGAAGATGCCGGAACCCATGGTCTTAATCCACCTGCTCCGTTTTTGCTGTTCGTAGGCATCGGCCAGCGGATAGGACGGTTATCACTTCGAATGATAGCGTACCATCTTTTTCTGGTTGTAGGAGCTCCATAATCAGCAGCACATAGTTCTCTGGAATCGAACTGATAACCAAGGCATCTAGTATAATGTTCCTTCACTACCTGGCATTTGTCACAAAAATGCTGACATTTAGCAGGAGTACCTGATAATCTGCCATCTGCTTCCAGGTTGCCATGTGACATATGGGCCACAAAGCATTTATAGCAGCAGCCTTCCAGTCCTTTTACCGGCTGTCCAAACCTTGGATGGTCTTCCCGGTCTTCAACAGGACCCCAGTTCTGTATCTCTGCAACGTTTTCCATACAGATCACTTCCGGACGGATCTGTGC
The DNA here is from genome assembly GCF_040929965.1 of Blautia sp. 1033sp1_1033st1_G9_1033SCRN_220408. Lineage (NCBI taxonomy): Bacteria > Bacillati > Bacillota > Clostridia > Lachnospirales > Lachnospiraceae > Blautia > Blautia sp. 1033sp1_1033st1_G9_1033SCRN_220408. Next base: position 70,520 of record NZ_JBFKZO010000020.1, on the reverse strand, counting down.
AGCATGGAAGTATACTGCGTATGGAAGCATACGGATCCCGGCTTTTCGCGGTGTTTTTCCTTTTGCTTTACTGAAATGCGTACAGTCCGGTGAAGCCCATAAAAGCGACACTTTTCGTCCTGAAACAAACCGTTCTACATCAGAAGTAAAAATGTCTTCTGTCATGTGATAAGTTCCGGGATGGTTTCGTGAATGAAGCTTTATCGCAGCCTGATCATGGTTTACAGCAAAATCCACAGACCTTCCAAAAGCCTCTTCGATCCCTACAGAAGCACCTCCAGCTCCACAAAAGAAATCTCCAATTAACCCTTTTCCCATTATGTATTTCTCCTTTCATCATTAAGAATGCTTTCACTTTTAATATGTAATTTTGAGAAAAACAGTTTGAGAAAATTTCATTAAAAAGTCCTTATAAAAATTAGCCTAAAGTATAAACATATGACATATTAGTATTGAAAAAATCAATGGGATATAGCCAAGCGGTAAGGCACAGCACTTTGACTGCTGCATTCGCCGGTTCGAACCCGGCTATCCTAGTTCTAATATGAAAGGAGAACCTGTATGAGTAAAGATTTCAATCCGGATTATATCATATATACAGATGGCGGTTGTGCTATCAACCCGTCCGGTCCAGGTGCTTATGGAGCTGTTATCATCTCCACAGATACCGGAAAAATCACAGAGCTGTCCCAAGGTTATAGCAGCACAACCAACAATCGTATGGAGATTATGGCCGTTATCGCCGCCCTGGAATTTGTAAAAAAGGGTTCCGTTTCTCTCTATTCCGATTCCCAATATGTCCTGAATACCATTTCAGGAAAATTCCGCCAAAAGAAGAATCTGGATCTTTGGGAAAAATTGAATTCATTGTGCGAAAATTTTGAAATGGACCTGCATTGGGTAAGAGGACACAACGGCAACGAATATAATGAACGCTGTGACCAGATGTGTACAAAGGCAATGTATGATCTGGATAATTTGATCAAGGATACCGGTTATCTGGAGATACAGACAAAAAAGCGGGAATTCATGGATAATACAAAGAACATGAAGGCCGGTTCAATGGGAGTTGAAATTGCATTGCCTGATAATTATAAATTGGAAACGATACATATTTTTGATATCGATGAGTATGCGAAAACGTACCAGGTAAATCTTTCCTGTGCGGAAAAGATTATTACATTTCAGGTTAATCAGGTTCGTAATTTTAAGGCATATATGAACCTGAAAACAGGGCGCCAGGATCACTGGTCCAGGAAGAAAATGGATGAGCTTTTGGAAGGGATAGAAAAACCAGATGAAGTACTGGAACTGATAAAGAAATATTTGCCAGAAGAAGCAGATCAGGTCTCCTGTCTGCGTTGGTATCGAAGAGGACTTCCACTCAATGATAGTATCCGAAAAGTACTGATGGATAACGAAGTAAAGGAAAATTGTTATAAGAGGTGAATATTTTCTTTTCTGTATAAGAGAAAAGTTAATAAGGGAGGGATAAATTTGGAAAATCCAATATTATCAAATCCAAAAGATCAAAAATGTCAATTTTACATTGGTCATGAAAAAGGTGTCGAGTTCTTCTGTTATCCTGTGTTTTCTACGGATGTTATGCATGATGCGCTATCGGCTTGCGTTTCCTACCTGGAAACAGGGGCATCTGCCATTCGGTTAGATTGTTCTGGAGCAGAATATACGGTTATTCTGACAGGAGAAATCATATACATACTAGATGATACAGAGTTACCACAGATACATATTCTCAATTTTGGTGATTTTACACCCAAAAATTTCTGTGAGAATGTTGTTGGCTGTTACAAGGAAATGCCGGAAAGCTGGATCAATCTTACTGATACAGGAATTCCGGAAGAAAACATTGAGCAATGTGAAAGAGTGACACGGAAAAATTTTGATGAAATGGTGGAAAGAATAAGCAAGCTTTTGGAATTATTATGAGAAAAAGTTTTCTTATAAAAATCAGCCGGGTTTCCAGAAAAATGACATATTAATAGTGAAAAGAATACTATTTGTGCAAATTGCACAACGAGGTGTTTGATGTGGCTAAAACCCGCATAAACACTGAGTGTTTCTTCCCTGTATGGGAGGGTGTATTATCTACAGGAGAATATTATGTTTGGATTAGAAAATATATTTGGAAAAAAGGCAGAAAAAATAATACTATCCAGAGACGAAATCGCAGATTTTATCAAAATTGATCCGGAGGCTCTCCGTGCATTTGAGGAATCCTATTCAAAACATGTCATTAACAAGGACAGTCTGAGCGATAACTTTTTCGCTATCAATGCAAAACAGATAGCAAATGAGAGAAAAAAATATTTAATCTCTAATATCGTTGCTGACAGTTCCTATCTGGATGCCATTATTCAGAGAATAGTTGCTGAATTACTGGATAGTGCAGCAGTTTATGTTTGGGATGGCAAAGATGATCATTTCGAGACATTTGATTCCCTGCCAGAGGATTATATACCGGTTAGCAATGATGAAATAAAAAATTTACCGGAATCGCAGAGACCTGAGCTGACCGGATTCCGCTATAAACGGGACATTTCTGAGGATGCAGCTGGAAGTATTCTATGGGCGTATAAAGAATACCTTAAATGCAAAAATCCAGCGAAGAAAAGACATTTATATGAAATGTTCCGTCAGGGATTGGATATCCAGGATCTGGATCCTATCACGTATAAGATCATTGACAGAAATATAACCAGTATGGGATATTATCTACCGCCATTGATTGAATCTGTAAAGAAACAGAAATTCTTTAAGGTGCCGGCTACCAGGGTTTTAAAAGTTCCGCTTCCTTTATTGCAGCTTACACGACTGGAATATATGGCTCTTACTCCAACAACCATGCGTATCGTAGATGAGTTCTGTTATAAAGTTTTTGACTTAAAACCTGGTCAGGAATATTTCATTAAAACCGGGACTTATTCCAGTAAGTTTGATTTCAGAAATGCCCATGTAGTAGGCGAAAAAGAAGTTCAGGAGCTTGGGGAATACCTTCTGTTTATCCATTACCAGGCACTTTGTATGGCGCATTATGATCTGTCTAGTAGAAAACAGCCGATCATTTACGGGGTGTCTACCACAACAGAATGGGTGGTGCGTGAATATATCCAGCCAGAACCGGATACAAAAGAAATATACTATGGTCTACCATTACGCCCTGAATACCGGATCTTTGTGGATTTTGATTCAGATGAAATCATTGGTTGCAGCCCATATTGGGAACCCGAAACCATGAAAAAGCGTTTTGGGCGTTGTGAAGACTCTGATGATCCGGATAAGGTTCACGATTATATCATCTACTCTGCTGCAGAAGAAGAACTGATGGCACAATATCATAAAAATATTGGCAGTATCACAGAAAACCTGCAGAAAATGATTCCGGAGATCAACCTGACAGGACAATGGAGCGTAGATATTATGCAAAACGGAAATGACTTCTATATCATCGACATGGCGCCTGCTGCAACCTCCGCTTTAAAGGAGTGTGTTCCTGCTGGAAAATTAAAAGATCTGGAAGAGGACTGGATTCCTCGGATTGGAAAATAATTTCAAGGACCTTCGGGTCCTTTTTTTATTGCAGTTTCTTCTGAATTACATATTAAAAGTGAATCTAAATATATCGAGGAAAGGAGAAAAAATAAATATGGATCAGATTCAAAAATTATTAGGAGGAATTTTATGGAAAAACTTGCTATTACAAATTTAAAAATTACAGGAATTGAAATTGACAAAAAGTATCATTGCGTAAAAGCCGATACTTTGGATGAAAATGTTACTATCGAATGGGATGCAATTGGATATACGATTAACTTATTTGAGAAAGGAAAAGCAATCCGTATCCGTAAAAAAGAAGCAAACCTTCTTTTCGAAAAAATGTCCCGTTTCTGCAGAGAAAACTTTAATATCAGTATGTCATTATACTATGCAGGAAAAACGGAAGAAGATATCGGCAGCTGTACTTTAATATCAGGACCTGATGATAAAAAAGAGTATGCTATCGAAAAAGCATGGTTCGGTCAGGGCTGGGTATTTAAAAGCTTTAAAAATTACATAGAAAAACCTGATGCTCCATGTTATGTTGCAGAACTGACCGATGAGATTTTTACCGCAAACGACATTTTAAAATTATGCAGGAATCAGAAATCATTTGCTGACCAGCTCTTTGGAGAATTAGACTGGCAGCATCCCGCATCGGAACTGGATGAGCTTGTTGCAAGCGAAGAGTGGTATGTCTGTGAAAATTGTGGAAAATTGGTTGACTACATGTGCGGCGAAGGTGATTTAGTATGCCCGTTCTGCGGTACTGAAGTAGAAGAATAAGGAGGTTCTTATGTATAAGTTAGAAACTTATATGGGCAAAGATAAATTACCTGTTTTGGAAAAACAACTGATCTGCGAAGAAGTGGTATCTGCGTCAAGCCCAGAAAAAGTTTATGAAATGCTGAATAAGTATTTTCGTCTCAGTTCCAGAACAGAGGAATATTGTTTCATGGTTGCAATAGATACAAAATGCAATATCATTGGGGTATTCGAGGTCAGTCATGGTTCGATTGATTCGAGTTGTGTAAACCCCAGAGAGGTGTACATGAAAGCTCTATCCTGCAATGCAGCAGGTATCATCGTTGTACATAATCATCCATCCGGAGATCCGAGTCCTTCTGGGCCGGATATTGCTGTAGCAAAAAGGCTGAAAGAAGCTGGAGATATCCTTGGTGTGAAAATTTTTGATTTCATTATATGCGGTGAAGGTTGCTACTATTCATTTCAGGAACATGACCGTCTTTAGGAGGTACTGTTATGAGAACGCCAAAGGAATATACTGATAATCTTAAGAAAAAAATCATTACGGAAAATATGCTGCTGGATTGTTTGTACAGTGTCAACAAACGTGCAAAGAATTACCGCGATAAGGAAAGAGAATATCGACAGTATTACCGTAGAAACCGATATGCTTATGACAAATACGGGAATATTGACCGATGTCAGGAAATGAAAAAAGAGTACTATTCCAAAAAGGAAAAACTACTTTCCATATTAACTCCTACCTGTATTCATAAGGAATTCATTGGTTTCAAACGTGTCCGTATCTATGACTATGATCCGAAGTACAAAAAGAACATAAAAAACTTTGTCTGGGAAAACTGCTACTATAACTATGAAGAAGACAGAGAAGTCTGGTTTGGAGATGTGGAAGATAAGAACCAAGCAAAATATCATTACTATCTGTTCTACAATGTGAATGGTACAAGAACATTCCATTCCCCAATTGAAGAAAAAGACGTTTTCAAATACAATTTGGAAGTCATTAAGATCGACCAGCTCCAGACAGAAGGCCATGATATCACCGATTTAGTTTCCAATCAATTTGTAAATAAGGTACTGATTCTGATTGAGACAGATGATTTCCAGTTAATCCTGTCAAATCAAGAAAGTAGTTCAAAAGATACGGCCTCGTAAAATGCCCTTAGGAGGAATATATATGGCTAAGAACTATGATGAAAAGGAATGTGAAATATGTGGGGTATGGTTTACTCCGCATACTGCAAACACAAAATACTGTCCTGAATGCAGAAATCATTCAGATCAGAAACGCAGAAAGCTAGAAAAACAAATTTCACATAATATCCGTATGTATGGCAGCGGATATAAAAAACAAGAAGTGGCCCGTACATGCATTTACTGTGGAAAGGTTTTTTCTACATATAACAAAGGTAAAGATTTTTGCAGTAATAAATGTGCATCCAGATACCGTATCGAACATACAGTCTGTGCCTATTGTCAAAAACCTATGACAGAAACCAATGATGTACGGGATGTTATGGGAAAACCATGGTTTTGTTCAGAAAAATGCCGAGAAGCATCTAAATGGGATTATGCAAAATCTGTTGGATCTGTTAAGGTATGCCCCAATTGTGGAAAAGAACATATCAAAAACGGAACCTACTGTTCCATGAAATGCTACCGGGAATTTATCCAGAAAGAAAAGGAAAAAACAAAACATTTAAGAGCTGCTGGTCTTAAGGAGTGCCCGGTATGTGGAAAGACTTTTCGGAGAAATAGCAAGTATTGTTCCAAGAGCTGTGAACAAAAACATCTGAAGCAGGAGCCGTATGCACTCCGTAGATGTGAAGTATGTGGCATGGTTTTCAGATGTCCTGCAAGTCAGATGGTCCATCCGTTATGTTCGGATAAGTGCGAAGAACATTTTAAGAAGATGCAAAAGATTAAAAAAGAAAAAGAAGAAAAGCTTCAACAGGAAAAATTGTTGGAGAAAAGAACTTCTAAAGAACAGAAATACATTGAGAAAAACGGGTTATGTAGTATCTGCAAGACTTCTTACAAGTATTGCGAACGTATGAGTTCCAATTACACAGCATCTCCGAAAGGATCTGTGTTCCGTGGAAATCTTGTTATCAAATGTCCGAAATTTTCATAACTGATCCATATTTTAAGAGCCTTCGGGCTCTTTTTTTCTTGCCATTTTCTGAGAAATACATATTAATATTGAATCCAAATTTATTGATGAAAGGAGTTAGAACAGAATATGGATTCAGAAAATATATCTTATAGGAGGAAAATTTTATGGCACAGATCAAAGATTTTGGAGCAAAGATTGGCGGTGCAAGAAAGGATCTCTGGAAAGTAAGAGGCCTTATGGTTGAGGACCTTGACGATATGACAACCCTCGAAAGAAAAAAATACATCAAAAAAGATAATATATGGCCTAAGATAAACTTTCAGGAACTGCTGGATAGCGGTATCCCGAGAAGTGTTATCTACTGGAGAAATGAAATCCGTAAGGCTGTAAAACCTACTTTTTGCGATAAGGTCAGTGAAGAGGACTATATTGACGGTGTACGGACAATCCGTGATATGGTAGAAGAAGTCCGGGAAGAAAGGGATATTCTTACCTTTTTGGAAAAGGCAAAAAGCGGAATTATTCTGGAAAAAACACGCGGACGTTATTATTATGCAGGAAACTATGAGTATATTATAAACGGGAATATCATCCTTCGCTTTAGTAATCCGTACAATATTGCAGTCATGAAGGCTAAAATGGATAAGAAAAACTTTCTTATGACAGAAAATCAGATCATGGAAAAAGATTTTCCTATTGTACAGATTGCCGGTCCTTACCATTACGAACTGGTGAATAATAATGATTCGATTGTCAAAGAAGTTGCGCGTGGAAAACATTATTATTATCCGGTATCTGATGAAATTCCAGTTAAAGATGCAGAAGGTAAATACATGCTCTTGCAGGGTAATAGGATTCTTTATATATCTGAAAGCAAAAAAGACTGTGAAGAACAGCAGAGAAGCTATTTTGCCTTACTTAAAGAAAATAAATTTCAGAAAAAAGAGCACAAGCAGAAAAAAATATGGATTCCTCCAATGTTAGCATCTGTTGAAATGAATAGCTCTTCTTTAAGAAAAGGTCATGTCACAGGAGAACACCTGATGGAGTTTTTTGGAATTCCAGGTGGACAGTTTGGTAATTGGTTAAACGACAAAGAACGTCAGTTAGCTCTTGATTATACGTTTGACTCTTTTTGTGATATAGCTACAGCTTTGAAAATAGACTATAAAAGCGTAGATCTTCCACATCTTTCCAAGAGAAATGGATTAGCCATTGCATTTGGCTCGAGAGGAAGAGGAGACGCTCTTGCACATTATGAACCTATAGAAGAGATTTTTAATATTACCAGAATCAGAGGAGCTGGATCTCTTGGACATGAATGGGCTCATGCTCTTGATCATATGATAGGTCAGTGTTACGGATGTGATGAGCTTGCAACAGATGAATGTAGAAGAGATATTCCGTTGCAATTAAAAAAGGTTTTAAAGACGATGAGATTTAATGATAGCGGGGATTTTACAGATTATTACAAAGGGTCTTCAAAGTTCGATTCCACATATACTAAAGCTGGGCGTGATTACTGGGCTTCAAACTGTGAGATGTTTGCAAGAGCATTTGCCTGTTATCTTACTGATAAATTAAAAGAACTTGGCTACCGAAATGATTATATGTGCGGACATTCGGAAACTTGTTTTTTTAAAGATGAAGAGACCGAAATTGTTTATTATGCTTATCCAAGAGGCGAAGAGCGGAAACATATCAATCAGGCAATCGATGAACTGATTGACTTTTTAAAAGAGGAAAAGCTCATGTTGCCAGCAGTTAAAGAAAAACCTGTTGAATCAGAAATCTTCTATTCCTACTCCAGTGACGGACAGATGTGTTTTGCTTGATCTATATTCAAGGCCCTTCGGGGCCTTTTTTCTTTGCAGATTTCCAGGAAATACATATTAATATTGAAACCATTTTTATGATGAAAGGAGAAAAACAAAATATGGATTTAGGAAAAAATTATGCTGGGATTTTGGCAAAGATCATATTTGAAGCCAAAAATTCCAAAAAGATGAAATTTGAGGATGTTCTGGATATTGCAGAAAAAAGGGCGCAGCTATTTGTACAGGAGGGTTTTTCTATCGAAAAACTGCCTGAAACTGTTTCCAAACCGCTTTCCGCAAAATATATCCTCAAAAAGGAGATGAAACCTATCATGTTACGGTTGCCCGCCATGTTGTAGGAAAGAAGGGGATTTCTAAGATTCAGGTCCAGGAGGCAGATAACGCTTTCGCACAGCCAATCGAAGAAGCTGGATTTGATCTGGATAACTTTTGGAAACCAAATTACTACAAATTCTATCAGAAACTTTAGGAGGAAAATTATGTACAAAGAAGATTTACTGCTTACCGATTCAAAAAGAAACCGATTCAGTCTTATATATGAGTTCACGCATCCCCTTGCCATGTGTGAGGAAATGCTGCATTGCGATAATGCTGATGAGGTCCGTGCTGTAGTTAACCGTTATGCGATGTTCAAAGCACATTCATGGGAAATCGTTTCTGACGAAGCATCGTATACCAAGCTTAAGCACATAGACTGCTTTGGCAATGTCAAATATCTGTTTGCGTATAAGACCGTTTTATCAAAACTGGCTGACTTTTCAGATGATGAACTGGTTATAGAACTGATTAAACGTGGATATAAGGTGAATAAGTAGGAGGTATATTATGTTAGTAGGCGACTTGGTGTATAACGATAATTTTGATTGTAACTGCAATTATGCAATCTATGATGCAGCAGAAGGAAAACGATGGGCAGATGGTGCGAAATGTCTTTTCAGTACGTTAAGGGATGGCTGGCACAAGCCGTTGGATACGATCCTGGATATGCATATTAAGTATATCACTACAGACAAGAATAACGATTGCCTGGTCATTGAGGCATCAAAAGGAGGAAATTAAGAATGTGTCAGTATTGTATTTACCAGTTACCAGTAGACAAAGAATATACTTTCCGTGGCTGGAAAGAAGCAAAAACTCATTTTCACTTTTCTGATTATAAACAGGTGTATAAAGGAGAACTGGTTGATGCTGTTCAGTACGGAGAAAAAATCACTCCTTGTAATAAAGATGACAGGAGCGTTCTGGGAGATCTTTATTTGAAGTTTAATATCAATCATCCGGAAGATTTTACAGGACGTTCACTATCAGTAAGCGACATTGTCGCTGTCATTCGAAAAAGCGGCACTAGATATTACTATTGTGACATCTTTGGTTGGGAAGATATTTCTGGTACCGTAAGTCCTGTTGTCAAATCTATATACAGGGTTTTGGTTCATGATGCCGAAGAACAGGCTTCTTTCTGTGAAGAACTTTCTAAGTATGGCTTTCATTGGATGTCTGGGCAATCTGCAGAGCAAATTCCCAAATTTTTAAAACTGACCGGAAATCTGGGACAGGTTATGGTTCTTTATCTGCCTGAGAAAAAGATAGGATTTCATCCAGTAGAAGTATACAAAAACGACTCAAAATCTCGTGCTAAGATTCTTAGTTCTTGTGTTTCTACTGAAAAAGCTTGTTACATTATCAAGGAGGAACTTTTATGAAAAAATTCAGGTCATCAAAAAGAGGTCTGACATTTTCCATTACCCCTGGTGAACAGTATCACCCGGGAAGTCATTATATCTACGAAGTACGACGGAACTGTATCGTGATCCGTCCATCTGAAAAAGGTATGACTGTTTCCAGGAAAAAATGCGGAAATAAGGAAAAAGCTTTGTTTGATATCCGGCAGAAAGATGTCCGAAGAGCTGTTTCTTCCAGTGATTATCTGGAAATGGAAGTGAAAGAAGACCGGATCATTGTCCGATGTATTAGGGAAGTCCGATGTAAGATCATCTCTTTGGAAGAGGTATTAAAAGAGTTCTGTATTTCCAAGACAACTCTTTCCATGGCAGCGGGTATGGAAGGGCAGATCACCCTTGACCAGTACCTTGCATCCATTTCTTCTAATGAAGATGATGACCTAAAGCCGGATCTGAAACAGGTTTTCTCCGTAATGTCTCTTTTTAGCGGTGCCGGTATGCTGGACTGGGCTTTTTATAAAGATCCACAGTTTGATATCCGGTTCGCCTGCGATTTTGACAAGGGCGCCTGTGAATCATATAGACACAATATCGGTGATCACATCTTTTGCGGAGACGTAAGAACTGTTCATGGGAACCAGGGCCCGTACAACCTCATTGTAGGTGGTCCTTCCTGTAAACCATTCTCTGCCAGCAACAGAAGAAAAATGGTTGAAAACCATCAGGATGTGGACCTGGTAAATGAATATATCCGTATCACACAGGAAAATCGTCCGGAAGTGTTCGTGATAGAAAATGTTCCACAGTTCATTTCCTGTAATAATGGAATATATATGGACAGGGTCATGAATGGACTTAGGAATGACTATAAGATCACTTCTGCAATCCTTAAAGATACGGATGCAGGTGGATATACTTTGAGAAAAAGGGCTATCCTGATTGGATCCCGCATAGGAGAAATCAAGCTTCCTAGAAAGATTATTCACCCACTGCGTACAGTGCGCGAAGCTCTGCAAAAAGTTACTCCTGACTGGTTTAATTATCCGGATCAGACCAGTAACCGTCCGGAAACTGTCAGGAATATGTCTTTGGTTCGTCCTGGACACAATTTCAAGGATATTCCGGAATTAAGGGATAATCTGAATATGCATTCAGACCGTTATTACCGGCTGGATCCGGATAGGCCTTCCCCGACTATTGTCAACTGGAGAAAGCTTCCGCTTATCCATCCAACGGAAAACCGTACCCTTACCGTAGCAGAAGCTTCTGCTCTTATGGGATTTGATAAGGAATTCCAGTTTCATGGAACCCTTTCTGAACGGCAGCAGCAGTGTGGAAATGGATGTACATATGCAATAGGAAAACTGATCAAAGACACAGTTAAGAAGGTACTGATACAGTATCACACAAAAATTGCATGAGGAGGAAAGCATGAGCTGGAGAGACGAAATGTATACTGCTAATGAGAAAGCTTTACAAGCAGAAGTAAGAAGATTAAGAAATGTAGTCCGTGATTTGGAAGATCAGATTGATGAGTTGAGAAAAGAAAATCCGGATTGGATTCCTGTTAGTACAGGTAATTTTCCAAAAGATAAGGAGCCGGTACAGGTAACTTATCTTGGATATTATGATGATAAGCCGTATTGCAACGCATTTGCTTATAGATGTAACGGGGAATGGTTCTGGTGTGCGCATGAATCGGCTTCTACAGTCCCTATTACTGCTTGGAAACCTATAGGAAAAGTATACGAAGAAAATTAACATAATCCATATTTCAAGAGAGCTTCGGCTCTCTTTTTTTATTGCATTTTTACGTGAAATACATATTAAATATGAATCTAAATATATCGAAGAAAGGAGTAAAAACAAAATATGGATTCAAAAAAATTCTAAGGAGGAAATAATATGAACGGATCAATTTGGTCAGAAATCAGATGCAATTTCTATGATGAAGAGGAACATGTATGGATAGTAGATGCGTGGCTTACGGAAGATGATAACGAACCTGGAGATGTTATTGCGAAAATCAATGCTTCCGGAAAAGTGACCTATCTTGACGAGCGAACACAAAAGGACCCATATGCACAGGAAATCATTGCAGAAAAAATAAAGAGTATCAAAAAAGATGCTGCATTGGAAGACTGTGTTAAGAATCTCATTGATGAGATTGATAAGAGACTTTCAAATGCTTACAAAGTTCTGGAAGGTAACAGTGATACCTTGTATGTCAAGGAACGTTCTACCGGAAAACACCTGGAAATCAAAGTGACAGAACTTGCAGATTAAGAGAAAAATTGTTTACATAGGAGGATTTTATTATGTCAAAAGAAGCAAGATTACAGCAGTTAACTACAGAACTTCAGCAGGCAGCAAAGGCTTATTACACAGAAAACAGAGAAATTATGAGTAATAAGGAATATGACCAGAAATATGATGAGCTTGTTGCCCTGGAACAGGAACTTGGAACATCGCTTCCAGACAGTCCGACTCATACTGTCGGATATAAGGTTGTTTCACACCTGGAAAAAGTTTCCCATGAGGTCCCGGCTTTATCTTTGGATAAGACCAAAGACAGAGAATCGCTGATCTCATGGTTAAATGGTAAGATGGGTGTTTTATCCTGGAAGATGGACGGTCTGACAGTTGTAGCCACTTATGAAAATGGCAAGCTAAAACAGGCTGTTACTCGTGGAAACAGTATTGTTGGTGAAGATATCACCCATAATGCACCCGTTATTCATGGGCTTCCTATGACGATTCCGGAAAAAGGAAAGGTCATTGTCAGAGGGGAAGCAGTCATTGGCTATGCAGATTTTAAAAAGATCAATGAAACGATTGCGGTTGATGATGCTTACCGTAACCCTCGGAACCTTGCAAGTGGCAGTATCCGTCAGTTTGATCCTAAGAAATGTGCAGAAAGACATGTGCATTTTAAGGCTTTTACATTTGTAAACGCTTTGGATTATACAGAAACCTGTGAAGAGGCTTTTCTCTTACTTCAGAAATGGAGATTTGAAGTTGTATATTATCAGATGGTGTCCCCGGAAACAGTTGTTGATGCAGTTGGAGCCTTTGAAAAAATGGTTCAGGATAATCCGTATCCTTCAGATGGACTGGTTCTTACATTTGACGACCTTGCTTACGGAGAGTCGCTGGGTACAACAGGAAAGTTTCCACGAAATGCGATCGCCTTCAAATGGAAAGATACCACGGCAGAAACCACTCTCAGGGATATTGAATGGTCCGCATCAAGGACCGGCCTTATCAATCCGGTGGCAATCTTTGATACCGTGCAGTTGGAAGGAACGGATGTTTCTAGAGCCAGTCTTCACAATATCAGCTATATGCAGGATCTGAAACTTGGCATCGGGGACCTGATTACCGTCTACAAGGCCAACATGATCATTCCGCAGATTGACGAAAATCTGACTGCCGGAGAGAATCCTCCGGTTCCGGTTCCGGCAAGATGCCCGGTGTGCGGAAAACCTACGGAGCGTCGTATCGGAACGGATGGTCATACAGAATCCCTTTACTGTACCAATCCGGACTGTGCAGCAAAGCATATCGGTATGTTCGAGCGTTTTGTATGCAGGGATGGTTTAAATGTTATGGGGTTGTCTACTTCAAAGCTGGAACTGATGATTGACCATGGCTTCATCAAAAGAAGAACTGATCTTTTCAATCTGGATCAGTATAAGAAGGAAATTGCTTCTCTTGAAGGCTGGGGGATGAAATCTGCCCAGAAGCTTTTAGATGCTGTATATAATGCCCGTACCACAACATTCCGCCAGTTCTTCTACAGTCTTGGTATCCCAGGCTGCGGTCATGATGTTGCAAAGATTCTGGAAAAAGAATTCCAGAAAACTCCTGGTGCCTGCAAAACAACGCTCCTTATGGAACTGTTTTCTTCGGAAGACATTCTTGATATGTTATCCGGTATGGATGGTATTGGTGAAGTAAGAGCCAAAGCCATGAAAGACTGGTACAGTCAGGACCAGCATGATGTGGAGTATAAGCTTCTTGTAGAAAGGCTTACGATTACCGATAACCTCATTCTTGATGAAAAGCCTGCTGCCGTCTCTCTCGAAGGATTAACCTTTGTGATCACCGGTGCGGTTCATATCTTTAAGAACCGTAATGAGCTGAAGCGAGACATCGAGTCAAAGGGCGGTAAAGCATCCGGCTCTGTATCTTCTAAAACCTCATATTTGATTTCCAATGAACCGTCTACTTCCAGTAAATCTGTGAAAGCAGTAAGCCTGGGTGTCCCGGTTATTACAGAAGAGGAATATTTGGAAAAATTTGGAAAATGATCCATATTTTAAGAGAGCTTCGGCTCTCTTTTTTTCTTACATTTTTATAGGAAATACATATTAATTATGAATCTAAATTTATTGAAGAAAGGAGAAAAAACAAAATATGGATTCTAATTTTATTTTTAGGAGGAAAATTTATGGCAGCTAAAATTTTATGCTATCCGGACAGCAATGACACCTGGACTTTTATGAACAAAGGAAAACGCTGCGAATGCGGATCCAACTATTTCCATTACAAATCTGTGGGTGGTGTCATAGGTGCTTATTGCAATGCCTGTGAAAGTCTGATTGGATTCCCTTTGGAAGAAAAAGAAGAGGAACTGCGAAAAGGACACTGGAAAGAGGAACTTTCTTCAGAAGAGATGGAAAAAGAAATCTTTCTGACTAAACTCCATACTTTTGCGGTGATTGAGAAATCCAGATTGGAAAAGGACGTTCGTAAAAGACATATTTCCAAAGCTCAGGCAGAGGACTTTTTGGCAGAATACATCTGGAGAAGTCTATACCCTGAAAGAGATAAGACCGATGAGAAAGTGCTGGATTTTATCGAGAAAATTTCCAGCTATCATCAGGAGCCTCAGAAACAGGATGCAGTTTGCGAACTGTTTTCTTCCGGATATTGCTATTATTTTGCAGTGATTCTGAAGGAAGCTTTTGGGAGAGGTAAAGTCTGCTGGTGTGCGCCATATGGCCATATCTGCTGGGTAGACGATAACGGACATCCTTATGATATCTATGGCACCTGTGATTCGGAATGCACCTATTACATTCCGATATCCTATATTAAAGAAGGACTTGCTGATTTCAAACACATTCCTGGCGAATCTTTTGACGCTTCTGAAGAGTATATCCAGAATGCGATCAACCGTTACAGAAGAGACCTTTTTACAAAAGCGAATGTTGATTTCTATTGGAACAAGGAGGAAACAGTATGATGCAGGAACCTGTTTATGTCTGCAAGATGTACAAAAAACAAGACCGGGATAATCTCTTCTGCCAGGTGTATTACCGAAGAATCGAGAATTTTCTTGGAGCAATTGCGGATAATTCACTTTTTAACGAATACCTCCCAAATGATCTGATTGCAACATTGGGAAAGCCTCAGGTATACAGTGGTTCCAATACTGGGCCTATGGCAGATGATTTCGAATTCCGCTATGAGAACGAAGTGATTGTGTATATTGGACAGATTTTGTTCGAAGAAGAAAAAAAATACTAGGAGGAAATTAATATGGAATACAGTATTACAGCAGAAGAATTACAGGAGATTTTGGATCTGGTAGCAAATGGTTGGAATTGTCAAGAACCCATGACTAAAGTCACGGGCTTGTGTCTCACAAGCAGTGGTTTTACGAATGAGTGATTGAGCAGAAGCATGATGCCTGCGTTCCCTCCGGGATGGCACTCCGGGATTTTTCCAGTCCCGTGACACTGCAGAGCAGGCACCAAGCTTAGGAAGACCGTTTTACCGCCATGCACAGGCTTACACCCGGTGCGGGGATACCGTTTATCCCTGCGGTACTGCATGGCACATTTACGAAAGGAGGCACCTGATGCCGTATATCTACGTTTTGGGCATGGACGGGAAACCGCAGATGCCTACTACAAGAAGGAGACATGTACAGAGACTTCTGGATACTGGCAGGGCACGCATCGTCAGCCATGTCCCTTTTACGATACAGTTACTTTATAAAAACGATCCTATCCTCCAGCTGGTGACCCTGGCAGAGGACCCGGGACGTACCAATATCGGGCTTGCAGCCCTTTCCCTGAAAGGGGATCTCCTGTTCTCTGCAAAAGTGGAGACACGAAATAAGGAGATCACAAAACTCATGGATAAGAGAAGGCAGAGCCGCAGGGCTTCCCGGAACGGGGAGCGCAAGGCGCGCCAGAGGCTTGCAAGGAAGTTCGGGACCATGCTGAAGGCAGGGATGCTGATGAGGAAACTCCCGCAGTATGCTGCGGATAAGTTCATCACCTGCCACGTCATCCGGAACACACAGGCAAGGTTCTCCAACAGGAAACGCCCGGACGGATGGCTGACGCCCTCCGCAAGACACCTGGTACAGACCCATATCAACTTGGTACGCAAGATGGGCAGGTATCTTCCGGTCACGGATGTAGCACTGGAAGTGAACCGGTTCGCGTTCATGCAGATGGAAGACCCTTCCATATCCGGGGTGGATTTCCAGAACGGCCCGCTGAAAGGCTTTGACGACCTCCATGCAGCCGTCCGGGACCTGCAGGATGGAAAATGTCTCCTCTGTAAGAAGGAGATCGAGCATTTCCACCATATCGTACCAAGGTCAAGGCATGGTTCCAATACCATAGGGAACATCGCAGGGCTGTGCACAAAGTGCCATGAGAAGGTACATAAGGACGAAAAAGCAGGAAAGAGGCTTAAGGATAAGAAGAAGGGCCTTGATAAGAAGTATGGGGCTTTAAGTATCCTGAACCAGGCCATACCGTTCATCTGTAAGGAACTGGAAACAGAGTTCGGGAAGGAACACGTCCATTACTGTACCGGCAGGGAGACCTCACTGGTAAGGCGTTCCCTTGGGTACCACAAGACCAAGGAGGAACAGTACCATGAAGTGGATGCATGGTGCATCGGGGCACTGTCTCTGGACAGCATCCTGGAAAAAGCACCGGATTTCACAGACGTACATACCATCATGCAGTTCCGCAGACAGGACCGTGCAATTATAAATGCACAGACATCCCGTACTTACAAACTGGATGGGGAGACTGTTGCATGGAACCGGAAGAAACGTACCGATCAGAAGAACGATTCCCTGGAGGACTGGTACCAAAAGCATGTACAGCTCCACGGACAGAAAGAAGCTGACCGGATGCGGAGCCGACTGACGGTAAAGATAAGCCAGAGACGGTATAATAATCCGGAAAGGATGCTTCCGGGAGCGGTATTCCTTTATAAAGGGAAACGGTACGTCATGAAAGGGCAGCACTGTAACGGGGGGTACCTGCAGGCTGTCGGAATGGGAAGCAGAGATTTCCCGGTAAAAGAATGTACGATAATAAAAAGAAACCAGGGACTGGTATTTCTTTCATAAGGGATACTGTCTTAAAACAGGCGTTCTCCTCTCAGGACTGAAGTCACGAGTCTCCGAACGCATTTCAAAAGGAGAAAATTTATGAATTTCACAGAAATTGCAGCAGAAATCGAAAAGAGGATTCTGCAGTAGGAGGATACGATGATCGTTTATATAGATTACACCAAAAAAATCAATGGTAAGAAATGTCTTATCACAGAAATTAATGCTTACGGCTGGGTGTTCCGACGCAGCCAGCTTATCGATAAGAAACCTGAAACAAAATTATCTACATCAAAGGAGAAAACATTATGAGAAGAATTTGTCCAAAATGCGGAAACAATACATTTATCACATCAGCCCATGTCATGCAGGACTGGGAAGTTAATGCAGAAGGAAATTATCTTGATACAGTTAATGGCTGTGTACAGGTAGACCAGGAACCGGATCAGGATAACAGCTGGTCCTGCAGCCGTTGTGGAACAGAAGCGATAAACGAAGAAGCTTTTACTTATGACCAGAATAAGTTTACAATTCACTGGGTGAATAATGATTCTGTCAGCCATGTAGAATATTGTGGACAGAATATCGGGAATGAAGGATATATTTTTGTATGCAGGGAAGAAAATACAATTCATATTGAACTTTTCAATTCAAGAAAAATGCTGATTGCGAAGACCTCTTTATACAAAAAGACAGCTGGTACTGCAATGAATGAAATTCCTTTTATCCTGGAGGCTTTATTTGGTACATTTGGAGTCAAAATAGCGGGAATCGCTAATTACCTGTATTGGTATGAGATTGTTGATCCTGACTGGAAAGAAAAAACTCATTATATCCAGTATCATCCAGATGACAATAACATTTGGTCGTATATGCAATCCCAAGGTCATTCCTGCGATTGTGGAAGTAAATGTTTTCACTATGAAGAAAATAATGGACGCATAGAGGCTCACTGCAATGCCTGTGGGAAACTGATCGGCGAACCATTCACAGAAGACCGCTGTAAGATCATCCGCAGCGAAGGAATCTGGAGGTAATGATATGCTATACCATGCAAGTTTGTTTCCAGTGAAAAAATTTGTTCCCAGGATACCTCTTGTCCGGTGTGAAAACGAAGATGAGACTTTTCCTAGAATTTCTTTCAGTGCGGAAGATAAATTCCACGCAATATCTGCAATACCATCTATTGGAGAGAATATAAGTATGATGCTGGAACTTGGACTGTATCCAACATTGTATCTGTATACTTATCCCGAAACAGCATGCCGGATTGTACATTCTATCTATGAAGAGGCAGACGGAATACGTCTGCTTCCTTCCGGGGATGTACAGCGTTATGTGCCGGATGCCTATCTGACAAAAGAATGCTGGATGCTTGACAGTCCGGATCCGACAAAGATGGAAATGCATCTGTACGAAATCAAAGATATTTTGTATGATGAGATTGATAAACGGGAACAGCTTATTCATGTTTCCACGATCCTGTTATCAGAATATCCGGAAGATAATTTTACAAAATTATTTTCTGCCTATGGTATCAGAAAATCACTTGATGATCCTAAATTTTCTGAATTTTACTATCCGGGAAACGAAAATGCTTTTTTGAGTAACTGCTTAAATATTATTACTGAGAAGGAGCTGAAAAAATGAGATATTATAGTACACAAAGACCGATTATTCCAGGATGCTGCCCACGCAGAAACGAAGTTTCCGAAATTCATAATTTTGATGAAAAAACATTTTGTGAAAAGATAGGTATGGAAGCCTGGGGATATATTGATTATAATTCAGAGCTTTCTGAAGAAGAAGCTGCTGAATACGAACTGCTACCGGAAAATCTAAAAACATTCTGGGCAGTAACCACAGCATTTTACGATGATGGAAGGGTAGTATCTAATATTACAAATACAACAAAGGCTGTCCTAAAACCGGAAAACGTATGTAAAAGTCTTGCAAGAAAAGATATCTACGTTGACTGGTTCGAATCAGAGAAAGAAGCTCTGGCCCATGTCAAAGAAGCTCGTAACTGCTAGAGGAGGATATTATGAATAATGTATACAAAATATTTGCAGAAATGCCCTCTCTTGAGATGACCAATATTATCAGGGATATCCGTCTTTCCCAAAAAAGAAGGAAAGAGAGCAGAAAGTCTTGTTCCATATGCAAAGATGATCTCTGAAAATCTGAACCTGGATCCGGAAAATCCTACAGTAACTATGAGGGAATGTCTCGACATTGCAAAGTCCGATTTTATGGATGCTTTGTTTGATAAGATTTTGGAAGGAACTTTTTTTTGCGCATAATCCATATTTTAGGCCCGGTTCCGGGCCTTTTTTCTTTGCCTTTTTTCGAAAATGCATATTAAATATGAATCTAAAATTTTTGAAGGAAGGAGAAAAATTTAATATGGATTAGATTCAAAAAATAATCTTTGGAGGAAAATTTTTATGAAAGTATTACTTATCAAACCTGGCAAAAAACCTGAAATTGTGGAAATTGAACCTGGACTGGAATCCCTTCAGAAAATGGTAGGTGGAGACATTCAAGTGGTTTATCCGTTTGACGATCTCGTTGGACTTATTGTTAATGATGAAGGGAAACTTAAAGGTCTTCCTCTTAACCGTGCACTGAGGGATGCAAAAGGGGAAATTTACGACATTATTGTCGGAGATTTTCTGGTAGTCGGGCTCACCGAGGATGATTTCGGTTCTCTTTCTGATGAACTGGTCAAAAAATTCACCGGATTATTCGAATATCCAGAGACTTTTTACCGCATCGGAGGACAGATCATTACAGAAACTTGTCTGGACGAGATTTGATAGAATAGGAGAAAACATATCATGGGAAGTTTTTCATGGCTAAGAGCCGATAAAACAACAAAGAGGAGCAACTTAGTCAAGGGTGATAAGTACAAAATCCTTATTCCGGCTGAATTTGGCGGTGGGTACATCATTGATACGTATTACAATTATGGAAACGTGTTTGAATATGACAGTACGAGACCAAATGCGGATTTATACGGTATTCTTGCGTATTGGAACAAATGCAAAGGTATGCAGTATCAAGGGGATACTTACCCTGCAACCATTCAGGAGATCCTGGAACGGGGAGATACCTGTTCCGATAATAACCGGACTAAAGGTATCTACATAGGATGCCATAAAGAGGACATTGATAAGCTGAAGTATCCTCTGAAGCTGGTTTCAGTTTCTTTTAAAGGCACTTATGAAGATTGCGAAGGAAGAAGTTATAATGACCCGAATCAAGGATTTTTCAAAACTTATTGGCAATAACAAAAATCAGGAGGAAAAATTATGAGAAAAGAGACAGATATGTTATGTACAAGAGCATTGACGGAAGAAGATGCAGATGCTGTTTTCATGCTTGATGAAAAATCAGGTAACTGTGTATCTGAATGGCTTGATAGCACTGATTTTGCATGGGGATTTTTTAAGGAAGATCAGCTTGTTGGTTATTGTACAACAGGATATGCGGATGATTGCCCATTCTCAATCGAAAATCATCCATTGCATACAGATGATTCTTTACTGTTAAGCAACGTCTTTATCCTTCCGGAATACCGGCACCAGGGATACGGAAAAAAGATGATCAAAGAAGCAATCTGTCACCGATGGGAACTTGACCATGTGCAGAACACAGTATTTCTTACCATTATGTATGATGATCTGGTCTCTTTTTATCAGAAGATCGGTTTTCAGGTAATCCTTCCTTACGAAGGAGATATGGTTTTACAACCAGGAAATATTTTAGGAGGAACTTATTATGCAGAAAAATGATTTGCAGGCAGAAATCAAGTCTTTACAGGAATACCGAAAAGGAGCGGAAATCCTGATAGAAAAAATTAATTCTGTTACAGCGAAAATGGAAAGTAATGTTGTAAACGACATCGAAAGAATCAAAAAACAGATTGTAAAAGATCTGAAAGAATTGTTTTCTTACGTTTCACCTGATATATACGAGACACAGAGTATTTCTGTAAGGGATTTTATGGAACGTGACGAGAAAGGATCTTATCCGTTAGCTTACTTTTCCATCAAATTCGGGCAGAAAATATACAGTATGGATTCCAATACAGGACTTACCCAATATGAAATTGCGATCATGGAAGATTGTCATTCTTATTCTGCAATTTACGCAGATGGTCACTGGGCTGACGAATACCCAAATGTTGCGAGACAGAGAAATTATGGACGGAATGAGAATATTCAGACAGTCATTGAGATTCTGTGCCGCAACTGGGATTCCATTTTGGAAGGAGCTTACCAGAAGATCAAGGAAGCCTATCAGAAAGATACCGAAAAAAAGCTTCAGGAAACTCTTCAGAAGAATACAGAAGTGCAGGTACGCCGTTCCAGACTGAACAGTACCATTACTAAGGAGGAAAAATAATATGTTATTATTCGGAGTTTGTATCAATGATATCGAAAAAGCAGGAATCAACTGGGAAAATGTTGTAGGTATGCTCAAAAAATATGATCAT
The DNA here is from genome assembly GCF_040929965.1 of Blautia sp. 1033sp1_1033st1_G9_1033SCRN_220408. Lineage (NCBI taxonomy): Bacteria > Bacillati > Bacillota > Clostridia > Lachnospirales > Lachnospiraceae > Blautia > Blautia sp. 1033sp1_1033st1_G9_1033SCRN_220408. The sequence continues at coordinate 48,685 of NZ_JBFKZO010000020.1, read as the reverse complement.
GACCGATATTCCGACTTTTTGGACGATATGGAAGAAAACAGTGCAGAAAATGATTCCAGGGATATTGAGTTCTGGTTCGATCAGTACGAATCAGGAGGAAGATCAGGCCTTGGGGCTTTTCTCTACGATGTTATCCGTGAGCAGGAAAAAGTCGAGATCGATATTGATGATCCTGATGGGGTATATATCGGCATTTCCGCTGCTGCTCCATGGGAGTTTCATCCGAGTGTCCGGAATCTGTCAGAGGAACAGTTTGCGGCTATGATTTCTAAGTATATCTGTCAGATTACTGACACAGAAATCGAAATTCGCTGGTGGAAGGTTGATGACGATTTAGATTGGTAGGAAGGAGATTTATCATGAAGAAAATTACCGTTATGCAGGAATGTGAGTGCTGCGGGATAACTTTTCCAGCCATTTATTACGAAAATGGAAGCATTGATTATTCTGATGCCTGCAACTGCGAAAGTGATTTTCATCCGGTATCGGGACAGCCTTCTATTAGTGAATGGCTGGAGAACAGAAAAGAACAGTAATTGCAATATAATATTTGGAGGAACTAATATGAAAGTTAAAACATTAATCGAGAAATTACAGAAAATGAATCCAGAAGCAGAAGTTCTTATGCACGGAAAAGAAGGTTTTCCAGTCTTATTCGTTATGGTAGCAAAAGGGATTGATCCTGTATGGCTGGAATGTGAATCTGACACAGATATGGCAGATGAGATCCAGTCCCGTTTTGACGATGCTATCGAAAATGGCACCGATGAACTGGACGTTTACATGGAAATGCTGAAAGCCGGTATCAATATCCCTATGGTACGCAAATATATGGGTAACAGTGTCGCTGATTCTATGCAGAAATTCTGCGAAGAACATGGATTGATCTAAGGAGGAAATATACGTGAAAAAAAGAGTTATGGTTGTCAAATATGGTTATGCAGTAGTAGAAGCTGAAACCGATGCAGAAGCTGTTGAGAAAGCAAAAAACATGTCGGATGGCGAGTTTGACTGGTCTGATTTCGATGACGCTCAAGTTGTTGACGACGATGTAGATGATCTGAATTAGGAGGAACTTATATGTTTACAGAATTTCATAAAGAAGATTGGCATAAAGGACAGACAATTTACCTTCTCCGTATAGGGGAAGGTTCTGATAAACTGGAGCCGGAAAAACGGATCATCGAAGGGATTGTTGAAACGGTTGGCAGGGTGTATATCACCGTTTCTGCAAATTCCCAGAAAATCCGTTTTGAATTCGATGAAGAAACAGAGCAGATCTTTCAGGAATACAATTACGGAAGATCATTTGAGATCTATCTGACCAAAGAAGCTGCTCTGGATATCCTGAAAAAACGTAAAATCGAGAATCAGTTAAGGGAAGATGCAAATATCTTGCTGACAAAAAATCTGATCGATTTGGATGGTAAAAAGCTGGAATTATTGAAAAATATTCTGGACTTTGTTCTTTTACGATCAAATACAAATATTTCGGACATCTTATCTGAATATCTGTCTTTTGAGGAAAAAGATGTGTTTTACAGGAAAGTCTGGGCTGAGCATGTCAAGGAAGATATTCTGACCTTTTCTGAAAATGAAGATATTGAAGTTGCAGATGAGGAAGCAGATAGAGCAGCATCTGCTTATGTAAATGGGCGGTATGACTGCAATCTTTCTTACTGGGAGAATCTTCACAATTTGATTCAGGAAAGCAAAGAAAAGGGGTTAGAATATACAATATGCCTGCAGTCTCTCTTTGATGCATTAGCAGGATATGATCCTGAAGAAGATTATGTACCACTGGAAGTAGAAGGAAACATCCAGAAGGAAACAGAAGGGGACAAAGTATATTATAATCTCAAAACAGACGATGGAACTCCTTGTATGGACGGAGGAACATGTCAAGTTATGGATATAACACCGGATTATGTTGTTTTGATGGAAGAAGATACTCGGATACCATTTAAGTTGTCGCGAAAAGAATTCGACTTAGCTGTGATTCCGTATACAGGGGAGGAAGATTAATTATGACTATCAAAGAGATCATCAAAAATGACAAATTGCAAACAGAAGTGGATGAAATTAAAAGATTTTCCGCTGTAGATATCGATTATGTCACAAAGGATGGTGTCCACTGCGAAACACAGCTGGACGTCAGCCATCACATTTTGACAAAAGCAGGAATCGAGGAACTGGAAGAACTGTTTGATTCTCTTACGAAAGAGTTCAACACTAAGAGTAACCGAATTCTTTCATGTACGGTAGTTGCGAGTGCAGATACAGAAGAAGAACTGGAAAAAATGGGATACTAGGAGGAATATGTTATGGGATATCGTTACAAACCATCTGGCTATAGCGGTTGCGATTTCCTTGTTGTGACCAGTTATTTGTAGTCGAGTAGTTCACTGAATTGATCCATATTTAAGAGAGCTTCGGCTCTCTTTTTTTTATTGTATTTTTCGATGAAATACATATTAAATATGAATCTAAATATACCGAGGAAAGGAGAAGAAGTAAATATGGATTAGATTCAAGAAAATATATTACATTTGGAGGAAATTATTATGGCTCAGAAACGAACACAAAATGATGTTGTATTGGATTTCAGAAACAAGGATTTTAGCAGAATGAGTGAAAAAGGACTGCCAGAACCAGCAGATCAGGCACACCCTTTAAAAGTTCTATCCCTGTTTGGCGGCATTGGAGCTGATCTTAGAGCTTTAACCAACTGTGGATACAATGTTAAGTCCATTGATTATGTGGAAGTGCTTCCATATGCGGTACTGGCATATAACCGGATCTTTGAATGCGGTCCGAAACCGCAGGATATCCGTATCTGGAATATGCATCCAGACATTGTAGTGCATGGAAGTCCATGCCAGGACTGGTCCCAGGAAGGAAAGAACAATATCAACACCGGACGTTCCATCCTTTTTTAAAGGGCTCTGCAGATATTGGATCCTTCTCCATTAAACGGACATCCTGAGCTGACAGCACAGCCTAAGGTCGTAGTTTGGGAAAATGTCCCACGCTTATTGTGGGCATACAAGGATGTCCTGGAATACTAATAAGTGTAATGGAAGAATTCGGTTATGTGTCTTATTACCAGGTTTTAAAGGCTTCTGATTACAATATCCCACAGGATAGGGAAAGGATATTTGTAGTTTCAATTCTCAAAAAAGTTCCAAATGCAGAATCTTTCACATTCCCTGAAAAGACGAAACCAAAGTGGACATTAAAGCAATTTATTGACAAGACAGTTGCTTTTGATGACCCTCGTGTTCAGCTTAAAGAAGCAGAAGAGAAACTGCTCTTTAAGCTTCCGGATGGAACTCTTGCAGTCCGCGAAGGAACAAAAAAAGGATACAAAGAAATTGAAGATTGGAATATTGTTAATCTGGCATTTCCAGGATCACAGACCCGCAGAGGCCGTGTTGGTATATGCTGTAAAACGATCACAACAGGGCCAAGACAGGCTGTCTATTATGGTGGGAAGATCCGGATGCTTACAGCAAAAGAATATATGCGGTTCATGGGATATCGGGATGTAGACTATAAAAAAATGTCTGATGCCGGTATTACGGATGATCAGATCTGTACCCTTGCCGGTAACTCTATCTGCGTTCCGGTACTGGAAGCTCTGTTTAAGCAACTTGCTTCTTATGATATCATTCCGAAACCGGAAGATACATATGAGAAGAAAGCCAGGAAAAATAGTAAGAAGTAATTTGTGTCATTTATGACATAACGAAAATTTTATTGTGTTATATACGACATAATTGTAATTACATTATGTCGTATATGGCATATTATCAGGAGGAATTAATATGTCAAAATTGGAGTATGCACCTTTACGTTTTTCGAAACATTTCAATCTGGATTCTATCCGTGAGATACTGAATACCGGGTTTCAGCGTATGCCACTTCAGAATAAGGTCCTGAATACGGCGGTATTGCAGGATATAAGAAACCTGGAACCAAAGCAGCTGTTGCAAATGGTTTTTGCACGTGATTTCTTCACGTTTTATTATAATGGGCCATATGCCTTATTAAATAAGGGCATGCTTCAGAATGGACCGTTGAATGCAGCTCTTTTTGAGATGATGGAAGATGAAAATTGTATGGCTTGTGATACATGCAATGATTAAACTTGAAACAAGATTTTTCTATGGAAGAATGGAGGATATAATATGCGATTACCACAAGAATTATTTGCAGAAGCCTTATGGTTGGAATGGGATAATCATTATGGAATTATCCATAAAGAAAAATTGCCAGATCTTCTCAGACGATACAATCTAAAATTAAAAAAGGAAAAGACTTTGGATGATATACAACTAGCTTTCGGTCGAGGTCTTAAAGATACGTTTGGTAATACGGTAAAACAAATAGAGCAAATTGCCGAAGAAATTGACAAAATCTGTATCATTGCCAATTGGGAAGATGCGGTTGCAAAGTATAAAAGAAGATCAAAAAAGAATCAAACATTGAAGAAGAGGTTTCAGGTAACGATCTGCCAATTTCTGTAAAAACCAGAAAGTCCCCACGTCCTCACAGCAGATGCGCCCACTGGCAGCACTACTGGACAGGTCCAAGACGGACGACTTTGGAACTGAAATGGATCGAACCTACTTTTGTTGGTGTTGCATCAGATATTTCAGTAGTAAAACATAAAGTACAAGGAGGTCAGATATGAGTCGGTGTCCGAATTACTGTGGAGTTACATGCGTGAACGGTTGGTGTCCAAATGCTCTTGCAGATGAGTATCCAGAGTATGGTTATATTCATTGTACTTGTGCGGAATGTGGCTATTACAAAGGATGTGAAGATTGTTGCTTCGCTGATAAGCCTGATTACTGCAGTAGCAAAGATAAGGAAAAATATCAGAATTAATCCATATTAAAGAGAGCTTCGGCTCTCTTTTTTTCTTGCATTTTTTCTAAAAATACATATTAAGTATGAATCCAAATTTATTGATGAAAGGAGTAAAACAGAATACGGATTTTAAAAAATGATAATCTTTAGGAGGAAAAAATATGATTAAATTTGAAAGCTTTTGTGAAGAGATTAGAAACAATATAAAAGCCTTTTTACCAGTAACTTATGAGAATGCTGAGGTATCCGTTATGGATTATCAGAAATTGAATACGACTTACAAGGGTCTGATGGTGAAAAAGGAAGACGAAACAATCACACCGACTATCAACATGGATCAACTCTATAAAGCCTATCAGAATCAGCCGGGAGTAACTATGGAAAGCATATACAGAAGAATTGCAGATATCGTAGTGGAATCACCGATCCAAGTGAATCTCAAGTCCATTATGGATTATGACATTGCAAAAGATCATCTGTTCATCCGTGTATCATCAGCGGAAACAAATAAAGATATGCTTGCAAATGTTCCACATCAGTTAAAGGAAGATCTTGCAATCACCTATCATGTGGCCGTCAGCATGGATGAGGAAGGATTGAGTTCCATTCTCATTAAAAATGGCCTGCTTAAACAGTACGGCATTACAGCAGAGCAGCTTCATGAAGATGCTATGAAGAATTCTCCACGTATCATGGCACCGGAAGTATCTTCTTTGGGTGCAATGATGAAAGAATTGATCGAGAAGGATCTGTTCATGATGTCACCGGAAGAAAGAGAAATGCTGCAGGAATCTATCAGAGAATCTGCTCAGATGCCATCCTTTTTTGTAGTAACAAATCATCAAAAAATCAATGGTGCCGGAGCCCTCTTCTATCCGGAAATGCTGGATAACCTGGGCAAAGTTTTTGGACAGAATTATTTTATTCTGCCATCGTCAATTCACGAAATGCTGGTTCTTCCTGACAACGGAGAAATCAGTGCAGATGAATTAAGGGCGATGGTCACAGAAGTCAATGCCACTCAGGTGGCACCTGCAGAACGCCTTACAAATAATGTGTATCATTATGATGTGTGTAACCATGATTTTAAGGTGTGCTAATCCGTATTTAAGAGAGCTTCGGCTCTCTTTTTTCTTGTACATTTTTGGAAAACACATATTAATTATGAATCCAAATTTATCCAGGTTGCGGATTCATCCCTCCGCCTCTAAGCGCAAGCGTAGGCGACGGGATGAATACGCTCCAGTACGATCTTTTCTTATAAAAAACAGCCAGCCTCCTTTCTATCTGACATATTAAGTATGAACGATCTTTCAGAAAGGAGGATTTTGCATGCAGTTACCAGTCACCATGCATATGGCACAGAAGTATGCGGTCAGCCGGGACAACCCAGAGGATGTCTTTGCGTTTTTCTATAAAAACTTTGGCTGCAGCCGCAAGGTCTATAACCTCTGCGTGGACAGTCTGTACCGACAGCTGGAAGCTGCCGGATACCAGTGCGGGGATGATATCCCGGATCCTGTATTCCCCAAAGTCTCCGCCCTTAAGAAAGAATACCATTACCTGAAGGAAGTGGATTCCCAGGGGCTCGCCAACAGTGTCATGGACTTCCTGGCTGCCTGGAAACGGTTTCGGAAACAGCCGTCCCATAAGGCATATACGAAACGTGCCTTAAGGAGGGACGGAACCCCTTTCCTTCCGCGGGCTGAAAGGGATCCCGAAGTTCCATGCAAAGGCTATGGGATACTGTTCCTACCGTACCGCCTGCCAATACCCGTCCGGAAAGAACAGCCTGAAGCAGCCGACGGTACGCCTTACGGGGAATACCTTATATCTCCCGAAGCTGAAAGGCGGCGTGAAGCTGGTGCTGCACCACAGCCTGCCAGAAGATGCCCATATCGAGAACGTCACCCTGTCCATGGAGATGGACGGGTCCGTCCATGCCAGCATCTGTTATTCCTATACACTGCTGGTGGACATGACGCTGCAGGAAGCAGCCATGGACGGGGCACATCCGGAAGGAACCACTTTTCTTGGACTGGACTACTCCCAGCATGACTTCTATGTAGATAACGGGGGCAGGAAAGCCAACTACCCGAAATACTACAGGAAGTCCGAAGAGAGGCTTGCCCTGCTCCAGAGAAAGCTCTCCCATAAGGAAAAGAACAGCCAGAATTACCGGAAGCTCTTAAAGCAGATCCGGAAACTCCATACAAAGATCAAAAACCAGAGGAAGGACTTCCTGCAGAAGGAAAGCACCCGGCTGGTGAAAGCATACGACGTTATCGTAGTCGAAGACCTGGACCTTAGGGGGATGGGCGGGGCCCTTTCCCTGGGAAAGAACCTCCACGATAACGGGTTCGGGATGTTCCGGAATATGCTTGCGTATAAGCTCAGAAGGAAAGGTTCCTGCCTGGTGAAGGTGGACCGCTGGTTCCCGTCCTCTAAGACCTGCAGCTGCTGCGGACATGTCCTTGAATCTCTGGAGCTTTCTGACCGGACTTACGTCTGCCCGGCCTGTGGGAATACCATGGACCGGGACGTGAATGCAGCAGTCAACATCTGTGAGGAAGGAAAACGGATCTTCCCGGATTACCTGAAAAAGATCCTCCAGGAGGAGCAGGAGGCATCAGATAAAGCAAAAAGAAAAGGCCGCCAAAAGGCAGCCTGAAGATACCAGTAAACCCAACCGGTCGGAACGCCGGGGGTAGCCTGTACATCTACGGGGCGGATGGTCGCAGCCATCCCTGAAAAGGTCACCCGGTTAGGCAGGAAATGAAAGCCGTGAGGCTGAAGCCCCCGCCTCTAAGCGCAAGCGTAGGCGGTGGGAATGTTCACTCCATGTTCCCATCATTTTTGGAATATAAGGAGGACGAGGAATGAAAAAACAGATTCGTTATTATCCAGGAAAAGGTCTTAATGAAGAAAGCTATACGTATTCTGACGAAAAACTTGCAGAAGTAATCCAGGAATTATCTGTAGATATTTCAGAATTTCATCGCATTTTTTTGTGGTATGCATGGGTAGACGATGATATTGCAGAACTTTGGGTTACCCTGGATGCAGGAGAGCATGTTAAACTTGGTGAACGCAAAACAATTATGCTTCACCGGTATAATCTTTTACAGGATGATGTAAATGAAATACAAAAAGAATCAAACAGAATCAAAAGGTTTCTGAAACGTAAGTTCCCAGAAATCCAGGTATCTAGCAGACTATATATTAGATGACATATTTTTGAGGCGCACCTTCGGGTGTGCCTTTTTTCTTATAAAAATCGAACAGGAACCGGGAAAAATTACATATTAAGTATAAAGAAAATTTTCGAAAGGATGTGGGTAAAATGACATATTAGTTATGAACCAATTTTAACGCAGAAAGGAGTACGCATTATGAGGTACGAAAAAACGAAAAAAACACTACAGGAGGAAAACATTATGGTAGACGCAAGAAACTGTTCAGAAGAAGCTTTTAAATATGCAATGCATAAAGCATACGCAGATGTAACCACGATTCCAACTAACACACTTTATATTCTTTATACAAAATATAAAACAGACTCTGTCCGTTTAAAATCCGTAGACAGACGGCTGGCCGCAGAAGCAAAGAAGAAAAAAGCAATTTATTGGGATGAACTGGTCAGGAGGAAAACAGAATGACAGGAGATATACTGGATAATAATGAGGAACTGACCATACATATCAGATTCCGTATGAAAAAAGATGCAGACCCGGATTACAGATATGTCCAGCTTGTCATGGACTGCATTGAAACAGAAAAGAAATCACCTTGTTTCGGTCAAAATAAAAGAGTAAAACTTTATCCAGACCCGGAACTTCCAAATGAAACTGTGTATGCGGAAGATATTGAAAATGGAAAGGATGATTATGAATACAAGGTGTCTTTCCATCCTAAAAACTACATGACTATTAATGGTATGGGTGGATGTGAAAAATTCCTTAACAGCATCCTTATGATTGGTGATTATTATATTGTAAACCCTGTAACGGAAGAAGGGTTTAAAAATATTGATTTTGTTGATATCTGCTTTGAGTATGCCGACAAAATGAGCAGAGGGTATTTTGCATGAACTGCGGGGTGATAGACATGGAAGTTAGGATCATTGTAACTGGAAGCCGTGATGTGCGCTATTATGCAGCGATTGCAAAAGCCTTGGATTCTTATATTTCTTCCCTCCCTCAAAATACAAAGATCGTATTCGTGATCGGGACCTGTCCCGGTGCAGACATGTATGGAGAACGTTATGCTTATGAACACGATTTTGAGGTTCATGAGTTCCCTATGGAAAGGAATAAATACGGGACAAAAGCAGTAAAAGAACGGAATGTACGAATGGCTAATTATGCTACCGCTGATGGAGCTACTGGAGTTCTGTTTGCTTTCTGGAATGGAAAAAGTGAAGGAACCAGGGATATGATCAAGCAGGCTAAAGTTCAGGGATTAAAAGTCAACAAATTTATGGTTAATTGAGGAGGTTGTCATGACAGAAATATTTCCGGATACTGCAGATACTTTATATTATAGTGGATGCAGATACCAGGAGTTAAGTACGGAAGAGGTTCGTTCCCTTCCGGAAGAAACAGAGATTTATATTGCAGAATTATATGATGGGAAAATCGATGAAATTAGCCGGTATGTTACCGGATTTCGCTATAAACGTCCGGTTCTGTATAAGGAACCATTCCGCAATATTTTTGTCAATATTGGAGATTTTAAAAATAGGATGTACCTTAGAAAATCATAAGAAAGAGTTTCCCATTGTGGGAACTCTTTTTTGCTATTTTACGAAAAAAATGACATATTATTTATGAAAAGTTTTTTCATTTTCTTTTTCTTTCCTTCCCGCTCACTGGTGCATTCCAGTGGACTTTTTTTCATGCAGTTTCTCCCAAAATACATATTAAGATTGAAACTAAAATTCTTGATGAAGGGAGAAAATTTTATGGAAACATTACTATCAATCTGGAATTACCTGTTAATACATCTGTTGCAGCCGATCTGGAACAGTCTGGTTGCCCTATGGAACAGCGTGCTGGTCCCATTTGGAAATGCGATGGTTGACTGGGTAAAAAACTTTATGCCATGGTGTGAATCTTTTGCGGATTTCTGTACGGCATTGTTCAAATTAAGATATCAGAGCCGGATCTATTCATTTATGATCCTGCTGCCACTTGCAGTGCTCGTCTTACTGCTTACAAATCTTACAAAAAGGAGGATACGCCGTGTTAGGAGAGCTCGAAAATAAAATTCATGAATACTATAATGACATTGGGAATAAAGAACTTCAGAAGGAAGTCATCTACGCTGCCCTTAAAGAAATGGCCGTTATCTGTGTGAGCGGGCTTAATGTATACATGAATAATAAGGCCTATATGAACAACCTTATCGGACAGGATCTGATAAATGATGATACTGCCCGCCATATTAAGGAACTGCTTATTGATGACTGCAACATGGAAGAATACGAAAAATATGTATTCAAAAAATGTGCGGACATGGAACGTATCTATTCCAAATATTTTGACAGCTATACATCCGTACTTGCAGATGGACGTATTTATAATACAATCCTGAATATGTACTGGAATGAAGACGCTGGTGCCTGGCAGAGTGACGGAAGTGACGGATGGGTACGGTTTACCCTGATGATGCCGTATAAAGCTTCAAAAGAGGAAACTAGGATGAGAAGATATATAGGAGGAAATCGTTATGAAAAAGCTTACGCATAAGGAACTTTCCAGAATGGAACAGCAGATGGGTATTTCTAAGGTCAGACATGACCGGCCTGCCGTTGGACGCCCAACAGTTTTTTATGGAAAAACAAATAAACAGTCCCGCAGGGAAGGACGAATGCTGTCCAAAAACTATTCTGCTGATTAATGTTTCTGTGACCGCTGGCTTACGCCGGCGGTTTTTTCTTGCAATTTGTGAAGACTCTTGCGACTTTAACTGAGGTAGGGGAACCTGCCTTTTTTTATTTCTGTAGAAGCCTTTTCAGGTCTTCGGAAAAATCTCTTCCACAGCGTATTTTTGTTTGATACCAGTATATTTCTACGATTTTTTCGTAAAAATCTCCTGGTAGAAAGTCCTGTTTAATTGCATTGCAGACTTTGCAGGCACATTGCAAATTATCCACCAGATCATCGCCCCCTTTGGCTAACGGTATGATATGATCGATACTCATTTTCTCAAAAGGAAGCTCACATCCACAGATCTGACACCTGCCACCACTTTTTGCATATATTATTTTCTTGTATTTTAAGCTTATCCGATACCTTTTCTTCATCTTATGTCTTTCCTCCTTATACAATATATGCTCATACTCCCTTAAAAATAACGGTTTTAGATAAAAAAGGTATTTTTCATTCTCAGGTTCCTTCTATCAAATTTTGTATCAAATATCAACGATAATACATACTTGATCCAGAATCAGGTACTCTAATTCACATTTTTTGCTCACATTTGCTTTTTATGATATTATTAGGATAAGAGGTGAGAAAATGAAAATAGGGGATGTTGTGTATATCGTGGAATCGAACCGCTATATCCGAAAAGTACAGATTGTCAGAATCATTGGAAATATGTATCTTATCCGCTTTCTGGACAATGGTGGCGGAATCCAAGTTCGTGAGAACAGGCTCTTCCCCACACAGGAGCTTGCTGAAAACAGCATAAAAAGGACAATTCATGCAGAAAAAAAAGTTCCATAAAATCCATACGATTATTGGTATTAGAAAAAAAGACTGGGAAACCGGTCTTTTTTTTGATGTTTTTCCGAAAATATAACATATTAAAAGAAAACGGGGTATATTGCATCATGTGTATAAGGGGAATAAAAAAACAGGCTGTCTTGCAGCTATTCTGATAGCAGGGTGTCTCTCGGTGCCGGCATCCGCGGAAGAAGTCCAGCCGCAGACGGAAGACATCCAGACAGAGAAAGAATCAGAAACGATATCAATAAAAGAGACTACGGAAAATTCAAACTATACAGAGGAAGCACCTGCTCAAACAGAAGCGTTGCCAGAAGATCAAACTGAAACTAAAAATGATATATCCATAGCAGCAGAATCTTCAGAACCGGTTTCAGAACCAATTGGAGAAGCAGCAGTAAGTAATTGGGAATGGGATGACAAAGAAAACGTCATACAGGATAATACGATTGATATCGTATGCAAAAACGAAAATTATATGCTGACTTACCAAAATTTTTCTGAATGCCTTCCAGACAATATTCTTTTAGATGAAGTCAATTCCATTGAAATATAGGAATGGAAATGCCAGGAAACTATTTTGGAACCCGGATCCGAATTATTTTCCCTGCGGAAAGATGCTATCCATCTGCTGGCAGTATTGGACAAACCATATAAGCTGGATCCAGACCCGCTGCTTACGATTCGCTTTCTTAAGCTGACTCCATCAGGAAAATTTACAGGAAAAGAAACTGGTATCTGGAAATGGGTGGTAAAAAACAAATAAGATAAGGCCAGTACAATGTGCCGGTCTTTTTTTCTGCCATATGTTTTCTTATAAGAATCATTCGAACTCCAAAATAAATAACATATTAATAATAAAAACGGAGGTTTAAAATGAACCGAAAAATTACAAAAACCAAAAGAACACTCATTCAGGAATTTGAAAAAGCCATGCAAAATGGACATTCCGTAAAAAAAATAATCCAGTTTTTATCTGGATGCAATGCGTATTTAATCGCTCTTGCCGGAACAAATCATGTTTTTTCTACAGAAGAAAAAGAACAGCTTTATGATTTCTATGGATATTTTATGTAAAAATATGGTGAAAAAACCTATTCTGCCAGGATAGAAAACTGGGGACAAGAACCGTTTATTTTCCGCCTTACGGAAGATTTGTATGATCAAGACAGAGAGCTGGAACTATTAAATGTTCTTAATACAGCTTCTGAAAATATTAAACTGGAAGCTTTTTCTCTGGCAGAAAAATTACTTTCTATAAAAAAAGATAAAATACTCAACTGTTTCAATGCAAACGGATATTCTACATACAAACTGCCTGATTCTAAAATAAGTGTGGAAGGCAGAAAATATCTTCAGGCTGTATGTGCTGAAATGCTTTCATGCGATGGTGTTATCGTGGTGCGTGTATTTGGTAAAAAGGGGGAAGCAAACCAATTATTCAGTGTCCGCTCTGATGGAAAAGGACACTGGATCCCAGTCCCTAAAAAGGTGACGAAAGAAAGCCACTGTACTGCACCAGATGGAAGTCAATTAGAGCCAGAAAAAGGACTTGTATATACAGAAATTTCTAAATGGTAAAAACAAAAAGCATACTAAACAAGTTATGAACCCAGAGCGTTTTTGTTGGTCTGGGGCTTGAAAGGCTGACGCCTGAAAAGCCTTAAAACGGAGACTGCAAAGAGGTTCTGAGCAGAGCATCAACGCACCAATCGACTTCCGGGGATTTCAAGTCTGAAACTCCGGATACAGGCGCACACATGCTGTGAATATCAAGAAAGGGGGGTCTGGAAGGATGCAGGTAATCGGAAAAGCAAAGCTTTTATGGGATGAATTTTTAAAATTTACTGAAAATGAAAAAGCACATTCGGACAAGCGTGAACTTGGCTGGTATACTGACGTGCGCTACAAAGTCCCGAATGAAATAGATAACATTATCTGGCGTCAATATAAAAAAACGGGAGAACACAGAGATCCGAATGGAGTGATATGTACTATCAGCCCATACTGCATGGAGACAGCGAAGGAACATCTTGATTATCTGGAAAGCATGGATTTGCCATGGGATCTTATCTACTATGACAAAGGAGTTGCTGTTATCCGTTCGGGAGATTTCCAGCTTGGAATTCCAGAATCAGCCGTTGAATGCCAGCTTTTCCAGAATCTAGACAATTATACCCTTGCGCAGCTGAAGGGCACCGCCAAAACAGAATTTTCTCTTGTCAGTCAGGACGATGTCAGCAAAAAAGACATGGATCAGAAGCTGCAGAGTAAACAGGCTGAAATCAAAACAAAGGAAAATGAAATCAAAAAGCTTCAGGAAGAAAAGAAGGCAGAGCTGGAGAAGATCCGTCTTGAGCTGGAAGAGAAATATGCCAGACAATTACAGCTGATTGAAGCTAAAAAAGCTGAAATCGAAAAGCAGAAAGATGTACTGGAAAAGCAGATGTTCCTTCTTGAGACAGAACTTTACAGCATCCGGTGCTTTATGGGAGAAACGGTGGATTTCATCCCATTACAGAAAGGCGGTTACAGCCATACAGAAGAACCGCTGGTCTTTTTCCAAAAAGTACGTTATCTGGATGAAGAACTTGGCAAATGGCTTTCCATTTACGGATTTGACGGCAGTTCCAATGATATTTCCTGTTTTGAAGAAGCTTTAAAGTACAGAGAAGACCTCCGCGAACTGTTTGCACCTGGGCCAAAGTCCATTTCTATCGTCAAGATCAGTAAAAACGGAGTCTCTTATGGGGTTAGCGGCTGGGTTGCAAATACTCTGGCTATGTATAAAAAATACCATGGACAGCAGATCGGCATCTTGGTGCGTGACGGAGAGAATCTTTGGGTCGGCTGGACGGATGAAGAGCGTATCCAGATCCATGACGGGAATGCATTTCTGAAGCCGGAAACCAAGGAACAGCCTGTAGAGGAAGCCGCCGGCGTATCAGATACAAAAGAAGAAAAGGCATCCAGATATTTCATTTTTTCTATTCTGCAGGGATTGATTCAGAATGGAAAACTGTTCCATATCCCGGATGGAGTAAACATTTTAAAACCGAATCCATACATCATTCTTTCTCTGGCAGACGAATGGCTGGAAGATAACCGGTATGGTACGTTTTCAGATATTGTAAACCGGACGGATGCACCTCTGGCTGTTGGGGATATGATCCTGACAACCAGCCGTATTACCAGGAATGATGCTGGGATGGGAAATATCTGGAATAATGGAAGGACAACCAGATACGATAAGTATAACAATGACCGTGGGCGCGGCGTAAAGAACCGGACGCATGACGCAAGCATCCCGGATAAAAAGGTGGTCCCTGTGAATCTTATCGATACGCATGAACAATATGTTGTGTACTGGAAGAAATACAGGCTGGAAGTTACAAAAGTCCCGATCGAACAATTAAAAGACGGAAATGCGGCATTAACCAGCTATCATTATGAAACAAACAGAACTGATGAATTCCTTGGTGTGGAAAGATCTTATCTGCAAATAAATAATGGGAAACTGTACCAAAAAATTCCAGTAAAAGGAAAATCTCCAGAAGATATTTTCCAGACTGCAAAAATTTACGGATATGAACGCCAGGAGGATGAATATATAACACATGATGTAAACCAGTCTTATTATAGAATTTATGACCATACTGAATTCTATGGAATGGAAAAAAATTGTTTTATATCAGCGAAAAAATTAAACTGGAGCGAAAAAACTTCCTATGCGAATATGGAAATTTTTGAGGGAGAATACCTGAATTTAACGTATTTGAATTCCGTATACCTTGCCTATGCGATCCAGAATCGGAAAATTGGCGGGTGGAAACGTGCTGGTATAGTGGTAGATTATGCTGACAGTCTGCCATATCTCCACACAGCTCTGGAATACCTGAGGAAACGGGAAAAAAAAGAAGCTACAATGCTGGAGCAATACATGGCACTTTATGAAGACTGGCAGGTGGATGTTTCTGAGTGGAGACTGAGGCACAATTACCATCGTTTGACGGATACCAGGGCAAAGAAGTTTGCCGCAGAAAAAACGAAACCGGGGTGTAAGCCCCGGTAAAACGAAAGGAGAAATCTATGATAAAAAGCAGTATCGCTTGTTTGTGATTATTAATATAACCGTCAATGGTGATGATTTTGTGATGAGAAGATTATGATTTTGTGAAAAAGGAAGCTATTATGAGAGTTATTTTTCTTGATGTAGATGGGGTTCTAACGACCTGCTCCTATCATAATCCTGATACCAACCATATAAATCCGGAAAAAGTACAGATTCTCAGCCAGACAGTGAACCGGACCGAAGCAAAAATCGTATTGACCTCCACATGGAAAATGGGATATGATAAGGATTCTGGCAAAAAAGAAGACTATTTCAAAGTTTTAGAAGGTATATTGGTGCAATATGGTTTGGAAATTTTTGATATCACAGATGATATTCCAGCGAAAATAAAAGAACCGTTGCCACAGACATTTTCCCTTGAGGATTTGGATAATATTGAGGGATTACATGGAACCGGACGGGCAGCAGAAGTGGAGAAATGGATTCATGATCATTCTGTAGAGGATTTCGTCATTTTGGATGACGAAGATCACGATTGGAAGGAATACGGATTGGATGAAAATTGGATCCATACTTCTTATTATGGACCGGACTGTGAAGCAGGACTTTTAAAAAAACATATTGATAAAATTTGCGATATTTTGGACAGAAAAATTTCTTATAAAAATCAGCCAGGACATTGAAAAATGGCATATTAATAGTGAAAGAATACTATTTGTGCAAATTGCACAACGAGGTATTTAAGGTGGCTGAAACCCGCATAAACACTCAGTGTTTCCTCCCTGTATGGGAGGGTGTACCATTGAAGAGTAATAAATGCTGAATTCGAATTTAATTTTCTCTCTGCAAGGCATGGTATTTCAGGAGGTATTTTCTATGTCTTGGAAAGATAAGGTTATTATATTTCTTATAATATTTTTTTTCATTATTTTCAGCAGCTTGGTTTTCACGCTCTTATAAAATTCCTGACGAAGGTGATCCGTGTATTGTAGGAGTAGAGCAGCAGACTTAATAATAGATGCACAAATGTTAAATTGTTATGAATACGAGGAGATATTATGATACCTGAGAATGAAATTGTTGAAATATTAAATCAAAAAGGAATACTTCGATTTTCTACGCTGATGGTCCGTTATCATTTGTCTGCGAATGCAGCAATGGAAGTTGTGGGAATGTATAAAGAGAAAGGCCTAATTGACGATAAATGTAAACCAACTTTTGAACGAAAATTAAAATGGAAGCCGGACGGTGAAGATCTGGGCGAGGATGAAAAAAATCCTGAAAAATCAGCTGCCAAAAGAAATACTGCTAAAAAAAGAGTGAATGTTTCTCCACAAAAAAGCACAAAAAAAGAAGAGAAAATTCTTGGTAAAAAAGTTGATGTAACGGTCAAGGAAAAAGCAGCCACAAAAATTTCTGCTAAAAAAGGAATTTCTTCCCTCAAAAATACTATGAAAAAATCTTCAGTCCCAAAGAAAGATTCTTTAAAAAAAGAGACTACAAAAGTGAAAGTTCCGGCAAAGAAAACTTCTTCTACAAAAAATGAAAAAACTACGAAAAAAACACGAAAAAGAATTGTAAAAAATGATGATATTGAAGGACAGATGAGTCTGTTCTGAAAGGAGAAGCTATGCCAAAGTTTTTGATTATTGATGGCTCTTCAATGCTGTCAACTTCATACTACGGGAATCTGCCAAAATCTATTTTGTTTGCAAAAACGGATGAGGAGAAAGAAAAGCATTATTCAGAGATTTTACATACTTCTGGAGGGCAATATACTAATGCTATGTTCACGATGCTCCGAACTCTCATCGGAGTCTATAAGAAAGTGAAACCGGAATATATAGCGTTTACTTTCGATATGACAAGGGATACTTTCCGCCGTACCCAGCTTGGTGCAGATTTTTACAAGGCCAACCGTAAAGCGACAGCAAAGCCTTTAAAGGAGCAGTTTATACAGATGGAAGAATTCCTGAAGGTCATTGGGTGCCCGGTATTTATGAGTCCTGATTATGAAGCGGATGACTATGCCGCATCCCTAGTCGAAAAATTCCAAGGACCGAACCTACAGACATATGTTCTGACGAAAGACCATGATTACTTTCAGTTAGTTAGTCCATATACGCGTATGTGGAGAGTGGTTACGAAGGACAAGCTGGAGGTTCTGAAGGACGCTTATAGTTTATACGGAAAAGATGTATATGACGTTCTGCCTGCAAATGTTTTTGAGTATACCCCAGAAATTGTGTATTCTGAAGAAGGAGTGTATCCAGAACAGATTCCGGCTCTTCTTGCAATTACAGGTGATCCCGGTGACGGGATTCCAGGGTGTAAGGGTGTTTCTTCAGCAGCAGCTCCACTGGTTGCAGAATACAAAACGCTTGATGCAATTTATGAGGCAATCGAAGATTGCGGAGGCATTACGAAAAATGAAAAAGAACTGAATGCATTTTGGAAGGAATCCTTAGGCGTCAGCAGAAGCCCGATGAAGGCTCTAAAGGCCAATAAAGAGATGGTCTATCTCAGCGAAAAACTTGCAACAATGAAAAAAGACATTGTCATTCAAGAGGATTTGAATGATTTGAGGTTAAATATCGACATTGACGAGTTGATAAGACAGTTAAAAAATTATGAAATGCATAGTCTGGTATCAGAAATTGAGAATCTAAGATAAGAAAAACCCGTTGCGAAATGCAGCGGGTTTAGTTTTACATTAAATATTTTGCTTTGGTAACAGCTATATTATCTGCCCCAAATTTTGCCTTAAGTTCCTCCAATGCAGCCTCTTCTGAGGAAATATGAATCTGCAAAGATTCCTTATTTCCAGTATTATTAAAAACTACATTGATCCGAGAAGATCCAGAATATCTGTCTGCAATACTGTTTAAATCATCACTATTCTGATAAAAATCCTGTGCATCCCGAAAACGTACCCAGACTATGTTGTTATCTCCGTCCAGGAAAAAGATCCTATCAGCCAATACGCTGGCTTTATCATCCTTTACGCTGACTTTTCCAGATACGATCACCGGACGGTCTTCCTGTAATTTATCAAAGATTTCAGAATATACTTTAGGAAAGACTACGACATCAACAGTGTTTACCGGATCCTCGATACCAACAAATGCCATTGGTTTACTGTCTTTTTTTGTGAATATCTTCTTGATGCTGGAAATAGTTCCGGCAATCCTGACATTGTCTCCGTCATACACCCTGAAACCAACTTCCGGATCATCCATGAAACAGGAATTATCCGTAATATAGTTACATTCCAGCATTTCTGCATACTGTTCCATTGGATGGCCACTGATATAAATACCAGTAGCTTCTTTTTCCAGCTTTAGCAGTTCATTCTTGGAATATTCCGGTAAATTTGGAAGCATATCCGAGGATAAAATCGCACGGCTTTCAGGATCATCACCAAGAAAATCAAAGAGATTCATCTGTCCTTCCAGCTGTTTTTTATCATCCTTCTTCTTACCATCCAGGTATTTTTCACCGGATTCAATCAACGTATGTCTGGTCAGTCCGGTGAAATCCAATGCGCCAGCACCAGCGAGACTGTCCAGCATCTTCTTATCGATTTCCGGATTTCTTTTGATAAAATCATAGAAATCTTTGTAAGCACCATTTGCTTTTCTTTCATTGATGACTTCCTTAAGAGCAGCTTTTCCGATACCTTTTACAGATGCCAGTCCATAACAGAGAGAGGAGCCGACCACGGTAAAATCTGTTTCGCAGCTGTTTATATCCGGAGGCAGGATCTCAATTTTTTTCATCCGGTACTCATTCAGATAAACCACCAGTTTTTCCGTTTTATCCATTACAGATGTTAAAAGACCAGCTGCAAATTCCAACGGATAGTGGGCTTTCAGGTAAGCTGTCTGCATAGAAACAGCAGCGTAAGCAGCAGCATGACTTTTGTTAAATGCATACTTTGCAAAATCAACCATCTGGTCCCAGATTTTCTGTGCAATGTCTTCAGAAATGCCTCTGTTTACACATCCGTCAATTTTCAAATCATTATCTCCATAAATAAAACGGGGAGCTTCTTCATCCATGATTTCCTGCTTTTTCTTTCCCATCGCTTTGCGGATCAGATCGGCACGTCCCATGGAGAAGCCGGCCAATTTTCTTACGATCTGCATTACCTGTTCCTGAAAAACGATTACCCCATAAGTAGATTGTAAAATCTCCTCCAGCTCTGGAGTAAGGTACTGGATGGATGCAGAATCATGCTTTCCCTGGATATAATTAGGTATATAATCCATAGGACCAGGACGATAAAGAGCAACACCTGCAATAATATCTTCAAAGCAGGATGGCTGCAGCTTTTTCATGAAGTCTTTCATCCCTTCGGATTCCAGCTGAAAGATACCATTTGTATCACCTGAAGCAATCAGCTCCAAAGCTTTTTTATCGTTCAGAATCTCATCTGTCCATAATGGAATATCGACATCATATTTTTCCTTAATCTCACGCTGCGCAGTGTCAATGATTGTCAGGTTTCGGAGCATCAGGAGGTCTTTTTTCAGGTTTCCAAGATGTTCTGCATCTGACATATTGTACTGGCAGACCAGGTAACCTGTTTCAGGATCAACAGATACAGGATAAAGATCTTCGCACGGAACAGGGGTAGGAATGTGACCGCAGGCATGCGTAGAAGGTGCTTTCTTGGTTCCTTCCAGTTTTCTTGCGATTTCCCACAGTTTTTTCAGTCCTTCATCAGAATTGATATAGTTCTGCAGTTCCGGATCCAGTTCCCAGGCCTTATCCAAAGTCATTTTCGGATCTTTTGGAATAAATCCGGCAATCTTTGATCCTACACTCGGCGGATAACCTGCAACTCTGGCAATATCCCGGACAATTCCTTTTGCGTTCATGGTAGTAAAAGTCTGGATCTTTGAGAAGTGATCTTTCCCATTGTCTTCAGCTTCAAAAGCAATAACTTCATCCTTGTGACTGTAGTCGTAATCTACGTCGATATCAGGCATCGATATTCTTTCAGGATTAAGGAATCTTTCAAACAGAAGATTATATGGAATAGGGTCAATGTCGGTAATTCCGAGACAATAACACATCCTGCTGCCGGCAGCGGAACCGCGTCCGGGACCGACCAGGATTCCATGAGATCTGGCCCACATGATGGTCTTTCGTGTGTCAATAAAATACTCAGCAAATCCCATTTGCTTAATCACACTCAGTTCATATTCCAGGTCTTTTCTGGCAGTTTCACGTTCCATATGGCCTAACGGATAACGCTTTTCCCAGCCTTTCCAGGCTTCATCTTCCAGATACCGGAAATAATCTTTTCCATATTCTTTCGGAATATGTACTTTAGGCATCCTGTAATTTCCGAATTCAAATTCAAAATTACATTTATCCGCAATTTCCATAGTATTGTCAAAAGCTTCCGGGAGAGAAGGGAAGAGCTGCCTCATTTCAGCCTCTGTCTTTACAGAATAATCACCGTAATAAACCATTCGATCCGGATCGTCAATGGTCTTTTTTGTCTGAATACAGAGAAGATATTCATGAGCTTCCTTATCTTCATGGTCTACGTAATGACAGTCGTTCGTGCATACCAGCTTGATACCAAATTTGTTTGAAAATCTTACCAGTTCGTTTGCGACTTTCTGTTCCTCTACGATTCCATGATTCTGGATCTCCAGGTAATAATCATCACCAAACAGATTATTATATTTCAAGATAGTCTGTTCAGCTTCTGACATATCCCCGGTATCCAGTCCTTTTAAGATCATCTTCGGAACACGTCCGGACAGACATGCACTCATGCAGATCAGTCCTTCATGGAACTGTTCCAGCAGTTCAAAATCAATACGGGGCTTATAATAAAAGCCTTCCATATTGGAGCGGGAAATGAGGTGGCACAGGTTCTTATATCCGATTTCATTTTTTACCAGCAAAATCAGATGATAATACCGTTCTTCATTTCCTGATGACTTATCGAATCTGCTGCCAGGTGCTTCATAACATTCACATCCAAGGATAGGCTTGATTCTTTCTGCCTTGCAGACATTATAAAAATCAGCCAGTCCATAACCAACTCCATGATCCGTGATTGCACAGGCGGTCATTCCTGCCTTTTTTACCTTTTGCACCAACTTTTTAATCTTGCTCATTCCATCCAGCAGAGAATATTCTGTATGGACATGCAGATGTGCAAATCCAGGTTCTTCTTTTATAGATTCCATATGTATTAGCTCCTTTCATCGTTATTTTCACTTCCATATTTAATATGTATTTTGGGGATAAGCATTGTGAAAAAAGTATTCGAAATAGAAAGTGTGTTTTCCTAACAACAAAAAAGAAGTTTCGTTGAATCTCTTTTTCATAATTCATAAGAATATTCCCGCATTCATGACAAAATTCCGACATTCTGCTCCAAATCCTACATATTAAAAATAAAATATGTAGGAGAGTAGAATTCAAAATGAAAAAATTAAGGCACTTCAAATTAAATTATTTCTTTATAGGATTTCTATTATCTGCTGTGCTCATGACTGTGGCCTTCTATGTTATAAAGGTCTGGCCGGCAGGTGACCATTATGCACTAATCGTGGATTCTATCCATCAATATCTTCCATTTTATACCGATTTCCGGAATAAACTAGCAGGTGGAGATTCCCTTCTTTATTCGTGGTCCGGTGGTTTAGGTTACAATTTCTGGTCTACCTATGCTTATTATCTGGCAGCTCCGTCAAACCTGCTGCTATTTTTCGTACCTATGAAATATGTTGGGGATTTTATGGATCTGATGATCATCCTCCGTATAGGACTCTGTGGCGGCTGCTTTACCTGGTATCTGCATAAACGCAGACCGGAAGAGAATCTGACCCCGGTGGCTTTCGGTTTGGCCTTTGCCCTCAGCAGCTTTGTGCTGGGATATTACTTTAACCTCATTTGGCTTGACAGCATTGCTATGACGCCTATCGTCATGTACGGAATCGAAAAGATCATTTCAGGTAAGAGTGGGCGGACTTTCTGTCTGGCTCTGTTTTATTCCATCTGGTGTAATTACTATATTGGTTTTATGCTGTGCCTGTTTTCCTGCCTGTATTTTGTCGTATGCTATATATCAGAAATACTGGAATTCTCCATAGGGGATCTGATCAAGAAGGGACTGAAATTTGCCTGGTTCGGGATCCTCGGAGGAGCAATGGCAGCTGTGGTCCTCCTGCCGGCATATATGGGACTTACTGCAACAGAAGCGATTGCCGGAGACAGCAGTTTTCCGACAACGATCCAATTCTTTACCAGCCTGGCTGATATGTTAAAGCAGCATATGGTATTTATAGAACCGATCAATATTTCTGATACACAGGTTGGTTTAAATGCTTATTGTGGAATCGGAGCCGTATTTTTTGCAATTCTATTCGCATTTAATAAAAACTCCTTTATCCGAAAAAAAATCTCCCATTTTGTATTATGCGGGCTCCTGTTATTCAGTTTTTCTTTCAATATCCTGAATTATATCTGGCATGGTTTTCATGTACAGAACGGACTTCCAAACAGGTTTGCTTTCCTTTACATAGCGGTCATTATCATCATGGCTTTTGATGCATTTGGGACAAAATACCGGCTATGGCAGCTATTCCTTGCATGGGGACTTCCTTTTAGCTTCCTTATCTATGCATATGTTACCAGGACTGCAGAGATCAAGGAATGGGTGTATTTTGCAAATATGGGACTTCTCACAGGATATTTTCTCCTTACTGTATTACGGAATTATTGGAAAAAACTGAAGTATCCGGTTTATGCTGCATTGATCTCTATTATCCTTATAGGAGAGCTTACTGGTAATTGTACTTTAGGAATAAAGAGCAATTCAGGTGATACCAGGGAACGGCACATTAAGGACCAAACCTCTTATCAGAAACTTGTTACCGATGACGGCAGCTTTTACCGAAGTGAAATCGACCGCCAGTGGATGCGGAATGTGACCATGTATTCCGGTGGAAACGGTCTTGTCATGTTCAATTCTACTATGTACAGCACAGTCGTAGATTTCTGCAGGCAGATGGGGATAGAGGCCCGGACTAATAAAAACGGGTATTTAGGTGTTACAAAACTGATGAATGATGTCCTTGGTATCAAATATATGCTGTCACCGACACACAAAGCAGAGACTATGTATGGCTTCAATTACCAAAAGACCGATGATGAATTATCTCTATATAAGAATAAAAATGCATTATCCCTTGGCTTCATGGTCAATGACGATATCAAGGACTGGGATATCAATGACGGAAATCCCCTGGAAATCCAGAACTCCTTTGTCGAGCTGGCAACTGGGAAAGATCCTATCTATTATTATGACCGGGAGATCGAGCTTGCAGACGGAGTGAAGAATGAGCTTCTGATACCTGATGATAAACAGGTTTACTTCTACATGGGTGTCAATATGGATTCCCTGGAATTGAATACACCGGAATACTCCAAGACCTATGAAAATTTTACGGATTTCGTTTTTCAGGCAAACGGAACAAAAGAGAGCAATCTTGCAGATTTCACAGTCAGCCTTGGGGACAAATGGGATGATAATGAATTAAAAGCCTATGTTTATACCTGCAGTAACAAGGATTATCAGGATGTGGTCGATGCCCTCGCTCAGAACCAGCTGGAAAATGTGCAGGTAAAAGGAGAACGTGTATCCGGTACGTTAACTGCTCACAAAGACGGAACTCTGTTACTGACTATTCCTTACGATAAAGGCTGGACAGTCACCGTGGATGGAAAAAATACAAGTACGTATGCAGTTGGAGAAGCACTGACAGGGATTCATCTTGACAAAGGAGGACATACCATTGAAATGAAATATAATCCACCTGGATATAGTTACGGAACGCTGATCAGCCTGGCTGCAATTCTTTTGTTTGCAATATCTGCATATCTGGAAGAGAGAAAAAGTGGGAGATGATCCTGCTTTTTTTTCTTGTAGTTTTTCCAAAATACATATTAAAGATGATACAAGATTTATGATGAAAGGAGAGCAAGTACATATTTGTATCAAAAATAATAATGGAGGAAAATTAATGAATAACAAAATTGAAGTATCTGTAACTGGAGGCATGCTTATTGCAGAAAAAAATACTGACCCGGATTATGCAGGTATCAGTATCAGCTTTGTACCTAATTGTGGCGGTGGTAATACAGAGCTGGCACTTTTTGAAGAATCAGACAAAACACTGGCATTACGCTCGTATATGGATGTCCTAAAAGACGAACCGGAATCCATTTACTGCCAGTATGACGATGTGCTTCTTTCCCAAGTATCTTATGGAATCTACCTGGAAAGATGCCGTATTGAAAAAGAAGTTCCTATGAGCGCACAGTACTTTGCAGAAAACTTTTTCTATGACAGGGATTATATGAAGAACCTGCTGTTGGAAAATCTTTTTCAGAAATATGAGTCTGTTATGGCGAGAAAAAATAATACTGACGAGGAGGCTTAATTATGTATCAAGTAAATGTTTATACGATTGTGTCAAAAGTAGCGTACCTCATCGGTGCGGAAGAACGGCTTTTTAAGGATGGGGACAACCTCCGATATGAAGTCTTTTCTGAAATGAATAATGTTTCGGAAGCAAAGATATTCCGTGCATTAAACATCATCCGAACCGGTGTAATGAAGAATTTTAAAGAGATCAACACCAAGATTTTTTATGAAATGAAAAATCTGGATTCTTTTCCGGAATATATCGACCAGAATGCTCTTTCATTTCTGTCAGAACATGGTATTAAGGTTTTAAAAGCCAATACGAGAGCTGATGAATACGTGTTCATCATTTCAAAGTTGATCAATGAAAGAGCTGCTGAAATGGTCAAAATATGTTTTCCAGTTTGGATCAAACCGGAATATCTGAAAAGTATCTTTACGGTAAAATGTGGAAACAAAAAAGAAGGAAAAGCTCTTGCGCAGAATTTTTCTTCAAAACTGAATAATTATCCATATCAGATGTTTCTAAATTTTGAAGCTTCTGAGGGAAATATCCTTTTTAACGACGGAAAATTCCTGGATCTGCTTTATCGTAAAAACAGAGATAAATTTACTGATTCATCGAAAGTCAATGATATCTCATCTGTGGCTAAGGATGATTTCCAGGAATTTCTTGAAGCTGCCGATGATATTTATATTGTCGTTGACTGTGAAAATGCGGATGTATTCAAAGTTTATTCCATGCTGGAGGGCCTAAAGAAGGCTTATTCGCAGGATCTTTTTAAAAAGATCAAAAAAATCAAATTGTATGATGATATTCATACTTCCAGTGCATGGAAGCTGCTCCAGCGTTTTACGGACATCAAGATCGACCACACGCTTACCGGCCGTGTAAAAGAAGATAAGTCTCTGGTTGATACCCGTCTTACCGCAGGAGTGTGTGACTCTTATCATGTGGACCATATTCATGATTTTATCCTGGTTTCCTCAGATTCCGACTTCTTCGGACTGATTGAAGCCCGTCCGGAATGCAATTTCCATCTTATGGTCGAAAGAAAGAATGTATCCAATTATGTCATTGATGCCATGGATGAGTACGATGCAGGTTTCTGTTACATTGATGATTTCTGTACTGGAAATCTGGAAAACCTGTATATGGATGCCATGAGACTTGAAATCAGGGAGTTTCTTGAAAAGAAGACGTATATTGATCTGCAACGTTTATTCTCAACTGCCGCACATAATGCGAGACTGGACATTTCGCCTTCTGAAGTGGAATCTTACTGTAATAAATACAGTAAAGATATCCATATCGAAAGAACCGGAAATGAGATGCGTCTTACGATTTAACAAATGAACTTTTCTTATAAAAACAGTCCTTCTTTCTAAAAGGATTGCATATTAGTTGTGTAACTGTTTTAGAAATGAGAACGGTTTGTAGAAAAGCAAGAAGTCCCCTGCCTCTAAACAAAGTGTAGGTAGTGGGATGAATTGTAAAATAAATTTAACGGCAGCGGTGGGCGGAGAGAAATCGGTATCCACTGCTGACATGAGGTTAATCACAGTCGGGATTATCTCGGCGTGCCAGACTCCATAAATATCGACTGTGGGTTGAAACAAGATAAGAGATGACGCTGATGGTTCTACGGTATACGGTAATGACGGAACGTTTTTCCCTGATTTTTCATATGATGAAAACAAAGTCTTGCATCTGGTATTGGACTATTATGAGAAAAACGAAGAAGACTGCGAACGATCTTTGATATAATGTGTTTAAAGGGGTGCGAAAGCACTCCTTTTTTTTCTTGCGATTTTGCAGGAAATACATATTAAAGATGACACTAATATTTTTTGAAAAAAGGAGATTGTAAATTGAAAATAGGAGGAACTTAAAATGTTTATGGAAAAACAAATGGAAATTATGTCTGCTATGAAACAAAGTAATTACGAACTATTTGATAATGATGCTGACGATGCTTATGACACGCTGGAACATATCTTCTCTACTTTTGTAGAGTATGCGAACTGTGTGATCCGGATGCAGGTCATGATTCCGATCTGGCGGAACCGTTTCGATGGCGAAGAACTTCGAGATAAGGTTCAGGATATTGACCAGTCCCGTCATGTATATCATGAATCAGCTATCAGCAGTCTCAAACAACTTAACCGGCTTTGTTCTATATATGGGTTATCCCCATATGCAGATATCGACACTTCAGACCGTTACGCTGTTGCTGATTTTGTCGGAACGTGGATCTCTGAAATTTATGAAGATGGGAAATCCAAGAAAATGGATACTACTGTGACTGGAAAAATTTCAGAATATCCATTATACTGTATGAGACAGAAATCAGAATGATGTAACCCGAAAGGAGATTTTATGTATTATAAAAAGAAACTTATAAATGAAGGATATACCGTAAACATCCGTTATCTTGGAGATTATGAATCGGATTTTGAAAAGAAATCTTTAGATCCGGTTGCAGTATCCATTACTGTAAAATCCAAGAGTTCGGAATACCCAAATATCCTGACTATTCTGAAAACGGAAGATACAAGACAGAATCTTGTGATCGATCCGAACACAGTCAGACTTATGGATGTGGATGAAACAGAATCTCATATCCAGAAGCTAAAATCTGCTTCTGACATGGTGTTAAAGATCAAAGAGTGTCTGTTAAAAGATTTTCCTGGAATATTACATTGATTCAATTTCAAGCCGCCTTCGGGTGGCTTTTTTTCTTGCATTTTTCCAAGAAATACATATTAAAAGTGAATCAAATTTTATGAAGAAAGGAGAAAAGTTAAATGGTGGAAACAAATGATTCTAAGAAAAAGAAGGTAAAGGTCTATTACACGGATCATACCGGGCAGGATGTGATCCCGCATTTTCCTTCACATGAAGCAGCCTTTATAGGTATCAAAAAAGATCTGGAAAACTATAAGAAAAATTTTTTCCCGATGACGATTTTGTTGTCAAGGAGTCTTACGAGAGAACAGGAATCTGGAGTACCGAAAGAAAAGCTTTTTGTCTATGGGAATATGCCGGAATAGAAATCTAAGGAGGAATTTTTATGAAGTTAAAAGCAGAATTGCCTATGAGCAGTGCTATGTATTGTAAACTGATCAATACATATTTAAAAACCACAGCTAGATGCTGCAGATGTATTGTCCCCAATGGAGAGTGTGCCGATATTGCTGCTTCTGGAAAATGTAAAGCGTTTGATTCAAAAATGAACCATGTTTTAGTATTTCGGACGGAAGACGGTGAATTTGCAACTACAAGATCAGCAATCGCCCATGCTTTAGAAGTCAATCAGGATAATGATCAGAATTCCTGGATTGGAGAGACTGTAGATGCTGTAATCGAGGATTACAAGAACAGTCCTACACCAGAAAACGAAGCAAACTCACTCTATGAATTATTATCTTCCAACGATATTGTCTCAGAAATCTAAGGAGGAATTTTATGTTTTACCGTTATGAGATCCGTACCGGACCTGATCAGCCGTGGAAAGGCTGCTTCCAGTACTTCTTTCCTGACCAAAGCCGTTATATCGGAAGATGGCTCAAAGAACCGAAATGGTACCAGAACCATCCGAATGAAGAATCTAAATGCTGGTTTACGCAGGAGGGCTACGACAAATACAGTGATCTAGTTGAGAAAGCCATTCAGAAACGACTGGATGATAATCCACATTGGGAAACAAGGCTTCTCAAAACAGAGAACCTTGACAATGTATCTATGCGTGGAAGCATCCAGTGCATTCAGTTAATCTAGGAGGAAAATTATGATTTTAAATGCAAGATTCAAATTTAACAGACCGATCAATAAGGAATCAGACTGCATCACTATAGGAGGATTTGCTGTGACAGCTGGCGGTGAACAGTACCGGTTTGATTTCGTAACTTATTATGGTTATGTTGATAAGGACGATTCTACCATTCTGAGATATGAAGGACGTAATCTGGATACAGATACTTTTCCTGAATCAAGGGCTTTACAGGATTATGCATTAGGAAGGATTGAAACTCTGGATGAATGCAATATTGCCACTGAAGATGACGGGCTGTATCTAACCGAAATCCTGGACTTTTCCTTAATTGCGGAAAGATATCTTCAGGTTGGCAGACCTAGACCCAAAACTACGGAATATGTAGAGATTGAAGTTGAGGAATTTGAAAAATCGGAAGGATATCGTGTGTTTTGTGCTCTGAAACCGGAGATCCTGGAAGATTACAATTATACCCACCTTCTCGGAATGGGAGCGGAATTGTATGAGCATACACCGGATGGTTGCATCGTAGATGGCGATACTCTGTTAAAAGACCAGATTGATGCGCTGGAAGACTGTGATTACACAGGCATTTTCGACGAGATTGTTGGAATCTGGAAAGATACAGGTTCCATCGAAGAAAGAAAAATCGTTGCAAAAATGTTCGAGACTTTGACTGGAATGAAGTTTATGCATTACCTGGAAAAATGCGTAAAAAAAACCACAAGATAATCTAGGAGGAGAAAATATTATGACTATAATCAACGAATTTTACAAAGAATTGGGAAAACTTTTTCCAATCAGCAAGCTTACTATTTTGAAAGTTACTGAAACAAAGCTGGATATCTGTGGTGATCTTAATACTATGGATTTTTACCAGTTTATGTTCAATGAACACTGGATCATGGGTAATCTTGAAAAGTATCTTCCTGTCAAATGCTGGAGGTATTTCCGGCTGCACCCCGAATATGCACATGAGAAAAACTATTTACGGATTTCTTCTACGGATATAGGGGTAAAAAAATACGCCCCATGTATTGATCTCCGACAGTTTTCCATTGAACAGTTAATTAAGTCACTCAATATGGGGCTTAAACTTTATCAGGAAAATCTTTTCACAACCGCAATCTATCTCTTTTTCAGTGCATTAATCAAGAGATATGAAGATATGCTAAAGAATCAGGAAAAGGGAACTGATAAAACACAGGATTCTGACAATCTGAAAAAAGATATGAATTTCTGGGTAAATACATCTCAGAACATGAACGGAATCAGAGAATTGAAAGCTTCTCCAGAAAAGCCAAAGTATACCTGTATCATTACAAGTGAGCCCGACGGACCAGGTCTTGCTTACATTTCAGACCATCCATGGGAAGGAAACCTGGAAGAAACGATCCAATTTAATACCATTGAGGAACTGTTTGCTCATGATGTGGAAGGGTTGTTTTACCAGCTGTTTGACAATGAATCCGGACGTAGGCTTGGTTATGGCATGATTGACCCTGATTACCCTGCTACCGATATTCAGGATTTCGAAAAGGAATCAGAACATCAGGGACATCTTATCATTATCTCCGGGTTCTCAAGGGCCGGTAAAAATGCGATTGCAGATGGCTTAAAAGAGCTGAGTGACAATTATATTTATTCTATTTCCGCAACAACCAGACAGCCGCGTCCGGATGAGCGTAATGAAGTAGATTATCACTTTATCACACCGGAATGCTTTGAGAAAATCAAAGAAAGCGGCGGTTTTCTGGAAACAGCCGAATATTGTGGAAATTCCTACGGAACACTGGCTCTTCCTGTTACAAAAGCCCTGAAAGAGGGAAGAGATATGGTTCTTGTCCTTGAAACAGAAGGTGCTATGAAAGTAAAAGACCTTTTTCCAACAGCACTTACTTTTTTTGTAGCTGCACCTGCTGCAGATTTGAAATCCAGAATGAAAGAGACAGGGATTTCGGAAGATGACATGAAAAAACGTCTGGCAGAAATCCGGAAAGAGATCACCATGATCCCGAAGTATGATTATCTGATCATGAATGAGAATGGAAAGCTTGATAAAAATATCGAGCTGGTACATAACATCATCAAAGGACAAAAGGGTAAGACATCAGAAAATCTGGATATAATCCAGTCTCTTCGCAAAGAATTTTGTTAACCATTATCTAATCATTACTTAAAGCAGCTACGGCTGCTTTTTTCTTTGAACTTTTAGCGAACATACATATTAAAAGTGAAACAAAAATTTATGAAGAGAGGAGAAAAAAATAAATATGTAAATTTGTTTCAAAAAATATCTTAGGAGGAAAATCTTATGCAAATCAAAAATCTTATCAAAAAACGTCAGCTTCTCGGCTATTGAATAACCGAGCATGCTGAAAGGCATGTGAAGTTATCCGTAGTACCCGAAAGGGCGCGCTGACTAGATTCAGGGTGATGGGATCCACTTATGATGGTGGATATCATTGCACTACGTCCCGGATATCAATACCCGCCCCGGTTGTGCCAAAGCCGGTACAGGGTTCAGGCAACGGATGTCTCCCCGGAGAAGGAGACACTGACCTGGTGCACGAAGTATCCGGAACCTTGTCGAAGGGCGATGACTCCCGTATGGGAGGGCAGGACTCTTGCGTACCTGCCACAATAACAAAAGGAGGGACCAGCCATGAGTGTGTTCGTGGTAGGGCAAAGCGGATGCCGGCTGATGCCTGTGTCTGAAAGGAAAGCCCGTTTATTACTTGATGGCGGGAAAGCTTCCGTATACCGGAAAGTCCCGTTTACCATAAAACTGAACTATAAGACAGGCAGTACCACACAGCCCGGTTATCTTGGCATAGATACTGGGTCTCAGCAGATCGGGGTGTCCGTTGTGCGGGAAGACGGTACGGTCCTGCATAAGGAGGAGATCAGCCTCAGGGATTCCATGACGAAGAGGAAACTCCTGGAAGCAAGGGCTTCCTTAAGGAGAGGGAGACGTTACCGGAAAACCCGGTACCGCCACCCAAAATGGAGACCGAAGACTAAACGTGTCTACTGTGAGATGCCCGACAAAAAGGGACGGCACTGGAAGAAACAGAAGAACACGTTTTCGCCCAATAGGGCGGAAGGATGGCTGCCGCCGTCCCTGCAGTCAAAGACGGACCACCATATCCGGTGGATCAGGAAGCTGCAGGATCTTCTCCCGGAAGGGTACCGCCTTTCCATCGAGCTGGGACGTTTCGACCCGGCCCGCATGAAAGACCCTGGGATCCACGGGGATCTGTACCAGAAAGGGCCGCAGTACGACTACGAAAATGTCCGTGCCTACGTCCTTGCCCGTGACAGGTATACCTGCCAGGTCTGTAAAAAGAAAGGCGGGAAGCTGCATGTGCACCATATCCTGTACCGGAGCCGTGGGGCTTCCGATAACCCGCAGTATATGGCCACGGTATGCAGCTGCTGCCATACCACGGAGAACCATCTTCCTGGTGGGATCCTCTATCAGTGGATGCAGGAACAGAAGAAGTTCACCAGGGGTCTCCGGGATGCCACGTTCATGAACATCTTAAGGAAACGCCTCAGGAAGACATTCCCGGATGCGGTATTTACCTATGGGAACATCACGAAAGTGGACCGGGAGAAGCTGAAGCTCCCAAAGAGCCATGGGAATGATGCCACAGCCATCGCTCTGGTGAAGACAGGAGTCACTTCCGTTAAGGATGGGGAACAGGTCCTTTATATCCAGCAGGTAAGGAGAAAGAAACGCTCCCTTCACGAGGAGACACCGAGGAAGGGACGGAAGGAACCGAACCAGAAAGCCGCACGGAACAGCAAGAACACGAAGGCCGTGACCTTCACAAAAAGACGGGGTGGAAAGAAAGTATCCATTACCGCATGCCTGTTCGATCTTGTGGAATTGAACGGGAAGAAGGGCTGGATCTCCGGGTTTACCGGAACATCCTGTTATATGAAAGATGCAGAGGATAACTACATCCGCACATCCGGAAAGTATAACCAGGTCAGCCTGTCAAAGCTCAGGATCCTGCATCACTGCGGGAACTGGGTCATAGGAGCACGAAAACCTCTGGGAAAAGGCTGATGGCTCAAAGAGCTATACTGCTTTCATCCCGGTAATTAAATTACCGAGAATTCCCGCAGAGTGTCTTAAAGTAATTAATCGAGTAAAGGATATTACAAAAGACAGCGATAACGGTGCTGATCTGGAATGCTTACCTATGTGGAATATTAAATTTGAAAACGGCGATACAATGTCGGCGTATCCGGAAGAAATATGTTTGGCGGAAAGATAATGAAATAATGATTTTGAGATTGGAGGAAACTATTATGGCAAATTATGAATGTGTATCAAGAACAAATTATTTTCACGTAAAGGATAATTAATCAGGACACTACCCGATTTAACAAAAAAACTGGCTAAAAAGGAGCAGTACGGAGCTTTAGTTCCAAATGATGAGGTTGTTTCTTACATTGATACGCGCCTTCAGGCTGGAGAACGTTTCGTTACTTCCATGTCGGGTGGAGACTGTCATACCTATGTGATTATGGAGGAAAAATAAAATGTTAAAGGAAATAAAAAAAGAGTCGGATGTGATTACCAATGTTGATCTTTTTAATGAAATTATATCAAAGGTCAAAGAATCAGGAAAATGGCCGGATGATCTTATTGATTATAGCCTGGCTAGTACTTACGACAAAACAAGTTTATACGATTATGCGTTTGATCCTTGTTTTGTTTTAAAAGCAGGCGGAAGTGAGGGTTATTACCTGGATCTTGCAATTCATGGAAGGTTCACTCTGACTGATACGGTCAATACTCTGAACCTTGGAACTATCAAAACTCTGTATGAGACAGAAGAAGGTATCCGACGTATGGCTGCACTCTATGCTGAGTGTCTGATTGCATACAATGCAATTATGAATGAAAACCTTGACTCGTTTACCCGGAAAGGCTGTGACCTGCATTTCCTGGATAAAGAAGGAAAACGTTTGGAATTTGGTTATTCTGGAATGAAAGACCGGGAATCGGCACTGGAAAGATTCCAGAAATTCCACGAAAAAGATCCAGAAAAATACTGTGAAGCAGTAATCCGGAATAATCTGACACGGGAGGAGAAAATCTATCATGTCTAAAGGCGTATGTGTAAAAGAACTGAACCGGATGATTATCCGGACACAGGATAACAACCGTTACAATGTGTATGCTCCCCGTGATAAAGAACTGTTACAGGGAAATATTACTTTATCTGAAGCGGAAGAGTTCTGCCAGAAGACAACCAGGTATATTGCATATCCATTGTCAAAAAGAAGCCGGGAATATTTGTCTCAGTATATCACACTGACAGATCAAATTGTTCTGGCTGTCGGAAAACACGCCATGCGTTATGCCTTGCATGGTGATGTTTGTGCGTACTACACTAATCTGGAGGATTTCTTTTCTGACTGGACATCCATTGGATATACCAGGACAGAAGCCAGGGCATTGCTTCACGGAGGAAAAGGAGAATTTTTTAAGCTGCCGGATAATCTTGGATATATCCGGTTTGCAGAATAACCAAAGGAGGAAAT
Source organism: Blautia sp. 1033sp1_1033st1_G9_1033SCRN_220408 (assembly GCF_040929965.1). Classification (NCBI taxonomy): domain Bacteria; kingdom Bacillati; phylum Bacillota; class Clostridia; order Lachnospirales; family Lachnospiraceae; genus Blautia; species Blautia sp. 1033sp1_1033st1_G9_1033SCRN_220408. The sequence continues at coordinate 14,206 of NZ_JBFKZO010000020.1, read as the reverse complement.
AATAATGCGTACAACTTTTAAAAGAAACGATGCAAAGAAATTCTTTATTTTTGGAGTAGTATCAACAATTATGCTTTGTACCGCCCAGCCACTTGGCCAGGCGGTACAGGCAGATACTTATTCCATTGATCCGGCAGATATCGTTGACTGGAACACGGATGGAAATGAACTTTCCATGTGTCTGTCCGATGGCAGCGAATGCTATGCATACAAAAAAGACGAATGTTTTGCTGCAAAGAAACGCGCTTATCTGGCTCTGGATGATATTGCAGATGTCCGTGTCGTAAAAAATGGTTTCTATATCATCGATTCCAACGGTGAAGAATACTATATTGCAAAAAATGAGGAGAAATGATATGGCAAGATATACCAATACAAAAGAGATTTCTGAAGCATTTATAAGAGACGGCTGGTCTGAGAATACATCATTTTCAGAGGTACCGTTGGATGAAGCAAAAGAAAAAGGGTTATACTTTGCAGTAGAAGCAATCAAAAAAGGAGGGAAAATTTTTCGGATGAACATTAGCGGAAATATTTTCAGTGATTCCGGAAAATTGCTTATGTTTCACATTCCGGCTAATAATTAAAACAATTTACATATTTTTTCAGGCAGCCTTCGGGCTGCCTATTTTTTTTGTGTATCTTAAAAAACAATTGATTACTTGGATACGAACAGTTTTCAAAATTTCTTGTGTATTTTTCAAAATTACATATTAAGCGTGAACATAAAAATTTTGATGAAAGGAGAAAAAATAAATATAGCTTATGTTCGATTATTATATCTGTGGAGGAAATTTTATGAATACATACGAAAAAATAGCCGAAAGTGATTTCAGCCTGTTTGGAAACTTGATACATCAGGCCAGAGGACGAATTGCGTTAAATAAATTTGCAATTCAATGCGGCAGAAACGCCAGGATTTTTGCTTCTTACACAAGAAAAGGGGAACGATCTGTTTGTGCAACAGAAAAAACACTGAGAAAGTTAGTGGATCCTATTGTAGAAAACGCTGCCACAGATTCCGGCGTTACAGAAGAAAAAATGTTTGCAGCTATGGGTTTTTTACCCAAAGAATACATAAAAGCGGCTTATAAGTACTATATCAAAAAAGTTTATGGAGGAAATGGTTCTCCGGGCTATAACTACCAAATTTTATATGATTCAATCTTGAATGAAATGTCAGAGAAGGAAAAGGAAAACGTGAAGTTTGTCGAATTTCTTGATGACATTTCTTTTTTTGAGGCAACTTTGCCCAACGGTAATATTAATGCAATCAGACAGCGATTGTATAAAATATATGAAGAAAAGACACTTGTAAGATTGCTCCATAAATTTCACACTGATACATTACAGGTTTATGGAACTTATGAAAAAGATATTTTTACGTATCTAAAATATGAGGATATTCAAAGAATTCCGGTTGCTGAAAATTCTAAGGTAAAAAAACTGCATACGGTACTTACAGACTTATTATCAGATTATTAAATTTATAAAAGAATAATACATATCAATATATTTAGGAGGAAACTTATATGGAAAGACATGAATACAGAGATATTAATTTCTGGAATACTTTAGATAAAACAGATTTTTCTGTAATCGCAAGTATTAACAACCAGGCGATTTCAGTTTTAATTGATATGATGAGAGGAAGCCGTACTTTAGAACAGTATGCGTATGAATGTAATGTCAGTGTATCTACTTTATACAGATCCTTTACAGGAGAACGCAAAAGACCTTTTCAGTATGAACAGCTTCTTTCGCTTTACAATCACAGGGATCCTGATTGCTCTGTCGGCTTCGAACACCTTCTTGCTGCAAACGGAATGATGCTAACAAGAGATATTGTTAAGGCACAAAAGAAGATTCTAAAAAAAGGTGGAATCAATGTTACTATGAAAAAACCAGATAAAAAAGAATTAAAAAAAGAGAAAGACTGCAGAAAGGCCTGCGCTGAAATGAAAATCCTTATCAATCAAATGAGAGGAAACAGAGACTACGCCCAGTATGCGTTCGATTGCAGCATTCCAAAAGGGACGTTAGTTTATATTGCAAATAAAAGGAGAAAAACTCCTTTAGAAGATTCAAAATTAAAAGCTCTTTATAAAAACAGAGAACCAGGTAGTCCAGTTACACTGGAACAGCTTAGGAAAGCAAATTTCCTTTTTCTTTCTGACAAGAAAAATAATAATATGGAAATTGTTTTGGATGAAGTTGCTTCAAGTGATGTAAAAGAAGAACTAGAACTTCCAAAAACAACAGATACTTACGATGACTTTCTTAAAGATATGGCGTTTTATCTCATGAGAAAGCCACGTGAAGTTCTTCCTGTGGTTAGACTCAAATGTAAGGATCTATACAAAAATAGCCAGGAAGTAAAAGATCTGTTAAGAGAATTCAGGCTTACCACTGAGTTTGCATGGAATAAAAAGGTTACTGAGGTAAAGGCTTTTAATTTACATCAAGGCATGCTTTCTGACACGGAAGACAAAAGGCCTGAAGTTATTGAAAAAAAATTAGATAAATTGTTGCTGGAATGAGCGACTTTTTTACATGGAGGAAATATTATGAAAACTATAAATACATCCGATGGGGAATACTGTGTCGTAGAAAAACCTGATTTGAATGCTTTATATTCAATGACTGAAAACTGTAGAGGATTACGGCGAAAATGTCATTTTGAAAAAGAGGCAGGACTTTACAATGGATTTTATACCAAAATTAAGCATCAGAAGAAAAAAGGCCATTATTTAGTTGATGATATTGAAAAAATAGTTACTGCAAAAGATAGCGGAAGTAATGTAACAAAAGAGGCTATGATGGCTGCCAACGGAATGATGCCGATGGATTCTTTAAAAAGAATGGTCTTTGTGTTACAGCCTGCAAAAAAAGATGTGCAGGACCTGCGCAGAAGAGAATATGCGAAACCGCAGTATGTCCATTGCGATTACTATCCTGATGACCGGGAACGCTTTAATGATGATTTTGCTATTTTCTGCAATGAACTTACGAACGATCAGAAATACTCTTTGAGAAAGCATCAGGAAGAAATCTTTGCAAACAAAGCTCTGGTTCGAATGATCTACAAATACCGAAAGAACAAAGAAAAGGAAGTACAAGCGTTCGTAGATAATGCACTTAAAACTGACAATTCAGAGGTTCTTGATAAAAAGCTTTTTTTTGTAGAAAGCTACCGAGAAGTAATACTGGATACGATCAATGAGGAAATCTGCAATTGCTATTCTCCTGAAATCTCTGATCCAAAGATAAAAGAAAATCCTGCTGCATCAAAAGAATCCACCTCAAAATTTGCGGATTTTGGAAACGGATTATCATCATTTTCAAAGAAATAAGCTATGTTTATACCGTCCCTTATGGGGCGGTTTTTTCTTATAAAAAATAGCCAAGTTTAGAAAAATCAGACATATTAAAAATATAAAAACAAAGAAAAGAGGTATACATTATGCGAAATGAATGTACGCTGACCGGAACGGTCACTGACAAAATTCATCCTTTTGAAGATGCCGGAACTCATGAGCATTTGAAATACAAAGGAGAAAATCTGTACGAGGTAACACTTGATGTTGCCCGTCTTTCTGGATCTATCGACAGAATGCGAGTTGTTATTCCTTCAAGCCTTTTGAAGGAAAAATTTCCAGAAAGAATCCATATCACAGGAGCCTTCCAGTCAAGGAACGATTCCAGAGGAAGATTAATCCTTTATATTATGACCACAACACTGGAACCAGCTCTTACAATTCCTGACGAGAACCGTCTAGTGCTTAGCAGCTATATATGTAAAAAACCTGTTTTTAGAGAAACTCCGCTTGGCACAAAAATCACAGACCTTCTCTTGGCAAATAATCAGTATGATGAAAATAGAGAGGAGATTTCTTCCTACATCCCATCTATATGTTGGAATAAAGATGCTGAACACGCCGGTTCTTATCATGTAGGCGACTGGATATATGTCAGCGGACGAATCCAAAGTCGAGAGTATGACAAAGAGGATTCCAAGGGGAAAGTACATAGTATTACCGTAAATGAGTTTTCTATTGCCAGAATTATCAGAGATAATTCCAAAAGAAAGAGAGCAGATTAAGGAGGAATCTTATGCAGGAAAATGCGACTTATTCCTCAGATCGCTTTCTCTGCAAGGCAAAAGTCCTGCAGACAGGGCAGTGGATCCATGGATATCTTTATCAGAAAACAAAGGAAAATGAGAAAAAAAGTTATGTCATCGCTGACAGTATTATGTCGCCTGGCAGTCTCACTAAGCCGGACATGATCGAAGTTGATCCAGATTCAATCTGCAGACATACCGGATATCGAAAAAACGGGATTGATATTTGGGAAAACGATAAGATCCAGTATCATTTCGGAAAGGAAATCGGAACTATTCGATTTGGAAGATACCAAAACTGCTTTGACTCTCAAACTGCAGAACACGATGGCTTTTACGTGGAATGGGGTGAAGGTATTTATCTAAGGAAAGATCTCGGATATTGGCTCAATTTTCTGGATGATGATAATGTAATTTCTTTGGACAAAGGAGGAATCTAATATGAACGAATTTGCAATCAATTGGGTAAAAGGTGGAGAATATGCAGAAATTACTGTTCCAAGTGGTTCTGCTCTCAAATCAAAACTTCTTAAGTATTCACAAAAGCGACCGGATGAAGTCAATCATGTGATCATCAACAAGGATGGAAGTATGGTCTGCCATGCTCCGGTCAGCTATATCCATGTTGCTCCGCCAAGAAAGGTATCTGAAAAGCAGCGAGCCGCCGCAAAAGAACGTTTCCGTAAAATGTGGGAAGAAAAAAAGGCAGCTGGAGAATCCGAGGAAGCTCTTCTGGAAGAAATTATGGATGAAATGGAAGATGATTCCATGGAGGCTGAGAACGAAGATGCTTGATATGACACAAGACGGAGTTAAAGTTTATTGTCTGCTAGACGATAATTTCTGTCTGGCAGATGAAAATCATCGAAGTCCGTTAGTCTTAGAAGAGTGCCCTCGGGGAAACGATATATGTACAGGGGACTGCTATTATTATTCGGAAGATCCTGCGGACAGAAAGGAGACAGGTGATGAGTGATTATCCTGATTTTATGATGGGAACGCTTTACAAGGCAATTCGAGCAGACAGGAAAGAATGGACTGTGGGCTGGTACATGCAGAAATACGATGCATTTGAAAGATTAGAGAAGCTCATATTTTCTACCAAAAGAGCAAATATATAGGAATATGCTCCAATTAATGCGGATACCCTGTGCAGATTTACAGGTTATACAGATACATTTGATAATGATATCTGGGAACATGATATTGTAGAAACTGATGATCATCTAAAAGGTGAAGTGTTATTTGGAGAACACGGTACTGAAATCGGATGGTATATACAATGGAAAGATAAAGAAGCAGAATATTATCGTCAGGATTTTGGATATTGGGTTCATAAAGAAAAAATTAAAGTAGTTGGAAATATCTTTTTTGAAAAGGAGACAAACCATGGGCTTAACAAACAATCAGATGAATCTGATCAAGGCAGTTGCTGAAAATGATATCCACACTGCAAAAAAATGTGCTGTATTATGTCTGGATGAAGATAAAACTCAGAAAAACCAGTATTTTACCAAACGCTATAAGTCTGTCCTAGCATCCGAAGGTTCAAATCTATTTGAGCTTCCATCTGACTTAAAAGATATTCTGATATGTGAAGATGTGTCTTTGTCTTTCCACGAAAAAAGATACTATGTAACAGATTCCCAACAGAAGCTTGTTGAAAAAATATTCCGGATGTCCAATGTTTCCCAGAAACTCATGGAAATGCAGATTCCGTATAAAAACGCAACGCTTCTTTATGGATCGCCGGGAACCGGAAAGACCATGTTTGGAAGATACATTGCCTATAAAAAAGAGATTCCTTTTTGCTATCTGAATTTTTCCAGAGTTGTGGACAGTTATATGGGGGTTACTTCACGTAATATAGCAAAAGCTTTTGCATATGCGGCTTCAAATCCCTGTGTATTTCTTTTGGACGAAGTAGATACTATCAGCTGCAACCGTGCAAATAGTCTGAATAGTGGAGCTGATAAAGAGATTGGAAGAGTAACGATCACGCTTATGCAGGAATTCGATAAATTACCTAATGATGTGATCGTTCTGGCCGCAACAAACAGATTGGATATTCTGGATAAAGCTTTTATCAGCCGTTTCCCGATTAAGCAGGAAATGTTTCCCTTTACAGAAAGCGAAAGCAGACAGATGGTTGAAAAATTTCTGGATGACATAGGGTATTGGTTTACAGAAGGAGAGATAAGACGTGTCATCGGAAATAATACAGATCAGCGCCAGATCATGAGTAATACCGTACAGGTATTAGCAGAAAAGCTTTCCTCTGAAAAATAAGAGCATCTTCGGATGTTCTTTTTTTCTTATAAAAACCCGCCATTAACCCCAAAATATGACATATTAAAGATAGAAAAAATATAGGAGAAAATGCCTATGAGTCAAAGACCTGAAATTACAGCAGCTTTGTCTGCAGCCATTGAGAAGAAAATCAATCCGTATAATGATTCACGAATATACTGGGCCAAAGAAGTGACTTTTGATTACTCAACAAAACGTGCTGTGCGTGTGGATTATATACGGTTTAAACCTGTCAACAACAGTGTTTCCGGTATTGAAAAAGGTGACTTTTACTGCTACGAAGTCAAATCGTCGGTAGAAGATTTTCATTCCGGTCACGGACTAAATTTCCTGGGTGATTATAATTATCTCGTGACACCTTCTGATGTATATGAAGCAATATCTAAAGAAATTCCATATTATGTCGGAGTTTATACTCTGGATGGTCAAGAACTGACTTGTACCAAAAAAGCCAAACGACATGACCGGACAAAGCCGGTATCCGAGATGTTATTAATGATGTTCCGGTCAGCCGCAAGAGAAAGAAGAAAATAATATGCTTTGGGCAACACCATTTCACAAACTTTGAAAACAGAACATGAGATTCTGCGAGCGTCATCATGTGTATGCTGTATTAGAGCATCCTAAAATACGATTTTGCTGGACATCCATATTATTTCCGGAGCTACGAAAATTCAGAAAATCCTCAGAATCGCAAACGGTAGCGTTCATGAAAGGAGAAAATTATAGAATATCACTGCCTTTAAGCGTTAGCATAGGCAAAGGGTAAGCTCACCCGATTTTTTGGGCTGTTCATTTCGAACGGCTTTTTTCTTGCATTTTTTTCAATAATACATATTAATAGTGAAACAATAATTTATGAAGAAAGGAGAAAAAGTGAATATGTAAATTAAATAAGAAAACCCTGCCTCTAAGTGAAACATAGGCAGAGTGAAAAATTAATGACAACGGTGTAGGTGAGAGATTTGTATCCCCTACTGACATGAAGTGAAGCAAAATTACATCAGTAAATATTTTATTATGATTAGGAGAATGAAGAATATGAAGAATATTAAAGAAATGAAAAAAATGAAAAAATATGAAGTGCTCAAAGACGTAGAACATCAGGCAATCATGGATCCCGTCTATGACGACGACGGGGAGATTATAGAATGCTCGGTTTTATACCAGATCCGGGCATTACGTGATCTCCCAGGCGTTAAAGCTGGAGATTTGGGAGGGTTCATTGAGTCTGAAAAAACCCTGTCCCAGGATGGGGAATGCTGGGTGTACCCTCATGCCTTCGTTTTCGGGAAATCCCGAATCGAAGGCAACGCCAAGGTAGCCGGTGTCACCAAGGTTTATGATTCCGAGATATTTGGTAGCGCATGTATCTACGGAAAAGAGGATCTTGGTGGACGTGGAATTACAGTCAGTGATTCCACGATTTGTGGCAAGGCAATTATCAGTGGAGATAAAATTTATATCTCCACAACTGAAGTTGCAGATTGGGCAACGATTGGAGATAATTGCCATATCCGCAACTGCCAGATAAGTGGCAATACCTCTATAAAAGGAAATCGTATCCAGGGAGGGTACGATTTGAGAGACACAAACGGAAATGTAAACTATGTCTCTCTTACAAATGTTTCGTTAAGAAATTCCCACGTTAGCAATTATGCACGTGTAAACGTGGGAAAACATGTGTATCTGGTTGATGCAGAGATTACTTCTGAAAATGATGTGCTCTATATAAATGCATCAACTACATCTTTTGTGTTCTTCAGGGGAAGAAAGGGAAAGGTCTTCTTCTCAGAGGATCTTGGAACTATGCAGTTCCTTGAAAATGTAGAAAGTTCTAACATATTCATAGAATGTGCTAGAAGATATTTCTACTCTCATTAATACATTTACATATTTATGGGCAGCCTTCGGGCTGCCTGTTCTTCATAGATGAGCTTCAGGTAAAAGAAAAAGAGATTGCGTAAGGAGGAAAATATTATGAAAAAAATGAAAGTAATGGTCATCAAATACGGATATGTGAACGTAGAAGTTGATACAGAAAGCGAAGCTTTGGAAAAAGCAAATAATCTTCCTGATTCTGCTTTTGACTGGTCTGACTTTGACGATGCACAGGTTGCCGATGACGATGTTGATTATGAATAAAACAGATTGGATCATAGCGATTGCAAATTCAGATAGTGACGGAGTTACTATCCAACGTTTTTTCGGTACTGAAGATGAGGTTAAGAGCCTTCTTGTCAGCCTTGTAGAAGAAGATAAGGAAAATGATGAAGAAAGTTATGGTTGTGGCACAGAGTCGGTTGACGAAGTAGAAGCTGATGGGATTGGACGTTTTGATGCTTTCGCTACCTATTCTGATTATCATATTGACTACTCTGCGGAAGCATTTTCAAATCTCTGCTTTTATGACGAAGGCGGAAAAACTTACAGTGCAAGGCAGCGTAACTAAGGAGGAGTCTATGTGCGAAATATATATTTATAGCGGTGGCGGCGTCCAGAAACATTTTGCGGATTGTGAAACAGAACAAGAAGCTTTAGATTTCTGTGAAGCTTATAATTATGAGTGGACCGGTCAATAACCCACGACTAAAGTCGCGAACTTGCTGATACAGGTCTCACTTTGCCAGTGGGTTATTGAGCAGAGACATGATGCCTGCGTTCTCCCTCTGGGAGATGGCACCTGTGGGTTTTTCCAGCCTGCAGCCCTGCAGAGCAGGCACCAAGTCTCGGAAAACAGTTATCCCGTCATGCACAGGCTTACCACCGATACGGGGAGTACCGTATTCCCCGTGATACTGCATGACACTTAACGAAAGGAGACATCGGATGCCGGAGTATATTTACGTTTTGGGCATGGATGGGAAACCGCAGATGCCTACTACAAGGAGGAGACATGTCCAGAAGCTTCTGGACACCGGGAAAGCACGCATAGCCGAACGTGTTCCTTTTAACATACAGTTACTTTATGACAATGATCCCGTCCTCCAGCCGGTGACCCTGGCGGAGGATCCGGGACGTACCAATATCGGTCTTGCAATCCTTGACCTAAAAGGGGAGCTCCTGTTATCCGCGGTCGTGGAGACCAGGAATAAGGAGATCGCAAAACTGATGGAGAAACGCCGCCAGTGCCGCCGGGCTTCCCGGAACGGGGAGCGTAAGGCAAGGCAGCGGCTGGCGAAGAAGTACGGGACCATGATCAGGGCTGGGATGCGGATGCGTAAGCTGCCGCTTTATAAGGCAGATAAGTTCATTACCTGTAAGTTCATACGTAATACCGAAGCCCGGTTCTGTAACCGGAAACGGAAGGATGGATGGCTGACACCGTCTGCCAGACACCTGGTACAGACACACGTGAACCTGGTGCACAAGGTACAGAAGTACCTGCCGGTAACGGATGTGGCTTTGGAAGTTAACCGGTTCGCTTTTATGCTGCTGGAAGACCCTTCCGTATGCGGTGTGGACTTCCAAAACGGGACGCTGAAAGGTTATGATGACCGAGACACGGCTGTCTATGACCTGCAGGATGGAAAGTGCCTCATGTGTAAGGGTGAGATCACCCAGTACCACCACATCGTCCCACGTTCAAGAAATGGTTCCAATACCATAAACAACATCGCAGGGTTATGTGATACCTGTCATGACCGGGTACATAAAGATGCGGACTTTGCAAAACAGCTGAAGGATAAGAAAGCTGGACTGGATAAGAAGTACGGGGCGTTAAGTGTCCTGAACCAGGCTATCCCGTTTATCTGCCAAAAGCTGGAAGCGGAGTTCGGAAAAGAACACGTCCATTACTGTACCGGAAGGGAGGCTTCCCTGGTACGCCGTTCCATCGGTTACCAAAAAACGAAAAAGGACCAGCTCCATGAAGTGGATGCCTGGTGTATTGGGGCACTTGCCCTGGAACGGATACCGGAAAAGGTACCTGATTTCACAGAAGTCCATCTCATCCGACAGTTCCGCAGACAGGACAGGAGCCTGATCAAGGCCCAGACTGAGAGAGTCTATAAGCTGGACGGTAAGACGGTCGCAAAGAACCGGAAGAAACGTACCGGACAGGAAACAGACTCCCTGGAGGACTGGTATCACAAACAGGTGGAAGCATACGGGATGCAGACAGCGGACCGGATGCGGAGCCGGCTAAAAGTAGTAAAGAGCAGGAGAAGATACAATAACCCGGGTCGTCTGATGCCTGGTGCGGTATTCCTGTATAAAGGAGTACGGTACGTGATGAAGGGACAGCACTGTAAAGGATTTTACCTTCAGGCAGTCGGTATGGGAAGCAGGGACTTTCCTGCAAAAGAATGTAAGATCATAACAAGAAACACGGGACTGGTGTTTATTTCATAAGCCAGTCCCCATACTAGAAAAAAGGCGTTCTCCTTCCATAACTAAGTTGCGGGTCTCCGAACGCTTTTTAGAAGGAGATTGTTAATGAAAACTGCTTTGTCTGGCATATGGATTACCGAAAATTATCAAATTAAGGAGGAATTTTTATGAGCTATATTGTAAAAGGAATTAAATGGGACACAGACGAAGATCAGGAAGTATTTGATTCCCTCCCACAGGAAGTCGCTCTTCCAGAGCGTTTTTCAAAAGAAAATTATGCTGATGAAGACGGTAACTTTGGAGAGGTTGAATACAATGAGATGAAGAAGGATATCTCTGACTGGTTATCCGATGAATATGGATTCTGCCATGGTGGATTTACCCTTTCGGAAGAACCAGAAGATCTTGTTGAGACTAATATTGGTTCTATCCCACGGGATAATTATCTTGATATCCGTGCCCAGCAGTATGGATTTGATGACTATGAAGATATGAAAAACCAGGGATATTCACTGGATGCATAAAGGAGAGAAAAATTATGATCAGAATTGGTGACGGTAACTTTATTCAGAATGAGCCTTATATGGATACAGTAGTGGCTATCCGTATCGAAAAAGGAGAGTATTATTTCCTTGGATGGATGGAAGAAGCTGAAAATTATAATATTCAGATTGCCAAACATCCGGAGAACTGTCTGCTTGGACGCGACTGTTTTTCCGATTTTGGAAGTCTTCATGAATCTATCACAGATTCATATGGCTACAATCAGGTCTATGTGATCAACAGTACAGACCCATACCGGGAATTCCTTTCTCATGTGCGAAGTTATGAAAGAAATGGAATCCGGGATAAAGATGATCATGATATTTTCTGCGTCACAGAATCAGAGCTGTATGCTCTTGCAGATGCTCTCCGTGACGGAGATTATGTATTTGTGATTGAGATTTAATTCACATATTCAGCAGCCTTCGGGCTGCTTTTTTTTCGTATTTTCAAAATGCATAAAAAGGCATCTATATATTTTATTAAGACGCCTTCGGGCGTTTTTTATCCTGAACGCGGAAAATCCCCCCGCCTCTAAGTGCAAGCGTAGACAGGGGGAATGTTCACAAAAATTGACTGACCCTTCAATAAAATGACATATTAGATACAAAACGGAGGCTTGTTTATGAGTAAAAAAAATATTGATGAGAATATAGATAAAAAATTAAAAGATAAAGAACTGGAGCAGGAAACAGAAGAAATGCTCCATGAAGATATGGATGCTGTGGCAGTAGAGATTCCCATGGAAGACTCTATGAAGCTCTATCTGCATGAAATCGGCATGATTCCGCTTCTGAATGCGGAACAGGAAATTGAACTAGCTAAGAAATTTGAAAAAGGTGATATGAATGCAAAAGAAGCCTTAATCAATGCCAATCTTCGTCTTGTTGTTTCAATTGCGAAAAAATATGTAAATCATGGTATGGAAATAGAAGATCTTATCCAAAATGGAAATCTTGGTCTGATCAAAGCTGTAGAAAAGTTCGATTATACAAAGGGTTATAAATTCAGTACTTACGCTACCTGGTGGATCCGTCAGTCCATAACTCGAACTATGGCAGATCAGAGCCGGCTAATTCGTATTCCGGTACATATGAACGAAAAATATTATAAATATTGCAAGATCAAAAAAGAATTTCAACTTAATCATGGCTTTGAACCGTCTGATAATGAAATAGCTGAAATTCTCAAATGGTCTGTAAAAGATATTGAAAAAATACGTTCTGCGGCCACTATACCCACATCCCTTGATGCTCCCGTAGGCGAAAATGAAGATAATAGACTTTCTGATTTTATTCAGGATGATAATACAATGGATACAGTCCAGATTGTTACTAATCACGAACTTACCAAAATTATAGAAATTCTTATGTCTAACTTGACAGACAGAGAAAAAGGAGTACTTATATACAGATTTGGCCTTGACGGCAATAAGCCACTTACTCTGGAAGAAGTTGGCAGTATCTATGGGGTGACCAGAGAACGTATCCGGCAACTTGAAGCAAAAGCTATACGAAAAATTAAACATAGTAGAAAACGTGTTCTTTTGAAGGATTATGTAGACCCGGCAAAGTTATTTTTATCATAAAGCCGGAAACTAACAGAACAAGAAGAGGTGAAAATTTATGTTAAATCCATTATATATTTTTAAATCCAGCCCAGAAGTGTCAAACTTTGTTTATAAACAAACTAGACATAGATATTTCCAATTTAAAATCGGAATCCTAATGTGTCTGCTTATGATTGCCGGGATTATTTACGATGCATATAACCAATACCTATGGATTGAATTTGGATGTGATGCAGTCAATATTGCTATCCATGTTGCAGTATTTCTTATTTTTGTGGCAGTGATTGTCCTGTCTGTTTTTTATATGCTTTCAGGAGGCAAAAAGGATCTGCTCGGAAAAGAAAAAGAGAGTGTCTTTATTTATGAAGACCATTTGATGATTTTTTACTACCTTCCAAAAGGAAAGTATAAAGCTATCAAAAACAATATCTATTTTTGTGATATCCGCTCCATGGAATATGATGATCGAAAAAAAAGACTGGCCATCAAATCGGACTGTCAGATTCAGAAATCTAAGGATCTCGCATCCATCAACTCCATTGAAGATGCAGAACTGGATGACAAAGAAAACTGCACAACTTATATTTATGCTAAATATAAGGATTTTGAAGCAATAATGAAAAAAATAGAAACACTGTCACTCAAAAAGATAAGCAGCGATAGTGCATTATACGCTGAATAAGAAAGGAGACCTTATGTTACCAGAAAAAGCAGTAAAAAGTTATATTTCAACGATTCTTCAGGAAAAAAATGTTCCTGAAAAATTTGCAGCCATAGCAGCAAGGACTCTTGCCCGTGCTTATTTTAATCAGGATGAAGCCTGCATGGAAATTGTAACAAATACTTATGTTAAAAAAGAAATCGCAAAAAAACTTGGACTTAAAAGCCCAGGACCGGTAGGAAGCGGATTGAATAAGCTGTCTGAGGCTGGATTCTTAAAATGTGTAGAGAACGGTGTATATCGTTTTAATCCTGCATACTTTGGGAATCGTCCATGGGCAGAAGTGCAGGAAATCCGTATTCAAAAATGCTTTGGTGAAGAAAGCAATATGAATATTTTAGCAAAATACGGGGATGACTTAGTTGAGTTCAAGAAAGATTCTGCTTTTTTAACTGTTGAATCAAAAGAAGATTCTGAAGGAGTAGAGGATGTCAAAGAGAACTCAGACGTTGCTGCAGAAGAAGTATCTGCTATGAATCCACCGGAAGAAAATCCGAAAATGAGATATCCGTTCGATTAATCTTTTTTTAGGGAGTATCCCAAAGTTTGTGTAAACCTTCAAACTGATGTAAGATAGAATTACTCAGTTTGGAGGTTTATTTTATGG
>NZ_JBFKZO010000019.1:0-73592 GCF_040929965.1 Blautia sp. 1033sp1_1033st1_G9_1033SCRN_220408 | reverse complement strand
AACAGGTTCTGTCCTCGATAACTAATGACATATCTTATATCAGTTTTTTCTGTTTACACAAAACTTGAAACGCTCTCTCTGAAAAAGCACCCGGGTGAGTTTTTCCTTCCCCGGGTGCTTAATTGTTCTTATTCTCTGCCATTGCTATTGGCTTGTTATACTACAAAATTCTTTTGGAGAATATACAGTAAACTTTGCCTTTTTATAGTCTTTAAGATTTCGAGTCACAATACAATCCATTTTTTCTCTGATTCCAGTTTCTATCATTACAGCATCTTCATAATCAGAAATTGTTGATGATAATGCCAAACAGATATCATTAGATGTTGTATCTAAAATTTCGACGATAGAAAAAAGTTTTTCTAATGTTTCTCTTGTTACTGAATCACTATGAGTTATACGATGAATTAAGTAATAAATATCGGTAACAGATTTTGCAGTAATATTATCCATTAATCTCCCCAGACCCAGCGAGCATAAAGACTTTTAAAGCACTTTCGGCAAAAGGCTGCCGTTGTTGAAGGAAATCCACAACTACACAAGTATCAATTAGGACTTTCATAAATTTTTGAGCCTTTCTTTTTGGGCATCTTCTAAAGTGACTGTATTGGGAATGCTGCCATAAAGCTCTTTCACAATATCTAATTTGTTTTTATATGGAGACGTAATTTTTGCAATGATTTTGCCGTTTTTGGAGATATAAATATCTTCGGTTGCAGCTTGATCAAGGTATTTCCCTAAATTCGATTTAAGTTCAGTAGCTGTAATTGACATATGCAAGCCTCCTTTTCATTTTCTGTGTCAATCATAGCATATTCGCATGATTCAATCAATGTTATCGTACGATTTTATCAATGTTTTTGCCAATACTGCTTTGTACGATACGGCTATATGCTTTTGACTGTTCTGTCGGACGCAAGAACTGTTTTATATTGCTGTAGTTTACAAAAAAATGAGCCTTCTGATTGCAAAAAAATAGTATGGCTGTAATTAATGAATTGTTAATGAATAATTTATGTAGCTGTAGTTTATGAAAAATTTATTGTTTTCTGTACAGGAAAGTGTTAAAATAGATAAGTGTATCATTCGCCTGTTAATAGAAATAGGGATAGGATACATATGAAAGGCAATAACAAAACGAAAATAATAATCAGGAGCATCTATTTGCACCTGTCAAGAGGAGTAGATTCATGAGCATGTTTTCAAAAATATTCGGGACGCACAGCCAGCGAGAGGTAAAACGTATTCTTCCACTGGTGGACAAGATCGACAGCCTGCGCCCGGAGATGCAGAAATTAACAGATGAAGAACTGCGTGACAAAACAAGAGAATATAAGAAACGCCTGGAAGAGGGTGCCACACTGGATGATCTTCTGCCGGAGGCTTTTGCCACTGTACGTGAAGCTGCCAAGCGTGTACTGGGTATGGAGCATTACAGGGTACAGCTGATCGGTGGTATTATCCTGCATCAGGGACGTATTGCTGAGATGAAGACAGGTGAAGGTAAGACATTGGTATCCACACTGCCGGCATATCTGAATGCTCTGGAAGGCAAGGGCGTGCACATCGTTACAGTCAATGACTATCTGGCAAAGCGTGATGCTGAGTGGATGGGCAAAGTGCATGAGTTCCTGGGCCTGACCGTAGGTGTTGTACTGAATGACATGAAGCCGGAAGAGCGCCGTGCTGCATATGGTTCTGACATCACTTATGTAACTAATAATGAACTTGGATTTGACTATCTTCGTGACAACATGGTTATCTATAAAGAGCAGCTTGTACAGAGAGATCTTCACTACTGTATCATTGATGAGGTGGACTCTGTATTGATCGATGAGGCACGTACACCTTTGATCATTTCCGGCCAGAGCGGTAAGTCTACCAAGCTTTACGAGGTCTGTGATATTCTGGCACAGCAGTTGGAGCGTGGTGAAGCCAGCCATGAGATGACCAAGATGGCAGCCATCATGGGCGAGGAAGTTATCGAGACAGGTGACTTTGTAGTAAATGAGAAGGATAAGATCGTCAACCTGACAGAACAGGGTGTTAAGAAGGTTGAGAAGTTCTTTAATATTGAGAACCTTGCTGATCCGGAGAATCTGGAGATCCAGCACAACATTATCCTTGCACTTCGTGCCCACAATCTGATGCACAGGGACCAGGACTATGTGGTTAAGGATGATGAGGTTCTGATCGTTGATGAGTTTACCGGACGTATCATGCCGGGACGCCGTTATTCCGATGGTCTGCATCAGGCGATCGAGGCTAAGGAGCATGTAAAGGTTAAGAGAGAGAGCAAGACACTTGCTACTATCACATTCCAGAACTTCTTTAATAAATATGACAAGAAGGGCGGTATGACCGGTACAGCCCTTACCGAAGAAAAAGAGTTCCGTGATATTTACGCAATGGACGTTGTAGAGATCCCTACTAACCGTCCGGTACAGCGTAAGGATCTGGATGATGCTGTGTACATGACCAAGAAAGAGAAGTTTAACGCAGTTGTGGAAGCAGTCAAAGAAGCACATGCAAAGCAGCAGCCGGTACTGGTTGGTACGATCACCATTGAGACTTCCGAGCTGATCAGCCGTATGCTCCGCAGGGAAGGCATCCAGCACAATGTTCTGAATGCCAAGTTCCATGAGTTGGAGGCTGAGATCGTAGCACAGGCCGGACAGGCAGGTGCAGTTACCATTGCTACCAACATGGCAGGTCGTGGTACAGATATTAAGCTTGATGATGTGGCAAGAGAGGCCGGCGGACTGAAGATCATCGGTACAGAGAGACATGAGTCCAGACGTATCGATAATCAGCTTCGTGGACGTTCCGGACGTCAGGGGGATCCGGGAGAATCCCGTTTCTACATTTCCCTGGAAGATGACCTGATGCGTCTCTTTGGTTCCGAGCGTTTGATGAAAGTATTCACATCTTTGGGTGTGGCTGAGAATGAACAGATCGAACACAAGATGCTTTCTAATGCCATTGAGAAGGCACAGGAGAAGATCGAGTTCAATAACTTTGGTATCCGTAAGAATCTTCTTGATTATGATGCTGTTAATAATGAGCAGCGTGAGATCATTTACAAAGAACGCCGTCAGGTTCTGGATGGTGAGAATATGCGTGATGCCATCTACAAGATGATCACCGACATTGTAGACAATACAGTGGATATGTGCTTTACAGATGATGTGGACTCAGAAGAGTGGGATCTGGAAGAGTTTAATTCTGTTCTTCTTCAGATCATTCCTATTGAGCCTCTTACCAAAGAGGTGATCAAAGGCAAGAGAAAGAATGAGATCAAGCACTTTGTAAAGGAAGAAGCTGTAAAGCTTTATGAAGAAAAAGAGGCTGAGTTCCCGGAGCCGGAGCAGCTGCGTGAGCTGGAGCGAGTGATCCTTCTTAAGAGCATTGACAGCAAGTGGATGGATCACATTGATGATATGGAGATCCTTCGCCAGGGTATCGGACTGACAGCCTATGGCCAGAGAGATCCGGTTGTTGAGTACAAGATGGCTGCGTTTGACATGTTCAATAACATGATCACATCCATTCAGGAAGATACTGTACGGATGCTGTATCATGTACATGTAGAGCAGAAGATCGAGCGTGAGCAGGTTGCAAAGGTAACTGGCACCAACAAAGACGATACCAGTGTGAGAAAGCCTGTACAGCGTAAGGAAATCAAGGTATATCCGAATGATCCGTGTCCATGTGGAAGCGGAAAGAAATACAAACAGTGCTGTGGAAGAAAAGCAGCCAACGTGTAATCATGATTGTGGTGTTTTGACACCAAAATCATAATATGTGATGCAAATGCCCCTCAGGCTCTAAAGAGCTGAGGGGCATTTATTAAACATTTTTTTATAGGCTCTGGAAAAGGTGGTGTAATCGGAAAAACCGCTTTGTGCGGCTGCTTTGATCACAGGCATGCCTTCACTGATCAGATCACGAGCCAGAAGAAGACGTTTGCTGTTAATATAACTGTGCAGAGTATAGCCTGTTTCAGATTTGAATTTTCGCATCATATGGTATTTGCTAAGGTAGTACTTTTCTGCAAGCACATCCACTGAAAGATCAGCAGTCAGATTGTGGTTGATATATTGAAGCAGCTCCTGGATCTGCTGGTCGCAGGTATAGGATTTTTGATCAAAAATATATTGCTTTTCCAGAAAGATCCGGTTCAGGTACACCATAAACTGGGAAAAAAGAGCATCGCTTAATATGTCATTACCGAATTGAGTACTTTTCATGGAGGCCTCCAGTTCAAAAAGAATTTCTTTCAGCTTTTCCTGCATCCTGCTTTTTAAACGAATCAGGTTAAAGCTTCGGTCACTGGCCTTCTGGAAACATTGGGTCAGTGATTCTTTTTCCAGGTCATCCCTGATCCACAGCACAAAACGTTCATATGGAAGAGAAGGCAGGATTTCCGGCTTGTGGATCGCATGCTGATTAACCAGAAGGATATCCCAGGGCTTCAGATGATAGGCTTTTCCCTCAATATGATAGGTAACTTTTCCGGATAAAAGAATCACCACTTTGTGGAAGTCATGATAATGAAAGGGAAAGATTCGGTCTTGCTGGTCCCGGATATGGAAAAGTCGGAATGACTGGTCCAGATATCCTGTTTTTTCTGTTGGCTCCTGGTCATAAAACATAAACACACCTCCGTATGTCAAGCCCATTTGGTATCCTAAAGACATTTGCTCACAACATTATCCTCACAACATTATTTTATACATTGAAAGCATTTTTTGCAATATGTATGGCATTATATTCTATGTACAATGCGAAAACAAACAAATATACTATAGGTACCAGGATTGCAGAGGTGCGCAGTAGAAGTATGTCATGCAATTGCATGACGCGCACCTCGCAGCAAGAATGCCGAGGCATTCTTGAATGGGGAAAAGGAGCAGGCTTATGACAGACAGTATTGTTATGACAAAATATCAGGGACTTGGTAACGATTATCTTGTTTTGGACGCAAAAAAGAATAAAGTGCAGCTTCAGGGAAAAAAGATTGCGATCTTATGTCAGAGAGGCTTTGGCCTGGGGGCAGACGGGATCCTGTACGGTCCTGTAGAAATTAACGGGAAAATGGGTGTGAGGATCTTTAACTCAGACGGCAGTGAATCTGCCATCAGCGGTAATGGCGTAAGGATCTTTGCAAAATATCTAATGGATCAGGGCTATGTGCATGGAAATGAATTTTCCATAGAAACAGAGGCCGGAACAATGGAAGTAGAGTGCCTGAATGCCAGGGCAACAGAATTTCGGGTAAAAATGGGGAAAGCTTCTTTCATATCCAGGGAAATCCCTGTAACCGGAGAAATCCGGGAAGTGATCAATGAGCCTTTTGTATTTCATGGTCAGGAATACAAGGCTACCTGCCTGACCGTGGGAAATCCTCATTGTATCATCTTTACAGATCAGATCAGCCGGGAAAAGGTGGAAAAGCTGGGACCCTATGTGGAAAATGCAGATGAATTTCCGGAAAGGATTAATCTGCAGATCTGCAGGCAGATCGACAAAGGAAATCTGGAAATAGAAATCTGGGAGAGAGGCTGTGGATATACAAAGGCTTCCGGTACTGGCAGCTGTGCAGCAGCTATGGCAGCTTACCGTTTGGGGATGATGGAACGTCGGATCAATGTGAACCAGCCAGGAGGAATGATCCAGATCGATATCGGAAAGGATGACACCATCTACATGACCGGAACGGTAGGGTATATTGCAGACATCCGCGTGGCAGAAAGCTTTTTCTCCTGAACTTCCTTTGAACTACCTCCTTTACGGGACGTTGACAAAATCAGCGTTATGACGTATTCTTTTCAGAAAGAATGATCAATTACGTTGCAGTGATATTCAGCAAGGATGATCATGCGGCAGTGAGTGGTTACTGCCGGCATCCGGATAGATAAGGATCCATAAAGGAGGAGTAAATGTCATCTACAGACACAGGTAAGGCCAGTGAATGGCAGACAGAAGAAATACAAAAAGAGATTCATAATACAGATTATAACAAGATTTATAATACAGGCAGCAACGAAGAACAACAGAATCCAGACGAAGATCATAAGGGGGTGCCCGCAGGGCATGCCCTTATTGCAATGAGTGGAGGTGTGGACAGTTCAGTGGCAGCCATGCTGATGTGCAAGGCAGGCTATGAGTGCATTGGCGTAACCATGAAATTATACGATAATGAAGACGTGGGACTGTCCAAGAATCACACCTGCTGTACACTGGATGATGTGGAAGATGCCAGAATAGTAGCACATCAGCTGGGAATGCGTTTTTACGTAATGAATTTTAAAGAAGACTTTTCCCATCAGGTGATCGACCGCTTTGTGGATGCCTATGAGCGTGGGGATACGCCTAACCCATGTATTGACTGCAATCGCTATATGAAGTTTGCAAAGCTTTATGACCGGGCCAAGGCAGTGGGCTTTGGTACCATTGTGACCGGACATTATGCACGGGTAGAATATGATGAGGAAAAAGGCCGGTGGCTTTTGAAAAAGGCAAGGAATCTGGCAAAGGACCAGTCCTATGTGCTTTATTTTATGACCCAGGATCAGCTGGCCCATACCAGGTTACCGCTGGGAGAATATGCAGACAAAGAGAAGGTCCGGGAACTGGCAGAAGAATATCATTTTGTAAATGCCAGAAAGCATGACAGCCAGGATATCTGCTTTGTGCCAGATGGGAATTACGGAGATTTTATTGAGAGACGCACAGGGAAAAAGTATGAAAGCGGAGACTTTGTAGACCAGCAGGGACATGTGCTGGGACAGCATAAAGGTCTTCTACGTTATACCATCGGCCAGAGAAAGGGCCTTGGGCTTGCACTTCCGGCTCCCTTATATGTGCGTAGGAAAGATATGGCCAAAAATCAGGTGATACTGTCCCCGGAAAAGGATCTTTATACAAAAGAGCTTTTGGCTAAGGACTTTAACTGGATCTCCTGCGAGCCGCCAAAGGAACCGATCAAGGTAACAGCCAAGACACGTTACCGTGCAAAGGAAGCACCGGCTATGGCCCAGGCACTGCCGGACGGCACGGTAAAGGTAGTATTTGAAGAGCCGGTACGTGCAGTGACAGGAGGTCAGGCAGTTGTACTTTATGACGAAGATGTTGTAGTAGGCGGTGGCACGATCCTTGGATAGAACCTGTAAAATAATTATAAAATTTGCCAAATGATATTTTACTTTATCTGCCTATGCGAACTACAAAATGCAATTCCAATGCAGTTGTTTTTTTGCCGGGGATATGCTAAAGTATAAGACAGCCTGGAAACAAAGGCAGTAAGCCTGTTTCCGCACAAATATAAGAAAGAAGGTGAAGCTGTGGTTGAATTAGACCAGTTCAAGAGCATTCTTGCAACGTATACAGAACCATTAGTGGAAGTGAGGGATTCACTTTGACCTGGCTAACAAAGAGCAGAAGGTCGAAGAATTAGAAAGGGAGATGGAAGCTCCCGACTTCTGGGATGACGCAGAGAAGTCCCAGCAGAAAATGAAAGAATTAAAAAGCATGAAGGATGACATGGAGACATATCAGCACCTGGTATCCCAGATGGAAGATATGGAGACCATGATCGAGATGGGTTATGAGGAGAATGATCCGGCGATCATTCCGGAGATTCAGGAGATGCTGGATGAGTTCCGCACAGATTTTGACAATATCCGTATCAAAACACTGCTTTCCGGCGAATATGACAGCGAGAATGCCATTATCAAGCTGAATGCAGGAGCCGGTGGCACAGAAGCCTGTGACTGGTGCAGCATGCTGTACCGTATGTATACCCGATGGGCAGACAGGAAAGGATTTTCTGTGGAAGTACTGGATTATCTTGACGGAGATGAAGCCGGTATCAAGTCTGTTACTTTCCAGGTCAATGGGGAGAATGCATACGGACTTCTGAAATCCGAAAAGGGCGTGCACCGTCTGGTACGTATTTCTCCGTTTAATGCTGCAGGCAAACGACAGACATCCTTTGTATCCTGTGATGTTATGCCAGATATAGAGAAGGATCTGGATGTGGAGATCAACGATGAGGATATCCGTATTGATACCTACCGAAGCAGCGGCGCCGGTGGACAGCATATCAACAAGACTTCCTCTGCGATCCGTATCACCCACTTCCCTACCGGGATCGTGGTACAGTGCCAGAATGAGCGTTCCCAGCACATGAATAAAGACAAGGCTATGCAGATGCTGAAGGCCAAGCTTTATCTGCTGAAGCAGCAGGAGGCAGAAGCCAAGCTTTCCGGTATCCGTGGAGAAGTAACCGATATTGGATGGGGCAATCAGATCCGTTCCTATGTTATGCAGCCATATACCATGGTCAAGGATCACCGTACCAACGAAGAGACCGGTAATGTGGATGCAGTGATGGATGGCGGCATTGATATTTTCATCAATGCATACCTGAAATGGATCGCCCTTTCAAAATAACCTGAAAATACAAGAACCCTCTTGCGGCAGCCCCTGAGGCTGTGGTAATATATCCATTGTTAGAAAACAAATGTTTTTGTAATACGGACAGAGGGACATGCATGGATAGAACAAACGAGAAAAAGAAATATTATGTAGTGACAGAGCGGGCTGTTCCGGAGGTGCTTCAGAAAGTTGTGGAAGCAAAGAAACTTCTGGATTCAGGCCGCGTACTCACTGTACAGGAAGCTGCAGAGCAGACAGGGATCAGCCGCAGCTCTTTTTACAAATATAAAGATGATATTTTTCCTTTCCATGAACAGGCCAAAGGAAAGACAATTACCTTTATCATACAGATGGATGATGAACCTGGGATATTGTCAAATGTACTGAAGTCCGTTGCAGAGTTTCATGGGAACATACTGACCATTCATCAGAGTATTCCCATCAGTGGCGTGGCTACGTTGACCCTAAGCGTAGATATCCTTCCGGGGGCCGGTGATGCTGAGGCCATGGTAGAGAACATTGAACAGACGGAAGGGATTCATTATCTTAAAATATTAGGCAGGGAGTAAACAAATGATCAACATAGCAGTTTTAGGATACGGCACTGTAGGCAGCGGAGTAGTAGAGGTGATCAATACCAACCAGGACAGTATTAACAGGCGTGCAGGAGATGAGATCCGGATCAAATACGTGTTGGATCTTCGTGATTTTCCGGGGGATCCGGTACAGGAAGTGCTTGTACACGATTATGAGACTATCGTAAATGATCCGGAAGTAGACATTGTAGTAGAAGTGATGGGTGGCCTGGAGCCGGCACATACCTTTGTGAAAAGAGCATTAGAGGCAGGGAAAAGCGTGGCTACCTCCAATAAAGCATTGGTAGCAAAGTTTGGTCCTGAGCTGATGGACATCGCCAGGAATAAGAACATTAATTTCCTGTTTGAGGCAAGCTGCGGAGGTGGTATTCCCATTATCCGCGCACTGAACCAGTCTCTTACAGCAGACCAGATCGACGAAGTGACAGGTATCCTGAATGGCACCACCAATTATATGCTGACCAAGATGGATATGGAAGGCAGCCGTTTTGAAAGTGTTCTGAAGGAAGCTCAGGAAAAAGGATATGCAGAGGCTGATCCTACCGCAGATGTGGAAGGATATGACGCATGCAGGAAGATCGCGATCCTGTCTTCCCTTGCATACGGGAAGTTTCTGAATTATGAAAAAATCCATACAGAAGGGATCACCAGGATCACTCCGGAAGATATGGAGTATGCCAGGGTTATGGGTATGTCCATTAAGCTTCTGGCTACAAGCAGGAAGCTGTCAGAGGATTCCTATTATGCAGTGGTTGCCCCCTTCCTTGTTGGTAAAAATAATCCGCTGTACAGTGTAAATGATGTGTACAACGGTATTTTTGTCCATGGAAATGTACTGGGAGATGCCATGTTCTACGGCAGCGGGGCAGGCAAGCTGCCTACCGCCAGTGCAGTAGTGGCAGATGTGGTGGATGAAGCCAAGCATCTTCATGAGAACATGCCAAATGAATGGAACGATCGGCCACTTCCCCTTGCAGATCCTGATCAGGTATCCGGACGGTTCTTTGTACGTGTGCAGACAACCGATCTTTCGCTGATCCGGAGTGTATTTGGGACTATAGAGCAGATACAGGTACCAAAGGCAGAAGGAGAGACAGGCTTTGTCACTGCACAGATGACACTTGGACAGTACAAAGCAAAAGCAGCAGAGATCAAAGCGGAGATCCTTTCCATGATCCGCATCAAGGACTGAGTGACCGGAGGCATATATGTTAATAGTTAAAAAATTTGGCGGTACATCTGTGGCAAATAAAGAACGGATCTTTCATGTGGCAGACCGGTGTATAGCAGAATACCAGAAAGGCAACGATGTAGTGGTTGTGCTTTCTGCAATGGGCAAATATACGGATGAGCTGATCAAAATGGCAAAGGACATCAATGAAAAGCCACCGAAAAGAGAATTGGATATGCTGCTGACCATTGGAGAGCAAATGTCTGTGGCGCTGATGGCCATGGCCATGAACCAGAGAAGGGTGCCGGCAGTATCCCTGAATGCATTTCAGGTGACTATGCATACCACCAGTGATCACGGCAATGCAAGACTGAAAAGGATCGATACCGAGCGGATCCGCAGGGAGCTGGAAAACCGCAGGATCGTCATCGTCACCGGATTTCAGGGCGTGAACAAATATGATGATTATACTACCCTTGGCAGAGGCGGCTCTGACACTACAGCAGTTGCACTGGCAGCAGCTCTTCATGCAGATGCCTGCGAGATCTATACAGATGTGGACGGAGTTTATACAGCAGACCCAAGGAAGGTGCCTGGAGCCCGCAAGCTGAAAGAGATTACCTATGATGAGATGCTGGATCTGGCTACCTTAGGAGCAGGTGTGCTTCACAACCGTTCTGTGGAAATGGCCAAGAAATACGGCGTGCCCCTTGTGGTGCGCTCCAGCCTGAACGACAGTGAGGGTACAGTAGTAAAGGAGGTAACAACCGTGGAGAGAATGCTGATCAGTGGTGTAGCCCTGGATACAGATGCAGTAAGGATCGCAGTGATCGGGATCAAGGATATGCCGGGTATGGCATTTAAGGTTTTTGATACACTTGCCAAAAAGAAGATCAATGTGGATGTGATCCTGCAGTCCATCGGACGGGCAGGCACCAAAGATATTTCCTTTACAGTAAATAAGGATGATCTTGAGGATGCAGTTGCCACTCTGGAAGAGAACCAGGCAAGACTGGGCTATAAAGAACTGCATTCAGAGAGAAACATTGCCAAGCTTTCCATTGTAGGGGCCGGCATGATGAGTAATCCGGGTGTGGCTGCTAAGATGTTCGAAAGCCTTTACAACGAAGGCGTTAATATCAATATGATCTCTACATCAGAGATCAGGGTAACGGTCCTGATCAATGAAAAGGATGGGATCCGTGCAATGAATGCAGTACACGATGCGTTTGGGCTTACCGACTAAAAGCCTGGAAGGGAGAAAACGATGAAAAGAAAAATGATGATTGCATTATTGATGGCAGCCAGCTTATGTACAGTATCTGTTCCTGTTATTGCACAGGAGACCGCAGGAACACAGGAAGCAGCGCAGACAGAGGAAACTGCTGAAGCACAGGAGACTGCAGTGACAGAAAACACAGAAGAAGCACAGCCTGCAGACCCGCATGCTTCCACTACTTTATCGGACAACATTTATGATTTTCAGCTGAAAATGGGAGATGATATCTGCCAGTTTCCTATGACCTATGAGGCTTTTACAGCTCTTGGATGGCAGCTTTCCGGCGTGGAAGAGGACGAAAGCGTACCCTCTAATTCCTACTATATGATCGATTTTGAAAAAGAGGGACTGCGGATTGGAGCAGAGGCTATCAACCTGGGGATCAATCAGGCATCTGTAAGCCAGTGCCTGATCGGTTCTGTGACTGTGGATGCAAGCAGCAGCTACGGAGTGGATCTTTCCAAAATGCCGGTAGAGCTTGCAGGCGGGATCCAGATGGGTACCTCCACAGTG
This sequence comes from Blautia sp. 1033sp1_1033st1_G9_1033SCRN_220408, assembly GCF_040929965.1. Classification (NCBI taxonomy): domain Bacteria; kingdom Bacillati; phylum Bacillota; class Clostridia; order Lachnospirales; family Lachnospiraceae; genus Blautia; species Blautia sp. 1033sp1_1033st1_G9_1033SCRN_220408. Next base: position 61,591 of record NZ_JBFKZO010000019.1, on the reverse strand, counting down.
GATGATATTAAGGCAGCTTATGGAGATCCTTCTGATGTATATGAAGGAGATTATTATACACAGATGACATACTCCAAGGATACTTATGAACGTGTGGAACTGTATGTATATAAGGACGACAACACATTGAAAAAAGTAGATGTGCGTAATTTCTCAGAGCCGGAAGATTTTGAAAAAGGTGAAGTAGATACATCCACACCGGATGTTGTATCTGAGTATCAGGCTCCCCAGGAACTGGGCAGTGATATGCTGGATCCGGTAGTAGAGTACTGTGGTGATCTTTACCAGCTACCTGCACCTGTAAGCGCTTTTGAGGCAAATGGCTGGGCGATCCAGGATGCAGCTGAGGACGCATATGTAGAAGGCGGCGGTCTGGAATTTATTGATATGATGAAGAATAACCAGAGCGTAAGATTTTCTATCTATAACAAAACATCCAATGCAGTTACACTGTCCAATTGCTTTGTAACAGAACTGGAGGTTGGAAATTATGACAGTGACAGCCTGAGCCTGAAGCTTTCAGGTGGATTTACATTAGGTGCATCCAAAAGTGATCTGATAGCAGCAGCACAGGAAAAAGGATATCTTTACGATGAAGAAAATGGTTATCTGACCATTTATGAGAGCGAGGATACCAAGATCGACACAAGAGCACAGTTCTGGTTCAATGAGGATAAGGATCCGGACACAGCTGCTGCAGTTACCTATAAGAATTATAACCTTCAGTAACACAAAAGGCAGCATGCCTGTGTCACTGGACCGGAGGAGAAGATGAGTGATTATATTCTGAGCTGCTGTTCAACAGCAGACCTTACCAAGGAACATTTTGAAAAACGTGGAATATCTTACATCTGTTTTCACTATCAGATGGATGGAAAACAGTATACCGATGATTTGGGACAGAGCATGCCTTTTGAGAAGTTTTATCAGGCAATGGCAGATGGGGCAGAAACAAAAACTTCCCAGGTTAATGCAGAAGAGTATCAGGCATATTTTGAAACATTCCTGAAGCAGGGAAAGGATGTGCTTCATGTGTGCCTGTCCTCCGGGATTTCCGGAGCGATCAATTCTGCTATGATCGCCAAAGAAGAACTGTCTCAGAAGTATCCCAAAAGGCAGATCCTGGTGGTAGATTCTCTTGGAGCATCTTCTGGATACGGGCTTTTGATGGACCAGCTGGCAGATCTTCGGGATCAGGGACAAAGCCTTCAGCAGGTTTATGACTGGGCCGAGCAGCATAAGCTGGAGCTGAATCACTGGTTCTTTTCCACAGATCTTACCTTTTATATCAAGGGCGGCAGGATTTCCAAAACCGCCGGCTTTATCGGCGGCGTGCTGAATATCTGCCCGCTTCTGAACATGGATGACCAGGGCAGGCTGATCCCCAGATTTAAGATCCGCACCAAGAAAAAGGTGATCCGTACCATTGTGGACAAGATGGAAGAATATGCCAGAGATGGCAGAGATTATTCCGGAAAGTGCTATATTTCCCAGTCCGGCTGTTATGAGGATGCCAGGGCTGTGGCAGACCTGGTAGAGGCCAGATTTCCCCACCTAAACGGAAAAGTTCTGATCAATTATGTAGGTACTACCATAGGAAGCCATACAGGCCCTGGTACTGTGGCTCTTTTCTTCTGGGGGAAAAAACGTACAGAGTAAGAAGCTGTTGCCGAATCGAAGGAGATTTGATAATCTATGAAGAGAAGTTCAAAAGAACTGAAAAGATACGCAAAGCTGGCTTTAGAGGGTAGATATGGGATCGCTATCATGGGGGTGCTGGCAGCATTTGGCATCAACCTTCTGGGGAATCTTCTGGCAGGGAATCTTTTTACAGGCGAATTCCTGCCAACTATGATCATGAGCCAGATTTTTCTATTTATCCTGTCCCTTGTTACAGGGATCCTGTCTGCAGGATTGTATTACATGTTTCTGAATATGGCCAGAGACAGGGAGTTTGGTCTTGGTGATCTGCTGTACTTTTTCAGAAATCATCCAGATCGGGTGATCGTAGCCGGCTTTGTGCTGGCGCTGATCGATCTGGTGGTATCCATTCCCTACTACTGGTACAGCTATACTGTGATCCCTGGGAATACTCTGGAAGCACAGGTGGAGTGGATGGGCCGCTCTATGGAGCTGATGCTGTTATCCATTGTACTTAATGTGATCGTTACGCTGCCTTTTGTTATGACTTACTTTCTGATGGCAGATCACCTGGATATGGGCGGCATAGAGGCTTTAAAGGCCAGTGCAGCTATGATGAAAGGGCATAAAGGCAGATATCTGCTGATGCAGATCAGCTTTATCCCTTTACTGTTTCTTTCTATATTCACATTATATATAGCTCTTCTTTGGATCGTTCCCTATATGCAGATGACTGTGACTATGTTTTACAGGGATCTGTTAGGCGAACTGGATCAGGACATTTATGAGGATCACAGGGAAAATAAATCTGCCTGGGATCAGGATGACTTTAATTCCGAGGCATAAAATGTTATGTGCGGAACATAAGACTTTAATTCCCGGGCATAAGGAGATGATAGATTAACATGGATATTATACAGGTGATCACCCAGGAACTGGGTGTAAAAAAAGAACAGGTAGAAGCAGCGGTAAAGCTGATCGATGAAGGCAATACCATTCCGTTTATTTCCAGATATCGTAAGGAAGCAACCGGTGCCCTTAATGATGAACAGCTGCGTAATCTTTATGAGCGGCTGAATTACCTGCGTAACCTTGAAGATAAGAAGAAACAGGTGCTTGCCAGCATTGAAGAGCAGGGCAAGCTAAACGCTGAGCTGAAGAAACAGATCCTTGAAGCACAGACTCTGGTGGTGGTAGAGGATCTGTACCGTCCTTACAGGCCAAAACGCCGTACAAGGGCAACCATTGCCAAAGAAAAAGGACTGGAGCCCCTGGCAAATATTATCAGCCTTCAGATGACCAAAAAACCATTGGAAGAAGAAGCACAGGCTTTTCTTTCCGAAGAGAAGGAAGTGACTTCCGTGGAGCAGGCCATTGCAGGAGCAAAGGATATTCTGGCAGAACGGATTTCCGATGAGGCGGATTACCGTATCCGCATCAGGGATCTGACCACAAAGAAAGGAACTATCAGTTCTGTGGCAAAGGATCCGGAGGCTCAGTCTGTTTATGAAATGTATTATGAGTTTGAGGAGCCTATCAAGAAGCTGGCAGGTCATAGGATCCTGGCACTGAACAGAGGGGAAAAAGAGAAATTCCTCACTGTTAAAGTGAATGCACCGGAAGAAGAGATCCTCCGTTACCTGGAACATCAGGTGATCACAAAGGAGAATCCTGTTACCTCTCCTGTCTTAAAAGAAGTGGTGGATGATTGCTACAAACGACTGATCGCACCTGCCATTGAAAGGGAGATCCGCAGCAATCTTACCGATCAGGCAGAAGATGGCGCCATCAAGGTATTTGGAAAGAATCTGGAGCAGCTTCTTATGCAGCCTCCCATTGCAGGGAAGGTTGTGCTTGGATGGGATCCGGCATTCCGTACCGGATGTAAGCTGGCAGTGGTAGATGCCACAGGAAAGGTGCTGGATACCACAGTGGTTTATCCTACTGCACCTACCAATGAGACTAAGATCCGTGCAGCCAAGGATACTGTGGAGAAAATGATCCGAAAGTACAAGGTATCCCTGATCTCTGTTGGAAATGGTACTGCTTCCAGAGAGTCAGAGCAGGTGATCGTGGACATGCTGAAGGAGATCCCGGAGGCAGGCGTACAGTACGTGATCACCAATGAAGCTGGTGCTTCTGTATATTCTGCAAGCAAGCTGGCCACAGAAGAGTTCCCTAACTTTGATGTAGGACAGAGAAGCGCAGCTTCCATTGCAAGGCGCGTACAGGATCCGCTGGCAGAGCTGGTAAAGATCGATCCTAAGTCCATTGGTGTTGGTCAGTATCAGCATGATATGAACCAGAAAAAGCTGGGAGAAGCTTTGTCCGGAGTGGTTGAGGACTGTGTGAACAAGGTAGGTGTGGATCTGAATACTGCATCTGCCTCCCTGCTGGAATATATTTCAGGCATCAGTAAAGCCATTGCAAAAAACATTGTGACCTACAGAGAAGAAAATGGCCGTTTTACCAACAGGAAAGGTCTTCTGAAGGTGGCAAAGCTGGGTCCTAAGGCTTTTGAACAGTGTGCCGGATTTATGCGTATCACAGGAGGTGATGATCCATTGGATGCTACAAGCGTGCATCCGGAAAGCTATGAGGCAGCAAATGCCCTTCTTAAAAAGCTGGGACACACACCAAAAGATATTACATCCGGAGGGCTGGGCAGGATCTCTTCCCAGATCCATGACTACAAAAAGCTGGCCAGGGAACTGGAGATAGGCGAGATCACATTGAAAGACATTGTAAAGGAGCTGGAGAAACCGGCAAGAGATCCAAGGGATGAAATGCCCCGTCCGATCCTTCGCACAGATGTACTGAATATGGAGGACCTGAAAGAAGGGATGATCCTGAAAGGAACTGTGCGGAATGTGATCGATTTCGGAGCATTTGTGGATATCGGGGTTCATCAGGATGGTCTTGTACATATCTCCCAGATGAGCGAGAAGTTTATCAAACATCCCCTGGAAGCAGTCAGTGTAGGAGATGTTGTGGATGTACAGGTGATCGGCGTGGATCTTAAGAAGAAACGGATCAGCCTTTCCATGAAAGGATTTCAGAAATAACAAAAAAGTATTGTGATCCGGCGGGGAGGTGCAGGATTTTATGGAAGAAACCGCACAGGAGCTTACTGATCATGTAAGCCAGTTTCAGAAATATCTGGATGAACACACGCCCCAGCTGATCAGCTTTGGGATCAAAGTGGTTCTGTCCATTGTGGTTCTGTATATTGGAAGCCGCCTGATCCGGTGGGTGCTTGGTCTTGTGAGACGCTCCCTGGGACGGACCGGGATGGATAAAGGGGCGGTACAGTTTTTGTGTTCATTCCTGAAAGCCCTTTTATATATTCTGCTGATCTTCGGGATCGGGATGAATTTCGGTATCAAAGAATCGTCCGTAGCCGCCCTTTTAGGTACTGCAGGCGTTACCATCGGTCTTGCATTACAAGGTGGACTGTCCAACCTGGCAGGAGGGGTGATGCTTCTGATCTTCAAGCCCTTCCAGGTAGGAGACTACATTATTGTAGATAAGGCCAATGGCTGGGAAGGGACTGTGTATAAGATCGAGATCTGTTATACTACCCTGCTGTCTGTGGATTACAGGCATATTGTGATCCCGAATGGCACCCTGTCCGGGAATACAGTGGTCAATCTGACAGCACGGGATATGAGGAAGCTGGAGCTGAAGATCGGGATTTCCTATGATTCAGATATGCACAAGGCAAAGCAGATACTGGAACAGATCATAAAAGATGACAAGGGCACCCGGGAAGATCAGGGAATGCTGGTATACGTAGATGAATTGGCAGAAAGTGCAGTGACCCTGGGGCTTCGTGTATGGGTACCTACAGAAGATTACTGGACGGTGCGATGGCGTTTGAACGAAACCATCAAAGATGAATTTGACCGTCAGGGTATCCGGATTCCATATCGTCAGTTGGATGTACACGTAATTTCCTAAATATGTTATATTTATCTTAAAATTTTTATATTTTCCAAAGACGTGTACTTGATTATACTATAATTAAAGTACCTGATAAAGCCAACCGGGTGCTTTGGAAGGAAAACGCCGGAGCAGAGGCGTATGAAAAAGTTACAATAAACTGACAGGGGAAAACCGGAGATTATGAATGAGAAAAAAAGACGGCTTTTTCTGCTGATTGGTGTGCTGTTGGTGCTGGCAGGAGTGGCTGTAAGAGCATATCCGACCGTAAGTAACTGGTATCGTGAATATACGGCCAGGTATGAAATCAAAGATTATTGCGATATTGTAGATGTAGAGAATAAGGATAGCCTTACCAAGATGAAGAACATGGCCACAAAGTATAATCAGGAGCTGGAGGAAGAAGGCGGGGACGTATCCGCTGTCAGCTATGATGACCTGCTTGCAGTAACAGATGCCATTGGTTTTCTGGAGATCCCGAAGCTGCAGGTTTATCTGCCTATTTATCACGGGGCGGGAGAGGATGTGCTTGAAAAAGGAATCGGACATATGCCCGGCACCTCCCTTCCTGTAGGCGGAGCTTCCACACATTGTGTGCTGTCAGGGCACACCGGGCTTCCATCAGCCAAGATGTTTACCCATCTGGATGATCTGGAAGAGGGTGACATGTTTTACATTCATGTATTGGACGAAGTATTGGCTTATCAGGTAGACCAGAAGAAGGTAGTCCTTCCTGATGAGACGGAAGATATAGAGATTATAGACGGCAAGGATTATGTCACACTTCTTACCTGTTTCCCTTACGGGGTGAACAGCCACAGGCTTCTGGTAAGAGGTGAGCGTACATCAAATGTTCCATCAGAGCTGTCCGTTCAGATGCCTGTGGAGCAAAATAACCAGGAGATGATGGCACCACGTACCGTGCTGATCATAGCAGGAGTATGCGTGGGGCTCTTCTGCATTTTCCTGATCTGGCTTGTGTGTCGGATCACCAGGGGAAAGAAGAAGGATGAGGACGTACGGGAGGAAGAGGAAAAGTGAAAAAAGGAAGAGTAAAGGCAGCAGTTATCTGTCTTGCGATTTGCTGCAGCATGCTGCTTGGCACAGTAAGTGCCAAAGCGGAACAAAAAGGCAGTATTACACTCAGGCTTGCCCAGACAGCGGCTGGCATTGAAGTGACTCTCTATCAGATAGCAGGGTATGAGAATGATGGATTTGTGTACAAGGATTCTTTTGCAGGAAGCGGCATTAATGTATCCGGTCTGAAAACAGCCTCTGAATACGAAAAGGCAGCCGAAGGTTTGGCAGCTTTTGCCAAATCCAAGAAGCTTACAGGTACTGTGGCGCAGGCTGGTACAGATGGCACTGTTTCTTATAAGAATGTAGAGAACGGGATTTATCTGGCTGCCCAGACCGGCGGTGAGGATATTATGGTAATGCAGCCGGTGATCATACCGGTTCCTTACAGTGAGAACAGTACAGAGAAGTACGATCCGGTACTGAATCCTAAGACCACCTTCCCAGGCGGTGCAGTGATCCTGAATAAGACAGATCCAGATGGGAAAACACTGGAAAAAGCAGTATTTGCTTTATGGCAGAAGGTCTACCCAGAGGCAGGAGAGACGATTCCCCAGGGAGCAGTTTCCGGATCTGATGAAGGAGGAAGCTTCTACTGGAAAGAGTTTAAGACTCAGCTTACAACAGACGGGAACGGACAGATCGTAGTTACCGATCTTCCTCTTGGTTCTTACCAGTTTACCGAGGAGAAAGCTCCTGACGGATTTGTAAAGCTTTCCCAGCCTGTAGCATTCAAGATCACACGGGCAGGACAGACAGCAGTGGTAAATGGAGTATATGTACAGGCTTCCGGAAATGTGCAGGTTTTAAGTGTGGTGAATCAGCCGGAAGAAGTGACACCTACACCGGAGATTACCAATACACCAGCTCCGGAACCAACAGCTACACCTGTACCTGATACACCATCAGATAACACACCGCCATCCAGCGGCACAACCAATGTAAAGACCGGGGATAACACACCGATCCTTCCTATGATCGCAGTGCTTGTACTGGCAGTGATCGTTGCAGCTGTTGTGGTGATCCTTAAGAAGAAAAAGCATGATAAATAACTCTTTATATAAAAAAGCATGATAAATACCTTCTTATATAATGAAGCAAAAAGAAGTCCACAAGGGCTTCTTTTTGCATGTAAAAGAGAAAAAAATAACATTTTCTTAAATAATCCGCAGAGAAAAAAATAACATTTTTTTTAAATAATCTACGAAAAGCTTGTCATAAGAGAAAAAAATAAATATAATAAAAAGGTACACTTATTGTTCTAAATACAGGGGGAGTAGAAATTGCGAAAGATCTTGATCGCAGATGATGAGAGAATCGAAAGACAAGGGATCAGAAGCCTTCTCGAAAGAAAAGACTATAACCTGGAGATCCTGGAAGCAAGCAATGGCAAAGAGGCGTTGGAGATTGCCAGGAGCCAGAAGCCGGATATTTTATTAAGTGATATAAAGATGCCATTTATGACCGGACTGGAGCTGATGGAGAAAGTGCGTCAGTTTGATTCTGAGATGGCCATCATTATTTTCAGCGGATACAGTGATTTTGAATATGCCAGACTGGCGATCAAGTACGGAGTGTTGGGCTATGTGCTGAAGCCGGTGAATCCGTCAGAATTTTATAATGTGATCGACAAGACGCTTATTGCCATTGATGAGAAGAAGCAGACAGAAGTACTGATGCAGAAGAATCAGGATTTTATGGAGCAGTTTTATCTCCAGAAATATTTGAATACAGGCAGACAGGATATTAAGGCGGAAGCTATGGCTACGCTGGATGTTTCCTGGTGGGAGCAGGTCCGTCAGATGATCCTGATAGAGACTGCCACAGACTTTTTTGAAGAGCATGCAGAGGATTTTGAGACGGAATTGGCCGCTGAACTGAAGCTTCCATTCCATTATCTGAATTTGAGTGCCACCAGTTCTCTTCTCTTTTTTGATGACAAGGTAAAGGTGGATTATTCTGTGCTGGGACAGCATATCCATGGATTTATGAAAGATACTATGAATGCAGAATGCTATGTGGCTGTTTCCAGTACGATTACATCCGATTTCAATATGGCAGATGCCTATCAGGAAGTAGAAATACTTATGGAGAACCGCTTTTACAGGTCGGATATGTGGGTTTATATGCCGGATATCAACTGGGAAGGCAAGGACAACTATGATGTGGTGGTTGATCTGCTGGAAAAGATGGAGAATGATGTGCGGCTTCGGGATCTGACCCATTTGTGGGAGCATTTCCGTAAGTTTGCCGGACAGAAGCAGCAGGGAGGGAAGTTTTCTCATATTTTTGTGAAGTTTTCCTGCTCGAATATTGTAAAGGAAATGTATAAGGATATGAATTTCTCTTCGGACAAATGTGCAGATGCCATTGAGAAGCTGTATCAGTGCACTACAGTTCAGGAGATCATCGATATCCTGGAGCAGAATATCCAGCTTTATGAGGATACCATGTTTTCTAATCAGAGTGGTGCCAGAAGCGATGTAGAAAAGGTTAAGAGCTATGTGTATGAGCATTATGCAGATGAGCTTAGTGTGGAGATCCTGGGGAAGGGCGTGTATCTTTCACCTGGGTATATGAGTTACATATTTAAGAAGGAGACAGGGGAAGGCCTGACTCATTTTATCAGGGAATTTCGTCTGGAGAAAGCCAAAGAGCTTCTTTGTACCACTAATAAGAAGATCGTACAGATCTGCAAGGAGACCGGCTTTACCAATGCCTCCTATTTCTGCAAAAGCTTTCGTGAATATTATGGATGCAGCCCTGAGAAGTTCCGCAAAACATCCGGAAATGGGGAGGATATAGGGTAGCATATTTTGATATTTTGTGCTATTCATTTGTATAGGCATACTTACGTTAAATATTGACATGAATAAAAATGCTGCTTATTTTGGGCTGATTCCTGGAAAAGCAGCTTTTTTTACCAAAAACAAGCCTATTCTTTATAATAGCTTTTTATATTTTACAAAAAGTTATACGTTTCTGGGAAATGTAATATTCCATTGCTGTAATTCTACAGCTATAATTAACAATAGAAGTCAGTGTGAATGCCGTCCGGCTTAGGACAGCGATTTTGGAAGGGTGAGGAACATGAAAAAGCGAACATGGCAGAAAGCAGCAGCGCTGATCGCTTGCGCTGCGATGATCATAACAACACCTGATATTTCAAATCTGGTAAATGTCAGCGGTTCATCCTATGAGGATGAGACCACAGGAGTTGAGTTCATCAGTAATGAGGCAGAGGATGTGGAAGCTGTTTCTGAGGATGAAGACGGATTCTCCGGTACTGAGATTTCGGATGAGAACCAAACTACGGATACTGATTTTTCTGCATTTGATGCAGATACTGATACAGCCGAATTTGTTTCTGATTTTTCATCCGGTACGGATGAGGGAACAGATTCAGCAATGATTACTGACACAGAGACTGAAGTCCAGCCAGCTGCAGCGGTTATCCTTGAAAGTGCAGATGCCCCCCAAGCGTCAGCAGCAGTTCAGGGACAGCCAAGATGGGTACATATTACTTCCAACGCATCCAGTACCCGGCAGGGCAAAGCGAGAATCCGTCTGTATATGACGGATGATCAGGACGACAGTCCGGCCTATATATTGTATACATCCCTCTTTTCGCAGTGGCAGGAGACCGTTCCGGAACAAGAACCCTCATCCGGGGCGGTGACCCTTCCACCCACAAAGCTTGAAGGAGCTTTGAATGGAACGGATGTACTTAGCGTTTCCCGGGTACAGGAGTACCTGAAGGATGATAATGGGGAATACGTATTAGACGCTAATGGAAATCTGATCACTACCGCATGTTATCTGGAGTATGAGCTTGCTTCAGGCAGCAGTGCGGATTTTTATGCAGCTTTTGTTTATAAGACACAGGACGAAAGCTATTCTTACAAAGCTGATCTGAAGGCCAGTGTTACTTGGGAAGAGGAAGAACAGTCCCAGGATGTGACCCTTCCAGATGATACAGGGAAGATCACGCTTACCTGGGACAGCAGTGCAGAAGCATCCGGGGATACCATCAGTGCAGATCCGGAAGTGGCGGACAACCAGGAGGACGAAACATCAGGGGAAGAAAGCCAGGAGCAGCCATCCCTGGTGCGTATTTCTATGACCAAAACTCTGGAGGCCGGGTGTCAGGATGTGGCAGAGGACGCTTCTGATACAGAGGTAGAGGATGTTTCAGATGAAAATACAGATTCAGCAGATGAGAATACAGAGAATACTTCTGCAGAGTCAGAGATCGCTTTATCCGGTCAGCTTTATGGTGTACATGTGACAGCACAGGATCTTCATACGGATGCTACAGCAGACAGTACCATTAAGCTGGATCTGAAAGACATGGGATCCGGACTTCCGGTTTCCGGCCTTTTCGTTTCTATGGGAAAGACAGAAGAGGAAGCATTAAGCAGCGAAGCCTGTGACAGCAGCGTGATCCCCAATGGGCTGACAGATGGAGATCTGACAGTGACACGAGTGCAGAATGATTCAGAGGATTATCTTACCTTCCAGCTGCCGGCTGGGGATACCGCTGATTTTTATGTAGGTATTTCCTACCATGCACAGGAAGAAACATATCATAAGACTATTGGCATAGAGCCGGAGGCACTGCAGGAAACCAGTCTTCAGGACGTAGATGCACAGCAGGAAGCGGATCCCCAGAACATAGAAGAACAGCAGTCAGCAACAAATGCGGAGCTGGATGTGTTGTCTGCGCTTCCGGGAGCTATTCCTGTGGAAAGCGAGACTGCAGATGTCCAGGATGAAACTTCTCAGGATCCGGAGTCCCAGGTTGACACAGAAGGGGATGCTGGAGAAGATGCAGGTAAGCAGCTGATCAGCGTGCTGGAGAGCGGAGCCGCAGCCATTACACTGGCCTGGGCAGATAATACAACACCATCCACCGGGATGGTATACTTTGCTGCACCAGCAGACTGGATCAGTAATGGGTGGTACACGGTGAAGGCTTGGACACAGGCAAATCAGAATGATAGCCAAGGTACACTTACAGTGATGACGGATACAAAGGCATCCTATGATGGGATGAAGGTATATGCACTTGAAGTGACCGGTGCAATAAAACCATATGCAGGTCTTTACACCATGCTTTTTCAGGCATTTGAAGCTGATAACTGGAAGAACGAGCGTATACCCTTTAGAGAAAAATGGACGGATGAAAGTGTATTTCTGAATAAGCTGTATAATTCCTCAACTGAACAATGGGTGGACTACACCCCATTTGATCCGAATGATCACACTTCCTTTAAAGGGAAGACTATGTACTTTGAAAATAAGACAGAGCAGATTCTTTCTGGTGTAAATGCTGTTTTTTATGAGAAGGACAGCAGCGGTAAGCTGCAGCAGGTACAGTCTGTTGCTATGACAGGAAATGCAAATGGCAAGGCAAACGGCTATTCTGTTATCATTCCAGATGCTGCGTGCTCTTATGTACAGTTTACAGACGCTTCCGGGAATGTATTGGGCGACACCTATTCCAATTTTTATGGACAGGGTATTGGAGAAGATGGCGTAGAAAGTGTACTTTATGCAGAAGGATCTACAGACTGCTACAAATATGCAGGCACAGCCGAGAACTCCACCTGGGGTGTACTGGGAAGCAGAACCGTTTATTTTGATGCTACCTATTCCAAATTGTCATATAAGGGAAGTGCTGGTGCGGCATACAGCATACCTGCAGAGGATGGAACTTTTAAATACTATATCTCTGGAGATGGCAAAGAAGCTATTACAGGGAATATGACCCTTGTATCCTCTCATTCTGAAAATGGACATACCTGGAAGGATGTATACAAAGCAGAATTACCGGAAGGGTATACAACCATTGCATTTTTCGGATTTACGCCTAAGAATGCAACGGATTTTGGCGAGCATGGTGAGAGTACGAACACATTGACCATTCCAACAGATCTGGTAAATCCCTGCTTTTATGCTGATGCAGGAGATACAGTAGTATATGACGGTGGTCAGCGAGACGGTTACTGGGATGAAGTATATACCATCCGAAATGCAGAAGCAAAGAAAAGTAAAGATGTAGTAGATATTGCACAGGATAACTTTACCAGAGCATCAGATACCCTGTATGTAAATTCTACCTTTTATGATTATTATACAGACTATGAATTAAATGGAAATAACCGTGACGAATATCTTGGAGGAAATGGTGTAAGTTATCGAAACTGGGTAACACACCGTGAGTTTGACCAGGCACTGAGTGACTACTATTGGGCAAATACCTCGTCAATCCCTCTTTATGTTGGACATTTCCAGCCAAGCATTTCAGGATGGGGATATCAATTTAATGGCATTGCATCCACACTGAATCTGTATGGATATGATAATTACAATAATTTCTTTTCAACAAACAACTCAGCACTTGATATTAACGGAAAGAATAATGACGATTACAAAAGTATAGCCAAGGGTCTTGTAAAGGATACATTGGCAGATGGAAATCTGGTAACAACAAAAGAAGGAAATGCAGTCCTTCCGTTGTTTAATGAAGATTTCCTATTGGGAAATAACAGCAAAAATGCCGTGATCGGAGATGTTTACCACAATGTGGCATTCCCTTTCAAGCAGAAAGACCTGGATAACAATGGCGTAAAGTACTGGGTATTTGACAGTAATGAAACTACCCTGCTGATGCGACAGGATTCTGCTACAGGAGAATATCACCTGCAGGATACGGGAAAATTGCATGAGAATTGCAAGAACCTGAACAGCTCCAGTGTACAACAGGAAAAGCATGGCTTCTTCCCGTTCAATGAAACATCTTTACCTGGTAGTGCTAACAAATATAACTACGGTTTTGGTGCTAAGCTGGAATTCAATTTCAGATTGACAAAGGACGGAACGGTTAAAGACAAAGATGGTAAAGACGTACCTATTGAGTTTAATTTCTCCGGTGATGATGATGTGTGGGTATTTATTGACGGAAAACTCGCGCTGGATGTGGGTGGCGCCCACAGCCCTGCTACAGGAACTCTTGATTTTGCTACATTAAAAGCTACCGTCAGTGATGTAAAGGCAAGTGCAGGAGATGGAAGTCCGGTTAAAGAAACAGATTTTACTTTGACTGGAGCGAAAACAGCTGAACATACCCTGACCATGTTCTATATGGAGCGTGGTATGTGGGAATCCAATATGAGGGTTACCTTCAACTTCCCGGATGAGAACCAGCTGCAGGTGGAGAAACAGGTAGACACTACTGGTGTGAACAGCCTGTTCAGTGATCTTTTTAAAGATACTTCTATCTTTAACTTCTCCATCAAGAATCTGGCAACCCATTATGGAGAAAAGAAAGTGACTTCAAACGCTGCAAAGCCTTTGAGGATCGCAGAACAGGATTATACTGTTGCTCCAACTCATAAAGACAATATATTTGCGAAGGATGAAAGTGGCAACAGCAATTTTACAGGAAGCGTTCACTGGCATGCAAAAGAGGATGATGCGGACAGCAATTACAGAGATCAGCGATATGGAGAAGTGACACTGGGTAGTACGGTGGACATTTCAAAGATGGCTTATCTGGAGATTAAGTTCTATTATGATTACATGGATACTCCATCCCTGTCCAACATGTATCTGCAGTTTGTAGACAGCAGTGGAAACTTAGGCGGTAATCTTGGCACGGATACACTCTCCGGTCGTACCTATGGGGCGGTTTCCATGAAAAGTAAAGAATGGGTAACAGTAAAGCTGGATCTTAGCAAGATGTCCTGGGATGAAGGCTTTGACAAGACGAAGCTTAGCAAGATTCGGTTCGGATATAACTATCCAAGAGATTTCTACCTGAAAGACTTTGTGTTCAGGCCTACAGTTGAGATTTCTGAGCCCACCGGATTTGTTACCAAACAGTACGAGATCCCGGATTATGGCTCTGCCACAAGCGGAAAGCTGGAGATCCCGGAGGGAGCTACCTATACCTCTACATCAACTAAGCGTGATGCCCGTGTGATCGGTGATGATGGAGAGTTTGTATTGGAGGATCATGAAACCATTACTTTCAAAGATCAATTCCGAAGAGGAAGCTACATAGCCCTGAAGGAGGAAGTTGATTCAGACCTGTTTGATACCACCTGGACCATGTATGAGAATGGACAGGCAGTTGCCGGAATGGGAACCGGAACTACTGTTACCAATGCAAGTTCTATACCAAGCATGACAAACCATACTGGCACAGCCATTGATGACGGACGAACAGAACAGTATATTAACGAAAATGATGCAGACGGACAGGCGCAGGCTAATGCATATAATGGTACAAAGCCAACTGAACCAACTGAAAGTACTTTTGTATTCCGCTCTTATGCAAATCCTGACAATACAACAACAGCAACAAAACTGAAAGCAGTCTTTTACAATAAAGTAAAGACCGGTACCCTGAAGATTATCAAAAAAGCGGCTTATGGCGAACAACTGTCAGGCGAGTATAAATTCCGTGTTACCTTTTCCAATGTGGGTGACCTGGGATTGGAAGATAAGCCTATTACACAGGAGTATACCATTAAGCTGAATGGTGATGGACAACCGGGCTCATGTGAAATTACCGGGATTCCGGTAGGAACCTTCTTAAAAGTAGAAGAGATTTCCACAGATGATGGTTCTACTCTGGACAGCATTATGATAGATGGAATCGAACAGCCTAAGGGAACTACAGCAGCAAAGGGATATATCAAATCTTCCGGAACTATTGTAGAGACTACTTTCCAAAATACAATAAAACCAGTTGTAAACATTTCTGTAGAGAAGCTTTGGAAGAATGCAGACAGAAGTGATTATAAAGGGAAACTTCCTAAGAAGATCTATGTACAGCTTCAGAGAAGACAGTCTAATACTGATACCTGGGCACCTGTATCTACAGATGAAAATGCAAAGACTTATACAGAGCTTGCAGGCAATATGTACACCGGAAAATGGCAGACTTCCTTTACAGGATTGGATAAATATGTGGACTATACACAAGAGTCCCCAATAGAATGGCAGTACCGGGTAGTAGAAGTCAGTGTGGGTCAAGATGGTACAGTTACATCTATTGAAAACGAAAATACGATACAGTTTTCAGCAGGCCGGTTTGCGGTAACCTATAATTTCGTACTGCAGGATCATGAAACCGTTACTTTCAAGGACAGGATCAATTTTACTGATGAAAATGCAGGAGAAGAGATCATTACCAATACATATCAGCTTCCAAAGACAAGAATACAGATCCTGAAGATTCAGGCAGGTACTGCCGGAGACAATCCGACTAAACTGGCAGGAGCCAAGTTCCGTCTGGAGAAGCTTCTGGAGAATGGCAGCGTGGATAGTAGCTTTCGAGCAAGAGAGGAAACAACTTCCGATCAGTCTGACACTCTTGGCCTGGCAGCATTTGAAGATCTGGAGGATGGAACTTATCAGATCACAGAGATTCAGGCTCCAGAGAGGTACAGCCTTCTGGCTTCCCCGATCAAAGTAGTGCTTAACCGAGAGGATAATAAGATTCTTGTAGACAACAAGGATGTTTCTGACATGCTGCGAGAAGATACCATTACCATTCAGGTTGCGGATCAGAAGAAATTCAACCTTCCTGCAACAGGAAGCTGGAGCAGACTGATCCTTGGATTTTCCGGTGGGATTCTCATCGGACTGGCTGTAATCATTTATCTGTTACAAAAGCGGAGAAAGGAGGGCAAAGCTTCCTGACCGCTAAGAAGCAGACAGATGGTGCAACAATAAATGTGTGAGAGATATAAAAACAGCGGATGCTTATAACAAAAATTACATAAAAACAGCAGCGCTGTATAAAAAGAAAAAGAGAGAGAGGATATGAGTATGAAGAAATTCAAAAAGCTGCTTGCCGGTCTGCTTACCGGAGCAATGTTGCTTGGAAGTATGTCAGTTTCTGCTTTTGCAGCTGACAAAACACCAGTATTCGACACAACAAAAACAACAGGTTCCATTACTATTCATAAGTATACCGATGAGGCTGGTAAAGGCGATCCAGCTACAGGTAAAGAAGATGCATCACAGGTTCCGACAGGAGCAGTTGCCATCAAAGATGTGGGATTTACTATTTACCAGGTTGCAGATGCAACTAAACTTGCTGACTATTACAGTTCAACTCCAGAAAGTCTTCCGGCTGTGTCACAGTATTGCACAGGAAGTGGAAAAAATGTTCAGCTTAAACCAGACGTTGCTAATGAAAAATATGGTGATGAGGTAAAGACTGACGCAAGCGGTGTTGCAAAATTTGAAAACCTGCCTCTGGGTCTTTACCTTGTAGTGGAGACTACCAGTCCGGCAATTGTAACAGGTCCATGCGATCCATTCCTGATCTCCGTACCAATGACTACAGATGGAGATGACTGGTTATATGATGTACATGTTTATCCTAAGAACAGTACAGCCGTTGGTGGTGTAAGTCTTGTAAAAACAGGAAAAGCTGGTGCAAAACTGAAAGGTGTAACCTTTGTTCTTCAAAAAAAGAATGGAGATTCCTGGACAGATATCACAAAGAAATCCACTGCATTAGGAGACAACACAGGTGCTAAGCTGAATCTGGTTACAAATACAGAAGGTAAGATTAGTGTAGAAGATCTGTCCAGTGGTACATATCGTTTTATTGAGACTTCTGTAGGTGCAGATAATAAAGGTTATATTATGGACGGTGCTGCTACTTATGTGTTTGATGTAAATGGTACTGAAGTAACTTATAATGGAACCAAAGGCGATAGTATTGAGATTCCTGTTACCAATGATAAGCCAGACATGACCAAGCAAGTAAAGAACGGAAATGACTGGAAGCAGGATGCTGATTACAGTGTTGGGGATAAAGTTCCATATCGTATCACAGTATCTGTACCGGCAAACATTAAAAAACTGAAAAAATTTGCATTGACAGATACACCTACTAACCTGAAAGATGATGCAAATTCAGTAAAAGTAACAGATAAAACAGGCAGCACAACAATCCCTGCAACAGCAACAGCTACAGAGGATGGAAACGGATTTACCATTGATTTCACACTGGCAGATCTTGATTCTTATGCAGGACAGAATATTATCGTAACTTATAATGCAGAACTGCTTGACACAGCTGTAACAACTACAGTAGGTAATCCAAACACTGCAACACTGGAATATTCCAATAAGATTCTTCCGGACACCGATGATGGATACAACCCGAACAAACCTGGTACACCTACAACCGACAAGATCACAGATACAGCAGTTGTATATACCTTCCAGATCCAAATTGAGAAGAAGGCTGAGAAAGCAGATGGAACACCTCTTGCAGATGTAGAATTTGATCTGTACAAAGCTGTTGATGCTGGTACAGCAGGTGTTGCTACTGCAGATGAAGTAAAGAAAGCAGGCCTTGATAGTTCTAAAGCTTGGAAGAAGATCAATGAAACATCTCTTAAAACAAATACTGAAGGTAAAGTTTCTCAGAGCGGACTTAAGAATGGTGAATATTATCTGGTAGAGACAAAGACGAATGCAGAGTACAATCTTCTGAAAGCACCGGTAAAGGTAACACTGAATATTGCCTATACAACAACCACCAAGGCAGAGTATAATATCGACGAAACAGGAAAGACAACATTAGTGAAACATGAGGTAGAGAAAACTGAATTTAAAAATGCTGGTGTTGCTTCTGATGGTATCCAGATCCAGACTGTGATCAATAAGAAAGGCTTCACACTTCCATTAACTGGTGGTATGGGTACTGTACTGTTCAGCGTGATTGGATTAGCACTTGTACTGGCTGGTGTGGTTGTGATCACAGCTTCCAGAAAGAAAACAGCAAAATAATAGCACATAATGTGATCTGTTAAAGAGGTTATACGCATAATGCTCTTAACGAAAACGGATATGTGAAAAAAAATCCTCCGGCTGCGGCAAATGCAGACCGGAGGATTTTTAAAACAGCCGGTACACTGAAATCAGTGCAACCGGCTGTCATTTATCTTAGGTGTTTTTGGGAAAATCTCTTAGGTATTTTTGAAAAATCATGGAAAGTATTTTAAAAATATCACTTTTGTATTTAGGTATTAGCTTCTGTATCTTACAGAATTATCATTGGTAATATTGCTTTTTCAAGCATCTTTATTGTACGATTTTTGGCGAAATTTGTCAAGAAAAAATTGACTTTGTGTGTAATGTTTTGCAAAAGATTTACTGTTCAGAAACAATGTCATTTACGATCAATGGATCAATTGTATCTTATGCGCACCTCTGCAATCCTGCCGGAGGCTATATCAGCTGGGAGTCATCTCCCAGCTGATATATATGGGTTTTTTAATATTATTCACGAATATGTTGCATGGCAGTAACCAGCGACTTGTGGTAGAATCTAAAATATGTAAAACAAAAACAAATACAAAAGGTTTTCTGACCCGGAGATCTAAAAGATAAACCGCCAGAAACCTAAGACGGACGGTGAATACGATGAAAAAACCAAGATTGGTCACAATCTTCAGCCTGATCCTGATCCTGGCAGGCCTTGGCCTGACTGCATATCCTATCATCAGCAATATCCTTGCCCAGAAAAACGCATCAGAAGCCATAGAGGACTACGATGATCAGATCCAGGATATGGACGAAGAAAAAATAGATGCAGTAAAAGAATCCATGAAACAATACAACCAGCAGCTGGGACACGCTGTGGTTCAGGACGAAACAAGCGAAGCAGTAAAAGAAGCTGCAGAAGCTGCCGGAGACGATGGCAATACAGACGCAGATGGCACCGACACAGAGGGCGGCACCCATACGACCATGATGGAGATCGGAGACGTGATCGGCTACCTGACCATACCGGTGATCGATGTGAACCTGCCGATTTACTACGGAACTTCTCAGGAAGTCCTTGCAAAAGGGGTGGGCTATGTTCCGGAAACCTCGTTCCCATTGGGGGGCGAAAGCACTCACAGCGTACTCACCGGGCACAGAGGACTGCCGGAAGCCAAGCTTTTTACAGACATGGACAAAGTAGAAGAAGGAGATCCCTTCTACATCCACGTACTGGATGAGATCCTGGCTTATCAGGTAGACCAGATCAAGGTGGTGGATCCGGATGATACCAGTGACCTGGATATTGTAGAAGGGCAGGATTATGTGACCTTGGTTACATGCACCCCATACGCCATCAACAGTCACAGACTTCTGGTGCGGGGACACAGGATAGAATATACAGGAGAAGAAAACAGCAAAACCGTATCCCAGCTCAGGCCTGCAGCAATGGCGCGACGGATCGTGGACGTATGGCCCTGGTTCCTGTTTATGATGGCAGGGGTGGTGGCCGCAGAGGTGGTCCTGATTCTTGTGATCCTGCTCAGGAGACATCATAAGAATAAAAAGAAATAAAAAAAATAAACAGAAATAAACAGCGGTTAAAATCAAGTATCATTATGATCAATCATTAAAAAATCGTATTACGAAAAAGAACAAAACGGGAGGAACAATACGTTGAAAAATACCAATGCAGACAGGATCATGCAGGAAGTGGGCAAGGTAATTCTGGGAAAGGATGAATGCATCCGGCAGGTGATGACCGCTATTTTGGCAGGCGGCCATGTACTGATCGAGGATATTCCGGGAGTAGGTAAGACCTCTATGGCCCTGGCCTTTGCAAAGGCAATGAGCCTTAAGCAGAATCGTGTTCAGTTTACACCTGATGTACTGCCTTCAGATATTACCGGATTTTCCATGTATATAAAAGAAACAGAAAAATTCATGTATCAGCCGGGAGCTGTGATGTGCAATCTGTTTCTGGCAGATGAGATCAACCGTACCTCAGCCAAGACCCAGTCCGCTCTTCTGGAGGTTATGGAGGAAGGTACCGTTACAGTAGATGGTGTTACCAGGAAAGTACCAGATCCCTTTGTGGTTATTGCCACAGAGAACCCTATTGGCTCTGCCGGAACCCAAATGCTTCCGGAGTCCCAGTTGGACCGTTTTATGATCTGCATTGAGATGGGATATCCCTCACCAGAGGATGAAATGGAGATCCTGATGGCTCAATCGGATATCCGTCCTCTGGAAGCGGTCTGTGCTGTTACAGATGGGGCAGAGCTGAAAAAGATGCAGGAAGCCACAGCAAGGATTTTCGTTCATCCTACCATCTGCTCTTATATTATAGAACTTGTAAATGCCACCAGAAGGCACGAGCTGGTAACACTGGGACTTAGTACACGAGGTGCCCTTGCAGTGACAAAGCTGGCGAAGGCCAATGCTTACATAGAAGGCCGGGAGTATGTGCTTCCGGAAGATGTGGTGAAGGTATTTCCGGCTGCAGCGGTCCATCGTTTGAAAACAAGCTCCAAAGCCGGCATGAATCATGGGACTGCCTCAAAGATCACCCAGGAGATCCTTGCCTCTGTGAAGCAACCCCGTCCGGAGAAAGGCTGATGAAGAGAAAGATTGTCTATTTTTTGCTGATCATACTTACATTTCTGACAGTGCTTGTGAATGGTAGCGGATTTTCCTGGTTCCTTTTGTCCTTTGAGATCCTGTTTGCCATGGCTATGGCAGTGTGGGCGCATCTGACAGCAAAAAAAATAAAAACAGGGCTGGAACTGGAGCAGGCTTTCATATTCAGGGGTGATCAGGCAAAAGCAGTGCTGACCATTCAAAATCCTGCCGTTTTTCCGGTTTCCGATATACAGGCCGGGGTTATATTGTCCGATCCTGTGAATGAAGGCCGGGAAAGCAAAAGAACAGTGCATGTGGCTGCCGGCGGAAAAGGAAAGGATCAGTGGCAGTTCCAGGTACAGCCTGTGCATTGCGGGATTGTGAAAGTACAGGTCCGTGAACTGCGGCTGTATGATTATCTGGGAGTTTTTTATGGGAAAATATCAGCGCCTTTGTTAAAGGGGGCTTTTGCTGTGCTTCCCAGGATCCACCCTATTGTTCTTGAAAAAGAGCCTGAAACCGGGGCAGGGCAGGGCGAACAGCGGGAAAATGTGCTTGCAAGGCTGGGCTCTGACAGTCAGGAGATTTTTGATACAAGGGCTTACCAGCGGGGCGATGCTATGAAAAATATCCACTGGAAGCTAAGCGCAAAGGCAGAAGAACTTATGGTCAAGGAGTTCAGCATGCCTATGGATCTTCGGGTTCCGGTTTTTCTGGATACCCATGTGAAGGATCCGGAAAAGTTTACACCAGCGGATAAAGACCGGTTCCTGGATCTGGCCGCTTCTTTGGGCAATTATTTTGTGGAACATCAGGTTGCCTTTGAGTTTTGCTGGATAACAGAAGATCATATGGAAAAGTTTATGGTGGAAGATCCAGATTCCCTGTACTATGGACTGAGGGAGCTTCTTATGATCCCTTATTTCAAGGCAGAGGATGGCAAAGCAGAGGTTTTCCTGGAAAATGAAAAAGAGGTTCTGCCGGTACGGATTTTGACTACCGGAGAAATATATGTGGGAGATCAGATGTATGGAAATCTTGGTGTTTGATACTTCTTATGTGCAGGATAGAAAGGAAAAGAATATAGGAAAAAAGAACTTTCTTTTTTCTTTTCTGGCGCTTTTTCTGTCTGGCTTTGCTCTTGTTGGAGGAGTCATTTCTGCATTTTCCATTTCCACAGTCTTTTGGATGCTGGCTGCAGGATTGGCTGCTTTCAGCCTGTTTTTTACCTGGTTCTATCTGGATCAGAGATTGGATGGGAAAAGGTTTTTGGCAGGGCTTGGACTGGTAGTGCTTTTGGGAGGCTTCTGCTTTTTTGGGCAGGATTCGTTGATCCGTGGCTTTTACAGCGTTGCCAACAGTGTGATCCGGAAGATCAATCAGGTTTACGCAGGCAATCTGAATACCCTGGAAGCTTCCAGTGGCGGTACTGTTTTGTTTTTCATGGTGCTGATTTTTATCATCACAGGGATCCTGGGAGCCTTTATGGTAAAAGAGCAGAAATGGCTGCCAGTGCTGGCTGTGTTTTTTCCTGTGTTTGCCCTTACTGCAGCAGCGGGCGGAAGGCCGGGAAGTATGTGGCTTTATTTGCTTCTGATGATCCTTTTGCTGATTTTTACTGCTGCAAGAAGCCATCTGATGGGATGGAAGTGCGGGGCAGCAGCTGTGGTGATCGCATTGGCGGTGTCTGTGCCTGCCTGGTGTATCGCAAGACCTTTGTCAGGTACTTCCATCCCCCAGTTGTCCAAGGCAGGAACAAGGATCCAGAGCCGTTTTCTCCAGTCATTATGGCAGATCCTGCCTAAAATCTCCGGTGGCAATCTGAATCTGTCCATTGAAGGGGTAGGCGGAGGTGTGGAAAACGGCACATTAGGCGCTGTGGATGGCTATTTTTTCACAGGTGTGGATGCACTGAAGGTGACCTGCAGCCAGAAGCCGGAGGAAACCGTTTATCTGAAAGGCTTTGTAGGAGAAACTTATACAGGCAGCAGCTTTGAGCCTGGTGACGGAGAAAGCTTTCAGGATACTGTGCTGGCCTGGAAGACGGAGGGGGATCCTTCTGTATATATTCAGAATCTGCCTTTTTTGCGGATGATGTATTATGAAACAACGGCAGATCAGCCGGTGACAGCCGCCCAGATCACTGTGGAAAATAAAAATGCCAATATACAATATACATATGTGCCATACAATGCTTTCCTGAATGACAATTATCAGATCTATGGCGGGGACGACTATGTGGGAGGACAGACTGCTCAGGATGATATTTTTTCTTTTTACTGGCGGGATGCCTACAAAGAGACCATGGAAGGCTATCGTGACGGTGAGAAGACAGATGGCGTGCTGAATGAGACAGAGGCTTCCTACAGGGCTTACTGCAGCACCCGCGATCTTCAGGTGCCGGATCAGGGGCTGGAGCAGCTGAAAAAGGAATGTGCCGAAAAGAAAGAAGAAGAGCATTGGGGTCAGTCGGACATGGGAGATGTACGTCCGGACTGGGACATTGCAGATGAATATGAGCAGATCCGCCAGTATGTGGTAAAAAGGCTGGTCAGCCAGTGTTCCTACGAGTTGGATGTGGATAAGCTTCCTGAGGGGCAGGATTTTGTGGAAACCTTCTTATACGATACAAAGGAAGGTTACAGCATGCATTTTGCAGCAGCCGCCACTATGATGTTTCGGATGCTTGGAGTACCTGCCAGGTATGTGGTTGGGTATGCTGCTCCAAAAGAGATTTTCACAGCAGATGGGGAGGGCAATTATACAGCTGTGCTGGAAGACAGCAATGCCCATGCCTGGGTGGAGATCTACCAGCCATTTCTGGGCTGGACGCCGGTGGAGGTGACTCCTGGTATGGAGGCAGAGGTGGCAGAAGAGGCTGATACAGATGTACAGGATCAGGCTGCTGTGCCAGAGGAAGAGACTGCTTTAGGGGAGCGGGAAGACCAGGGCAAAGGCACCATCATACTTGGCTGGCTGTCAGATCACTTTGATCAGATCCTGATTGCCGGAGCTACAGTCCTTTTACTGGCTGTATGTGGGATTTTGTTTACCAGACTGAGAAAAAGGCGGAGGAGCAGGCTTGGCATCGGACTGCCGCCATCGGGAAGAGTACAGGCATTGTACAGATCTACCTATCAGCTGCTGATACGTGCCGGTATGCCAAAGGATTATACGGAGACAGAGGGTCAGGTTACAAAGTATCTGCTGGAAGCCGGTGTTCTTACAGGCCCTGATGAGGCAGAGAAAATGAAACAGCTGGTTCTTGATGCCAATTATGGTTTCCGTGAGCTGACGAAAGCGGATACGGCCTTTATGGAGGAAATTTACAGAAGAACCAAAAAGAAGGCTAGGAAAAACAGGAACTGATATATAGGTGGTATATAATTAATAAAAATGTTAAACCCTATTGAAATTAGTATTAATAAAAATGTCAAACCCTATTGAAATTAGTAGTTGGATGGAGTATAATCCTGCATGTAAAAAGAAAATTTCTTCAGGGCAGGGTGATCAGAGAAGCGATCTGAAATTCCCTACCGGCGGTATAGTCCGCGACCCGCTGCAGGCGGTTGACCTGGTGAGATTCCAGGACCGACAGTATAGTCTGGATGAGAGAAGAACACACAGATACGTATGAATGTTGTACGAAGATTAGTGCGTGATGCCCCGGGAGAGATTCCGGGGCTTTTCTGTTACCATGGATCTTTAAAGCAGGTCATTGGCCGGCTTTATAAGAGACATCTTCCACTGGAAATTTTCTTTCAGAATAATTTCAAAGGAGAGATTTTTATGAGTGAACAGGTTTTAAGAGGCGGAAACACAATGGAGAGGAGCCGCACAAGGACTATTGTGCAGGTGGCGATGCTGGGAGCAGTGGCAGGAGTTTTGATGAATTTTGAATTTCCCCTCCCATTTCTGGCACCATCTTTTTACCAGATGGACTTCTCTGAGATCCCTGTACTGATCGGTTCTTTTGCTATGGGACCGCTGGCTGGCGTACTGGTAGAGCTGATCAAGATCCTGGTACACCTTGTTACAAGGGGAACCATGACTGCAGGAGTAGGGGATGTAGCCAACTTCCTGATGGGATGTGCTTATGTGATTCCGGCAGGTCTTCTGTACAGATATCATCACGTAAAGACAAGAAAGCATGCAGTGGCAGGTATGGCTGCAGGTACAGTGCTGACAACGATCCTGGCATGCTTTGCCAATGCATTTGTACTGCTTCCGGCTTACGGTAAGGCATTTGGTATGCCGGTACAGGCTTTCGTGGAGATGGGAACTGCTGTACACAGCTCTGTAAACAGCCTTCTGGGCTTTGTAGCGCTGATCATTGTTCCCTTTAACTTAGTGAAATATACAATTGTATCAGTGATCGTATTCTTTGTTTATAAGAGGATCCGTGTAGTCCTTCGAGGTGACTGATACAGGGAAAAGAGGTCATTATGGGCAAGATCAACCAGGTCAGGAAGCTGACAGATAATGCATATTTGAATCTTTACAATGTAAAAGCAACCAGTATCCATAATACACCTGTGGATTATTTTGTGGCATCCAGGGCAAAGTCTGAAAAGGAAATGAAGCTTTCCACAGGTGAGAATCCTCCGGATGGAGTGATCATTTACAGCCTTTATGGGGAGAAAAAGGACAAGGTTGTACTGATCCGGCAGTATCGGTATCCCATCGGTACCTATGCTTATGAATTTCCGGCCGGGCTGGTGGAAAAGGGCGAAGACTACCATGACAGTGCAGTTCGTGAGCTTTATGAAGAGACAGGTCTGACCCTTACGCCTTTGAAAGTAGATGAGGCATATCAGAAGCCTTATTTTACTTCAGTAGGGATGTCAGATGAATCCTGTGCTGCTGTATACGGATATGCCAGCGGCACAGTGAGCACAGATGCCCAGGAGGCTTCAGAGGAGATCCAGGTGGTGCTTGCGGATCGGGAAGAAGTAAAAAGAATCCTCCGGGAAGAAAGGGTATCCATCATGTGTGCGTATATGCTGATGCATTTTTTGAAGGATGAGAAGCCCTTTGACTTCCTGGAGGTTTTAAAATAAAGCCGAGGCATTCTTGAATTTAAAGTCATTCACTTACTTTTGTGCAGGCACAGGAGGGTGAATGACTTTTCTGCATTGTGATCATTAATATTCTGCATAGTCGTCGATTACATTATCGCCGGAAGCAGCAGGATCTGCAGACGCGTCACCAGATGCGTCGCCAGATGTATCACCAGATGTATCGCCGGAGGTATCCGGAGTGCTGATATCACCGGAGGTATCTACGCCGCCGGAAGGATCATCAGCAGGAGGTGTATCCTCAGAGGTATCATCTCCTGTTACAGTATCGTCGATCACTTCATCAGAAGCACCATCCGGATTGGAGGTATCCGGTTCATCGGATGGTGTGTCAGGGGTATAAGTATTATCTGTGGAAGTATCCTCACCTGAGGGATTGTCCTGATAATTGCTTTCCTGGTTATAGATCGGGAAATCCGATCCAGAGGATGCGCTGCCAGTGGCAGCTTCAGCCTCGGCAGCTGTTGCCGGGGCTTCTTTTAATGTAGTGGTGGCAGTGGGGATCCGGATGCTCTGGGGAACTACCACGTAGATCAGAAGCATAACACCGCAGAACAGTGCTGCACTAACTGCTATCTTTATCTCATCTGTATGTCGTCTCATGGAAACACTCCTTTTTTACAGGCTTCAGAAGGAAATCCATATCTGAAAGGTTTTCTTATGCCGGATACTTAAAATATGCTTCCGGCGGTGTCTGTTTTATTTCTGGATTATATCATAAACAAAACGAAATTTGTAGTGTGCAGATGCATAAAAACACCTTTGAATCCCTTTTTGAAAATACTTTCTTGTATTATAAGTATAAGTGTTTTTCTACATTACAAATACTTTCCTACATTAAAATATAAAAATTTTCCTGCAATGCAGTAAAAAAGTGCTTTTCATACGTACAGAATCGTGCTAAAATGAAAAATAAATTTTATCTCAGTCGAGAAGACTCCCACCTCTTTCATGTGGTGAGTAACAGCAAGTTCGTCTCAGTGGGAGTCCAATCTCCGACTGAGATAAACGCTCCGCGAGGATGCGCAGTGATTCTGTAAAGAATATGTCAGCTTACGCTGACCAGAATCACGCGCCAAGTCTCGCGGCTGCTCGACTTGAAGATTTGGTGTCAAAACACCAAAATATGGAAAAGAAAGAGGAGTTATTATGACACAGGCAACCATTTGTATTTTGATCACGATTTTTCTGTATCTACTGGGGATGCTGGCCATTGGATTTCACTGTGCCAAGAAGACATCTTCCACATCCGACTTCTTCCTTGGAGGAAGAAAGCTGGGACCTTTTGTAACGGCCATGAGTGCAGAAGCCTCAGATATGTCCAGTTATCTGGTAATGGGACTTCCTGGACTGGCATACCTGTCTGGTGTGGCTGATGTAGGATGGACTATTATCGGTCTGGCAGCAGGTACCTATCTGGCATGGTTACTGGTAGCAAGAAGGATCCGCAGATATTCCCAGATCACCGGCTCCATTACACTTCCTCAGTTTTTTTCAAACAGATTCCATGATAAGAGAAGTATTCTGGCAGCTATTGCAGCAGTGGTGATCATTGTCTTTTTTGTACCATATACAGCAGCAGGCTTTGCCGGCTGTGGCAAACTTTTCTCATCTTTGTTTGGCATGGATTATATGACCGCAATGGTGATCTCTGCTCTTGTGATCGTAGGATATACAGCTACCGGCGGTTTTCTGGCAGCATCCATCACAGACCTGATCCAGAGTATCATTATGACAGTGGCTATTATGACAGTCCTTATTTTTGCCACTGTACAGGCAGGCGGCATTGGCGCAGTGCTTGACAATGCCAAATCCCTTCCAGGGTATCTTTCCTTTGGAAGCACATATCTTGAAGAGACTGGAACCAGTGAACCATATACGCTTTTACATATTATTACTACTGTTTCCTGGGGACTGGGATATTTCGGAATGCCTCATTTCCTGCT
Source organism: Blautia sp. 1033sp1_1033st1_G9_1033SCRN_220408 (assembly GCF_040929965.1). NCBI lineage: Bacteria > Bacillati > Bacillota > Clostridia > Lachnospirales > Lachnospiraceae > Blautia > Blautia sp. 1033sp1_1033st1_G9_1033SCRN_220408. The sequence goes on along the minus strand of NZ_JBFKZO010000019.1, from coordinate 33,483 downwards.
TCGCTTCATGGCCATTGAGGATGAGAAAAAGCTGAAGCTTTCCAGAAAGGTTGCTTCCGTATGGGTTTCCATTTCCATGGCATTGGTTGTTGTGATCGGTATTGCAGGCCGTGCATTAAGTGGCAAAGGTATTCTTGATACACTTCACGGAGCAGATACAGAGACCATCATTGTCAGGATTTCTGACCTGTTATCCGGCTATGGGATTATCCCGGCTCTGCTTGCCGGACTGATCCTTTCCGGTATTCTGGCAAGTACCATGTCCACAGCAGATTCCCAGCTTCTGGCAGCATCCTCCAGTGTTTCCCAGAACCTGCTTCAGGAAGCTTTTCATCTGAAGCTGTCCCAGAAGGCAAGTATGATCGCTGCAAGGACAACCGTTATTGTGATCGCAGTTCTTGGTCTGTTTCTTGCAAAGAATCCGGACAGCTCTGTATTCGGTATTGTATCCTTTGCCTGGGCAGGCTTTGGTGCAGCCTTTGGCCCGGTAGTGATGTGTGCCCTGTTCTGGAAGCGTGCAACCTTCCCTGGAGCAGTGGCAGGTATGATTTCCGGGGGAGTTATGGTTTTTGTATGGAAGTACCTGATCCGGCCAATGGGTGGCGTTTGGGGGATTTATGAGCTGCTTCCCGCATTTCTGGTTGGAACATTGATGATCGTGGTAGTCAGTCTTCTTACAAAGAAACCATCTGCTGAGATTGAAGCAGAGTTTGAGCTTGCAAAGAAAAAGACTGACCTGTAAGAAAGTGAAAACATGCAGTAACAGATTTTAAAGAGTTTGAAGTGGTAAAAAAAGGGTATCGCTTAATCATCTGATGGGATGATTTGGCGATACCTTTTCTATTTTAGGAAAAATGTACGGATGCCCTTTGAAATCCCGCGGATCATTCTCTGCTGATAAGCAGCCGTCTGCATCAGACGGTCTTCTGCAGGATTTGACATATATCCAAGCTCGATCAGGGTAGTGGGAACCTTGCTCCAGTTATTACCGGTCATGGTGTCCGTTTCCCATACCTTTTCTTTAAAGCAGCCTGTACTCTTCACATAGGCATTAAGAACAGCCTCTGAAAGAGTATAGCTGCTTTTTATTTGCTTTGAGGTAAGATAAGGATTGGCAGCTGTTACGCACACAGTACGGGCGCCTGCTGCCTGCTGGGAGGTGAAGCTGTTTGCATGGATCCGGATATAGGCATCTGCTTTTTTGCCATTGGCAATGGCAGCCCGCTGCCTGCAGCTTTTGGCTGTCTTATGGTCAGTTCTGGTAAGGAAGACCTTGCAGCCCTGTTTCTTTAGAAGAACGGACAGCTTTTGGGCTACTGTCAGGGTCAGCTGGTACTCAGGTACACCAGTGGCTATACCCTGTGTGCCAGGATTATCCCTGGCTTTTTGCTCTAGGGAGCCTGGACCTAAAGGCTCGGTTCCCTGTGCAGTCACACCGGAATGCCCTGGATCCAGTACAACTACAGGAGTCCAGATCCCGTGGGCATCGATCTTACGTCCCTGGACAGTCACATTTGTACGCATTTTTCCGGTCTGTCGTCCGAAATAACGATAGTGTCCACGGATGTATTGCCAGCCTGTAAGCATCCTTCCGCTGGAATCAAAGGCATAATAAGCATTCCTGATCCGGCGAAGGCCTTTTTGTTTTTTGCCGTTTTGATAATAATATTTCCCTGTGCGGTTTGCTTTCCAGCCTGTAAAACCGGCTGCCTGGACCTGCATGGCCCCGGGAAGTACGGAAGTATTGCCTGGGACATCAGGGCTTAGGAAAAGGGACAGCACAAGCAGCAGGATAAATAGCGGGGAAGATTTTCTTGCTGGTTTCATAAGGAAAAGCGCACATTTCGGAAGTGGCTGTGCAGTGTGCCATCTGTGCCTTGTGGATCTTGTTCCGGATCAAAATAGTATGCAGGATTTTGAAATATATCGTTGATTGCAATGATGGCAGCGCCATAAACCATAGAGTCCTGCTTATAAGAGCTTAACCGGATGGAGGTGGTTTCCATTGTCTGGGGAACTACTCTTTTCTGTACATTGGAGATTACCCGTTCCAGCATCAGGGTGGGGTTCACATGAGCCATCTCATCTCCGATCACGATGGCTCTAGGGTTAAAGCTGTTGATCACATTAATAATGCCAATAGACAGGTAATCACACATTTCCATATAAAGCTTTACTGCGGTGGGATCTTTTTTCCTTACCAGCAGAACAGCATCTGAGAAAGTAAGCTCATCTTTTTTGCCAAAGGCCTCATTCAGCTTTTTTACAAAGGTAATGGAAGAGCAATAGCCTTCCAGACAGCCGTAATTCCCACAGGAACATCTGGGGCCGTGGATATCAATGGTGGTATGTCCGATCTCGCCGGCAGCACCGGTAGACCCTGTCAGGAGGGCACCGTTGTTCACGATTCCGGCACCAATACCCTGGGCAAAAGCAACATATACCAGCACATCAGTATTATTCGTCTCTTTGCTGTACCAGAACTGAGCCAGCGCAGCTGCATTGGCATGCTCTTCAATGATCACCGGAATCTTGTAATGCTCCATAAATTCATCCTTCAGCGGAATGTCTGCCCATCCTTCCACTTCGGTAACAACAGAAATCCGGCCTTTCACACGGTTGTAAGGGCCGGGGATGGCAAGCCCTAGTGCAAGGATCTTTTTATCTGGAAATTGCTTGATCATTTTGTCCATTGCATGGAACACCATGTCCATGATCTCCCTGGCATTTTGCCCGTGCTTAATACTGGTTCTGCGGATCATAACGGCTTCACCGTACAGATTGAAAAGCCCTACAGAGAAATTCTGTCTGGCGATCCGGATCCCGGCTACCGCAAGATCCTCTGTGTTCAGGGAGATGGCAATGGAGCGGCGCCCCTTCACGCCGGTGAGCAATCCTACTTCCTTTACAAGATTCCAGTTCATAAAGTCATTGATAATATGTGTAACTGTTGCCTGTTTTAGACCAGAATGTTCTGCCAATGTGGTTCTGGCACATACTTTTTCACGTCGCAGAAGATTCAGCAAAAGGCTGCGGTTCAGATTCTGGATATTTCCCTGGTTCAGGCCTCGCATGGTTTCTTTCATCAGTCATACCTCTCAGAACATTTTATAGGATGAACACTGTAATCTGGATTTTGGTGTTCTCACACTCAAGTCATAATGGGTGAATACAATGTTCAGATGAATAACAACCTTAAATAAAACGATTATTTCAATTTATTACTTAATTCAATTGTATTATATAGCAAAAAAAAGCCATATGCAAGACAAAAACAGTCAGACTATCACTTGACAGATATAAAATAACAGCCACAATATTACCTGGCAGACAAAAAACAGCCGGACCATCAAAGGAGATGATCCGGCAGGAAAAAACGATTATGGAAATTTATGCGAAATATACATTCACATCATGCTCTTTAAAATACTCAATGTACTGGGAAGGCGCATTCCCATTGGTGATCACATTGGGAATACTGTCCAGGCTGCACAAATGGGTAAATGCCCGTTTGTTGAATTTGGATTCATTAAGCAGCATGTAAATATCTTTCACATTCTGAAGGAGATAATTATACAGTGGAAGCTGTGCCCGGTTGGTGATGGAGTAACCGTATTCCAGGTCAGCACCGTCAATAGTGAAAAACAGCTTGTCAAAATACAGCTTCCGAAGATTCTGTATGATGGATTCGTCCAGGGTTTCAATATGGTTGCTTCCAAGATGGATATTGCCTCCAAGGAGAAAAACACCGATATCATGATTGGAAGCAAGCTCCAGCGCACCGGTAATGTTAGTGGTAACAACTGTGATCCCCTTCTTGTCACTTTTGTTCAGGTGACGGCAGAGAAGAGAACCTGTAAAACCGGCTCCTACAAAAAGGATATCGCCGGAATGGATAAGGTCAATGGACTTCTGGGCAATAGCATTCTTGCACTCGAACTGGTCATCTGCCATTTTGATGGAGGAGAAAACCTGGAAATAATTGGATTCGTCCTTTTCGGGGGCAGCAGACTGCTCCGGCTTCTGTGCGCCGCCATGTGTACGCGTAAGAAGACCCTTCTCCTCAAGTTGTGCAAGGTCCCTTCTGGTGGTGGCAAGGGAAGCACCTGTAAGATCGCAAAGTGTCTGCGTGGATGCAGTATGGTTCTGGTCAAGATAATCCAATATTAATTTCTTACGTTCCGTAGCTAGCATAAACATCTCCATTATATATCCCGTCAGGAAAGGGATTTTTCTATTTTTACCAGCCTGCTTGTGCCAAGCCTGGAAGCACCAAGGGAAATAAATTTCTCTGCATCATCAAAAGAGGAGATGCCTCCGGCAGCTTTGATCTTAACATCTGGTCCAACATATTTAGCAAAGAGTGCAATGTCGTCAAAGGTAGCGCCGCCAGTTGAGAACCCGGTGGAGGTCTTGATATAATCTGCCTTTGCCTGAGTGACGATCTCACACATTTTGATCTTTTCTTCTTCATTTAACAGACAGGTTTCAATAATTACTTTCAATATTTTATTATCACATACTTCTTTTAGTTTTTCAATTTCATTTTGCACATAAGCGTAATTTTTAGCCTTTAATGCGCCAATATTGATCACCATATCCAGCTCGGATGCACCATTTGCAATGGCATCCTTGGCTTCATAGATCTTAGCTTCTGTGGTGTGGTTGCCGTTTGGGAAGCCGATCACTGTACAGATAGGAAGCTTGCCCTGTACATACTCTGCTGCTGCAGCAACATAACAGGGGGGGATACATACGGAAGCTGTGCCGTAACGAAGCCCATCGTCGCAGATCTGACGGATCTCCTCCCAGGTGGCTGTCTGTGCCAGTAATGTGTGGTCTACCATTTTTAATACTTCGCTGTGTGTCATGTAATACTCCTTTCCTTTACATAGAAATCATCTTAATTAATTATACGGATTGCATTGCGCTTTGCAATCTCATTACGATCATTATAAACCATGATGAGCGATTCGTCAATTAAAAATGAGCGAAAATGAGCGATAATATATAATATATAAAAAGAATGAACAAAAAACCAAAAATATATTGATATTTCACAGGCTTTATGTTAATATCTAAAAAGAAAAAGTGATAAAACAATCAAAAACAATCAAAATGAAGCAACCAAGACAGAAAGGGGGATATATATGAGTTTTGACAAAGTGCAGGCAGATCGTCTGGCAGTCAAAATCAGAAAGAATATTTTAAGGGCTATTGCATCTGAAGGGAAGGGCCATATAGGTGGATCACTTTCCATTGCAGACACTTTTGCAGTCCTTTATAGCGGAGTGGCGAAGGTGGATCCGGCAGATCCGGGGAAAGCAGACCGGGATTTTGTAGTTATGTCAAAAGGACATTGCGGACCGGCTATGTATGCGGTACTGGCTGCCAAAGGCTTTTTTCCGGAAGAGGCTTTGGATACATTGAACAAAGGAAATACCATTCTTCCAAGCCATACAGACCGGCTGAAAACTCCTGGGGTGGATATTTCCACAGGCTCCCTTGGGCAGGGGGCATCCCTGGCAGCAGGTGCAGCACTGGCAGACAAGCTTGATGGGAAAACTTCTTATATATATATGATTTTGGGAGATGGAGAGCTGGATGAGGGCCAGGTGTGGGAGTCTGCATTATTTGCAGCACATCATAAGCTGGATCATCTGATCACTTTTGTAGATGTGAATGGCAAACAGCTGGATGGACCTACAGACCAGGTGTGCTGTCTTGGCAGTATTGAGGATAAGTTCAGAGCCTTTGGTTATCATGTGGTTTCTGTTCAGAATGGAAATGACACCGGACAGATCTATCAGGCGATCCAGGAAGCAAAAGCAGTGAAGGACAAACCTTCCGTGATTCTTTTACATACAGTGAAGGGAGCCGGAATCCGTTATTATGAGGAGATGGCGAACTGCCATTCCACAGAAGTGAAGAAAGAAAATCTGCCGGACTTCTATCAGGAGCTTGACAGAAGGCTGAAAGAAAAGGAGGAGGCGTAACTGTGGAGGAACTGAGAAAGGTTTTTTATAAGACAATGGCAGAAATGATGGATGAAAATCCCCAGGTGGTATACCTGGATGCGGATCTGGCCGGAGCCATGGGAACAGCCGGACTGTTTCAGGAGTTTCCACAGCAGGCCTTTGATATGGGGATCATGGAAGCCAATATGATCGGTGTAGCTGCCGGGATGTCCATAAAAGGGAAGATCCCATTTGTACACAGCTTTGGACCTTTTGCTTCCCGAAGATGTGCAGACCAGACCTTTTTATCAGGTTGCTACAATAAGGCGAATCTGAAGATCATAGGTTCAGACCCTGGGATCACCGCAGAAACCAACGGTGGTACCCATATGCCCTTTGAGGATGTGGGAATCTACCGATCTTTTCCCGGGATGACCATTATGGATATTGACGAGCCTTATCTTCTCCAGGAGATCCTGAAGAAAATGGCAAATACCTATGGTGTGATGTATCTGCGCTTCCCAAGAAAAGGAAAGACCGTTTACTATTCCGGCACAGAAGAATTTCAGATTGGCAAAGGAAATATTGTAAGGGATGGTACAGATGCTACAGTGATCGCCTGCGGCATTGAAGTTGGTTATGCACTGGAAGCAGCAGAGAATTTGGCAAAAGAAAATATCCAGGTGCGTGTGGTAGATATGTTTACCATCAAACCTTTGGATCAGGAGCTGGTGATCCGCTGCGCCAGGGAAACAGGGGCGATCCTGACTGCTGAGAATCATAATATTTATGGCGGACTTGGCAGTGCAGTAGCAGAGGTGCTGGCAGAGAACTGTCATGCAGCTTTTGGCAGAGTGGGAGTACCGGATACCTTTGGTGAGGTTGGAAATAAAAAGTTCCTGGCAGATAAGTTTGGGATTTCAGCAGAATACATAGAAAAGGCAGTTAGAGAACTGATTTTGAAAAAGAAGAAAGGCCTGGGAGACTGACACATGAGAAATGCTTTGTATATACAATCCGGAGGACCTACGGCAGTGATCAACTGTTCTGCCGCCGGTGTGATCCGGGAATGCCAGGAACTTCTGGAAAAAGGCGACAAGCTGTATGCAAGCCTGCATGGAATTGATGGCCTGCTTCATGACCATTTGTATGACTGTACAGATATGGATGAAATGCAGCTTTTGCGTCTGCGTAATACACCGTCCATGGCTTTTGGCTCCTGCAGATATACAGTGCGGGAGGATACGGAAGAGGATTATGACCGGATTCTTGCAACTCTGAAAAAATATCAGATCTATTACATTTTTATTAATGGCGGCAATGGCTCTGTAGCAGCAGGCCACCGTTTGTGTGAGCACCTGAAAAAGGCTGGTTATCCATGTTGTTTGATGGTGATCCCTAAGACAGTGGATAACGATATTGCCATTGTGGATCATGCACCTGGTTTTCCATCAGCTGCCCGTCATACTGTGATCACCATATCAGAACTGGTTCATGATATGTATACCTACGATACAGATCTGATCATGGCAGTGGAAGTGATGGGTCGTAATACAGGATATCTGGCTGCAGCTGCAGCCGCAGCCGGGAAAACTGGATGGGGACCGGATCTGATCTATGTACCGGAAGTGGTTTTTGACCCGGAACAGTTTGTAAATGATGTGGCCCAGGTTATACAGAAAAAAGGCAAATGCTTTGCAGTAGTGGCAGAAGGAGTCAAGACAGCAGACGTCAGATATCTTTTTGAGGATACAACTGTTAATAAAGCAGATGATCCGTCCAAAAATATGGGAGGAATCACCCCTTACCTGAATCATCTTCTGCGGAAACATTTTACCTGCAAGATCCGCTGCATTGACCTGGGATTGATGCAAAGGTGTGGCGCACATGATGCTTCTGAGATTGACAAAACAGAGGCACAGCAGCTTGGAAGCGAAGCTGTGAAGCGTGCTTTTGCCGGAGAAAGCGGGAAAATGGTTACACTTACCAGGATCAGCAGCAGCCCATACAGGACCGAGATACAGACACTGGATCTGGAACAGGTGGCTGATGTGGAAAGAGTGATGGATCTGTCCTACCTGGAGGGTAACCGCCATCAGATCAAAGAAGCTTATATGGATTATATCCTTCCGCTGATCGGTGATTTGCCAGAGTACGTGGAGCTGGATGGAATCAGCCATTAAGACAGGGACAGAAACTGAATATAGACAGAATCAGGACAGCCTGGATGAGCAGGTCTGTCTGAAGTATATGACCAAAACAAGGAGGAAACAGTAATGTACACTTATCAGGAACTGGGGCTTGTAAATACGAAAGAGATGTTTGCAAAGGCATACCGTGAAGGCTATGCAGTCCCGGCTTTGAATTTTGTAACCATTGAACAGCTGAATGGCATGATCGATGCAGTGATCGAGAAGAAATCTCCTGTGATCCTGCTGGTATCACCTAATCTTCACCGTCAGCTGGGACATGAAATGACTGCAAGGCTTGCCCAGGTAGCAACAGACCGGATCAAAGAAGCCGGATTACAGATTCCGGTAGCCCTTCATCTGGATCATGGCATGACCTATGAACAGTGCGTGATGGCCATTGAAGGAGGCTTTTCATCCGTTATGATCGATGGAAGCAACCTGCCTTTTGAGGAGAATATCGCACTGACCAAAAAGGTGGTGGAATATGCCCACGCACATGGTGTTACAGTAGAGGCAGAGCTTGGCATATTAAAAGGAAAGGAGGAGGATGGAACCGAAGGTACAGATGAAAGTATGTATACGGATCCGGAAATGGCAGTAGATTTTATCCGCCGTTCCGGCTGCGACAGTCTGGCAATCTCCATAGGAACCTGCCATGGATTGGTGAAAATGGTTCCCAATGAAGACGGAACCCTGCCGGAACTGCGCTATGATATCCTTCAGTATATTTCTGACAAGGAACCTGGCTTCCCCATCGTGCTTCATGGATGCTCCAATATTTCCCAGAAATATGTGGATATGATCAATGAGCATGGAGGACATATTGAAAAGACAGTGGGTATCCCTGATGATCAGGTACGCAAGGCGTCCAAGCTTGCTGTGTGCAAGGTTAATATTGCTACAGACGGATGGATTTGTGGGCTGGCAAATACCAGACGTATCCTGGATGAAGAACCGGGAGCGATTGACAGCCGTGCGTTTACTTTGAAGATCCGCCCGCTGATGAAGGAACTGTATCTCCATAAGATCGATATTATGGGAAGTGCAGACCGGGCATAACTTTTAGGACAGGTGTGAAGTATGAAGGATATGGATGAAAAGTTTTTTCTTTGTGTGGAAATTGGAGGCACCAATCTGCGGTATGGAGTGGTGACAAAGGACTATACATTGAAGCAGTTTGACAAGATTCCTTCCAAAGGACTGTCAGATGCCAGAGATAAGGGGGAATATTTAAAGCAGCTGCTGGATCCGGTGCTGGAAGAGAACGGGGGAGTTTCAAACTTTATGTGCATTTCCCTTTCTCTTGCTTCCCTGATGAACCGGGACCGGACCATATGCTACAATTCCCCAAATATCCAGGGCTTTGATAATCTTCCGCTGAAAGCAATTCTGGAAAACCTGTGGGGACTTCCGGTGATTATGGAGCGGGATGTGAATACCTCTCTTTTGTATGATTTGTGGAAGAACCATATGGGGCAGGAAGGGATCGTGATCGGCGTGTACATTGGCACTGGCCTTGGAAACGCCATGAGCATTGATGGAAAGGTATACAAAGGCTATACCGGCTCATCCTGTGAGCTGGGACATATTCCTGTGGACGGTCTTGAAAAGATGTGCGGCTGCGGGAAAAAAGGATGCATTGAATTGCGTGCCTGTGGGAAAGTACTGGCAGAGATTGCCAGAGAGCATTATAAGTGTCAGGTTTCTGACATCTTTGTAAAGTACGGGGATCAGCCGGATGTGCTGGATGTGGTGCGTATGTGCGCCCTTGCCACAGCTACAGAGGTAACGATCCTGGATCCTGTGTGTGTTGTGCTTGGCGGCGGGGTGACACAGATGCCCGGCTTCCCTATGGAGTACTTTATCCGGAATGTAAAAGAAAACCTGCGAACACCGGAGCCAAGGGCTTCCCTTAGGATCGTCCCTGCGTCACCAGATGCAGAAGCAGGGGTGATCGGAGCAGCTCTCAATGCATACACTGCACTACAGTAACAGTTTTTTTGTTGAATGTGAATAAATTCAAATATAATTAATTGTAACATTCGACAAAATGACCAAATGAATTTAAAAGTTTGTTGACATTATTAATTAAATGAATTAAGATATAAACATCAAAGGCAACGACATACAAGATGCCGTAGCAAAAATAAGGAGGGTATTTTTTATGAGCAAGAAGGTATTGGCAACAATGTTAGCAGCAACAATGTTAATGGGAGCTACTGCTTCTACAGTATCAGCAGCAGGCTTCACAGCTCCGGAAGGTGTTGATCCATCCGAGTATCATCTGGCAATCTGCATCCATTCCATGGATAATGAGTATTGGGCACAGGAAGCTAAGGGAGCTCAGCTGGCAGCAGAGTATTACGGAGTTGAGGCAGATATCCTTACCTGCGACAGCGATGACAACAAGCAGATCCAGGGAATCAAGGACTATATTGCACAGTATGGCGACAAGGCAATCTTCGTAGTTGACCCTTCTTCTACAGCAAACACAGTAAATATTGCTGAGACATGTGAAGATGCAGGCGTTTATGTATCTATCCTTGCACACAGGGCTGAGGGCCTTTATCCGGCAGATTATCCTCACTTTGTAGCATCTCTGATGCTGGATGATATGGCAATCGGTAAAGCTACCGCATCTGCACTGTTCGAGGCTATCGGTGGTGAAGGCCAGGTTGCAGAGCTTCAGGGACTTCTTGGTGATGACTCCGCTACCAACAGACATGCAGCATTTGAGGAAGCATTAAAAGATTATCCGGACATCGAAGTAGTTGACAGCCAGACAGCAAGCTGGAGCCAGTCAGACGCTATGGCACTTGTAGAGAACTGGATCGTTAATTATCCGGATCTGAAAGGTATCTTCTCCGCAAACGATACAATGGCACTTGGTGCTGTTGAAGCTCTTAAGAACGCTGGAAAGAACGGCGAGATCAAAGTTAGCGGATGTGACGGTATCGAAGCAGCTCTTAACGCAGTTAAAGACGGTGACCTTGTTATCACAAATGCAAACGATGGATATTGCATCGCTGGTTATGGCGCATCTTACGCAATCCAGGCAGCTCTTGGCAGCCTTGACGTAGAGGGTATGGATCCTGCAGAACGTCTGATCTTCTGCAAGACTACACTTGTAACAGCTGACAACGCAGATGACATTATCTCCAAATTCATCGAGACTCAGGATCCTGGATATGATTATTCAGACCTTAGCTTCTGCATCGACAAATATCAGGAAGATGGTGCAGCAGCAGACGAAGCAGCAGAATAAATAATCAAGCTGCCCGGGAGAGTTCCGGCAGCAAGATAGGATTATGACAAGAGAGGCGAAATGCATGCCGCATTTCGCCTCATCTGTTAAAAACTGGATGTGAGGATGTTCTATGAATAATAAACGGCGTGACTTAATAAAGAAAATGACAGTTAGTCAGCAGTTCGTTACCCAGGCAGAAGACAATGCAAAAATGGATAAGGTCAGAAGATATGCTCCTCTGATCCTGCTGGTTATCATGACTGCGATCGGAGGCATTTCCCAGAAAAACTTTTTCTCCTGGGCGAACATTGTAAATATTATGTTCCAGATGTCTATTCCGCTGGTAATTTCCGTTGGTCTGAGCTTTGTCCTTCTTCTTGGAAGCATTGACCTTTCCATTGAAGGAAATATGGGCTTTGCCGGATCTTTAGTTGCTTTTCTTGTTGTTAATAATTCAAATTCAAATAATTTCGGTATTTTCGGTGTGCTTATTGCTATTCTGATCGGGCTGGCAGTGGGTACAGTAGTTGGATTCCTTCATACAAAAGGAAGGATCGCAAGCTTTATTGTTTCTTATGCAGTTGGTTGTATTATGACAGGCGCAGCAGTGTTGATCTACAGAGGTACACCAATTCAGGTTAAGGATCCTATGTTTATTGCTATTTCTCAGGGAAGGCTTTTCGGGATTCCATACATTACATTGATTTCATTTGCTGTGTTTATCATAGGAGCGATCATTATGAACTATACTGCATTCGGTCGTGCAGTATTTGCAATCGGTGACAATGAAGCGGCAGCAGCTTCTACAGGGATTAATATTACACGTACCAAGATCAAGGTGTACGCTTTATGCGGATGTACAGCAGCCATCGCAGGTGTACTTCAGTGTATGAGATTAAAGCTTGGACAGTCTAACCTTGGATTGAACCAGATGTTCCCGGTTGTTACAGCTATCGTACTTGGCGGTGGTTCCGTAAGCGGTGGTAAGGGCGGTTCCCTTCAGACCTTTGTAGGTGTGCTGATCTATACGGAGCTGGCAAATTGGCTGACCCTGATGGGCGTTGATACAAACCTTAAAAAGGTCATCCAGGGTATTATCATTATTATCGCTGTTACGCTTACAGTAGAGCATAACAGAAAGACTGTAGTGAAGTAAACGGAGGGATACATATGGGTGAAGTTTTATTTGAAACAAAAGGCGTTGGCAAAACATATGGATCCAATACTGTTTTGCATGATATTGATATGAAGATCCACAGCGGCGAGGTGATCGGCCTGATCGGTGAGAACGGAGCCGGTAAATCTACTCTGATGAAGCTGATCAGTGGTGTTGAGACTCCTTCCATGGGAGAGATGTTTTACATGGGTAAGCCTTATGTAGCAACATCCATCATCAATGCGAATAAGCAGGGCATTGGAATGGTATTCCAGGAGCAGTCCCTGGTAGCAAATCTTACAGTTGCCCAGAACATTTACCTGGGCCGTGAGAAAAAGTACTCCAAAGCAGGACTTGTAAATTGGGCAGAAATGAACAAGGATGCAAAGAAAGCACTGGAGCGTGTTGACATTAAACTGGAACCTGGTAAAAAGGTCCGTGATATTGATATGGCAACCAGAGAGATGGTTGAGATCGCAAAAGTGCTGGATGTTGTAACAGAAGCAGCAGAAGGACATGCGATCATCCTTCTTGATGAGCCTACCACCGTGCTTTCTGATGATGAGATCCAGGAGATGTATGTACAGATCCGGAAGATGAAGGCAGCAGGAAATGGTATTGTATTTATTTCCCATCATCTGGATGAGATCCTTGCGATCACAGATACGATCTACGTATTTAAGGATGGTGAGGAAACAGCTGTTTTTCCTACTGCAGAAGCGAATATTGATGTTCTGTATGAGAAGATGGTAGGAAGAGCGACTACAGGAGAGTTTTATGTGGAGGCACAGCAGAGCGTGCCATCAGATAAAGTGGTTCTTGAGGTAGATGATTTAAGTCTTTTTGGTGTATTTAACCACATTTCCTTTAAGCTTCATGAAGGAGAAGTGCTGGGACTTGCAGGTCTGGACGGATCCGGTGCAGAGGATGTATGTAACTGTCTGGTGGGACAGGTAGCACCTACAGAAGGACGTATCCTGATAGAGGGAAAAGAAGTCAGATTCGGCAACTCCTATCAGGCAAGGAAAGCAGGGATCCTTTCAGTACCTAAGGATCGAAGAGATGAAGGAATGGTCAGCATTCTTTCCATTGAAGACAATATTACCATATCCAGCTGGGAGCATATGAAGAGCAAAGGCCTTCTGTCCGGAAAGAAGATCCGTCAGACAGCACTGAAATGGATCAAGGAAGCAGGTATTAAATGTACCGGACCTAAGGAACGTATTTCACAGCTTTCCGGCGGTAATGCACAGAAAGTTATTTTTGCAAGGGTTCTTGAAAGTGGCTGTAAGGTGCTGATCCTGAATCATCCTACCAGAGGTGTGGATGTAGGTGCAAAACAGGAGATTTACCGTCTGGTACGTGAGATGACAGCTGCCGGTCATGCGATCATTGTAATTGGTGATACTCTGGATGAATGTCTTGGTTTATCCAGTAATGTTATTGTTTTCAGAGACGGTCTGATCAGCGGATCCTTTGACTGCCCTGTAGACTTCAAACCTTCCCAGCAGGAAGTTGTACATTTTATGATGTAGGAGGGCAGAAGAGAAATGAAGCAGAAAAAATTCAGTTTATCCAATTTATCACAGTACATGGTAGTTATCAGTATTGTGCTGGTATTCCTTGTATTTACAATTTTAAATCCTACCTTTATCAGTGCATACAGCCTTCAGAACCTTCTGGTTGAGGTTTCTCCGCTGATCCTGCTGGCAGGAGGCCTGTCATTTATCATCTTTACAGGTGGTATTGATCTGGGATCCGGTGCCATGGTATCAGCTACCTGCGTTATTTCAGGTCTTTATGTAAGCCGTTTCGGCAACTGGATCATCCCTATCATGGTGGTGATCGGTGTGCTCCTTGGCATGTTGAATGGTGTGATCGTAACAAAATTAAAGATTCCGTCCTTTATCGTAACTCTTTGTACTCAGAACTTATGGGCATTTATCGCTTTGTATTTCTGCCCCAATGGTTCTGTGGCAGTAGGAATGGAATACAGAAAAGAAATTACCTGGATGACAAGTAAGATTGCAGGGATCCCCATTATTTTCTTATTTGCAGTCGTTGTAGTGATCCTGCTCTATATTTTCCAGCAGTATACACCATCCGGAAGGGCGATCTTTGCAGTAGGCGCCAATATCCGTTCTACCAGGCTTGCAGGTGTGGATACAGATAAAGCACAGATCATGGCTTTTGTGGTCAGCGGTGCATGCAGCTCTCTGGCAGGTGCGCTTTATGCATACAAACAGAAATCAGCGGTGCCTACCATCGGTGATGCACTTACACTTTCAGCCATTGCTTCCATAGCATTGGGCGGAACATCCATGGCAGGCGGCCGTGGAAGCGTGCTCCGTACAACGATTGGTGTTATTACCATCACTGCAATTACATCAGGACTTAACATGATGGGAGTAGATCCTCTCTGGAAAGATATTATTATTGGTGTCATCCTGATCGTAGCCGTATATCTGAATTCAGATACTAAAGGCAGAGATATTATTGTAAAATAATTTTCTTTAAAGAGCAGGAGAAGTCTTTTCTCCTGCTCTTTGCTTCAGCAATAGGAAATTACTTTGTAATGCGGTTATTACACAAATAACATTTCAGCAGACAGGAAAATACTTTTGATTTTGAGACATCGGAGGAATTGCAATGAAGAAAAAAGTTCGGTTTTGTATCATTTGCGCTATGACAGTATCATTATTTGGAACCGTGCAGGTTCCGGCAGCAGGGAAGGCAAAGGAAGGGCAGGAAGAACAGCGACAGCAGGATGATTCAGAATCAAAGGCATCTTATCTTTCACAGTTTGATGCAGGTTCCTATGTGGAGCTGGCAGATTACAGTTCCATCCCGGTGGAGGCCAATGAAGGGGATACCAGCGGGATTGAGAATGATATAGGAGATTACCTGCTGAAGAACAGTACCTTTGTTAAAGAACTTCCCACTCCTTTTGTGAACCGGAATACTTCCACTTTAAAGGATCAGCTGCAGAATTATGCAGATACGTATAAGATGTCGCTGGCTGATTTTATGAAATATTATGATTCAAGTCTGACAGAGGATACTTATGAAGAATATATTCAAAAGCTGGGGGCTGATTACAGTAAAAAGCTGGTTGCCATGCAGGCGATCGCAGATGCGGAAGATCTGGCTGTTACAGATGAAGAACTCAAGGAGCAGATCAAGACACAGGCAGAGGCAGCAGGCTTTTCGGATGTAGATGAATACAAGTCTGCAGCGAAGATGGATCCGGAAGAATTACGGGAAGTGATGATGAGCACTAAGGTATTTGAATTTCTTGAAGGAAAGGTTACTTTTAATAAAAAGTAAGGGATAGATCTTGAAAATTACAGGACGCTTGTTGTAGATACCAATAGTGTTGAAATAGAAATAATAGAAAAATAGGAGATTAGTTATGAACTATTTCATGGGTATTGATCTGGGAACATCCAGTACAAAAACACTGATCATGGATGAAAATGGAAAAACAGCAGGGATAGGAAATGCCAGTTACGGGATACAGATCCCGCAGATTTCTTATGCGGAACAGGATCCGCTGGAATGGTGGGAGGCTGTTAAAAAGTCCATTCAAAAAGCTTTGCAGGAGGCCGGGCTCCAGGGCCGGGACATAGCTGGGATTGGTTTTTCCGGACAGATGCATGGAATGGTGGCACTGGATGAGAACAAACAGCTGGCATGTAATGCAATCATCCATCTTGATCAGAGAAGCAGTGTAGATCTTAAGGAAATCCGTGCTCTTGCCGGGGATCTGATGACAGAGGAGCTTTTGAACCAGCCAAGTGCAGGGATGATGATCAGCAGTCTGTACTGGCTGAAAAAGCATCAGAAGGAAACCTATGACAGGATCCGGTATGTTATGTCTCCAAAGGATTATATCAGCTTCCGTCTTTGTGGAGAAATCAGCACAGAATACACAGATGCAGGGGCTGCACTGGGATTTTCTGTAAAGAATTATCATTGGTGTACAGAATTATTCAAACGTCTGGATCTAAAAGAAGATATCTGGCCGTCTGTGCATAAAAGCTATGAAATTGCAGGACATGTGACAGCAAAGGCTGCAGAGGAGACCGGGCTTTCTACCAGCACGAAGGTGATCTGCGGTGCCGGGGACAGTATGGCTGCCCTTACAGGCAATGGGATTATTGAAAAAGGGTTTATTACCTGCAATATCGGTACCTCTTCCCAGTTGGCGGTGGTTGTGGATAAGCCGATTTTTGATCCCCAAATGCGGATCCAGACATGGTGTCATACAGTTCCAAAGCGCTGGGTTGTTCAAAGCGGTACGCTGAACGGCGGAAGTGTATTAAGCTGGCTGCGAAATAATATGTTGAAAACGGATCAGAGCTTTGCAAAGCTTGATCAGGAAGCCGGACTTACGCCTGCAGGAGCGGATGGCTTATATTTTCTTCCTTATCTGGCAGGTGAAAGGACGCCTTATAATGATCCTTATGCAAAAGGTGTTTTCTTTGGATTAAGCATGATGCATCAGCAGGGACATCTGGTACGTTCTGCTATGGAAGGGATTTTGTTTAATCTGAAAGAATGCCTGTATATCCTGGATGAAATGAAGGTGGACAGATCCAGGCTGATCGCATCCGGAGGGGCTGCAAGAGGAGTGACCTGGAAGCAGATCCAGGCGGATGTGCTGAATATGCCGGTATATTCCACAAATGTGAAGGAAGAAGCCTGCCAGGGAGCAGCGATCCTTGCGGCTGTGGGAGTCGGATTTTTTAAAGATATTAAGGAGGGCTGCCAGGCAGCTGTGACCATGAGTCCGGAGGTTGTGGAGCCAATCCCTGAAAATGTAAAAATATATAATGAAAAACAGGAGATTTTCCATGATCTGTATTACAGTGTGAAAGAGCTGTATCCACGGATCAGGTAATACACGAAGGATTATTGACACTTAATGTGAAAGGCGGTATATGAGATGATGGATTTATATTCTATCGGAGAAATGGTGATCGATATGATACCTGGAAGCGAGCCTGCCAGTTATCTTCGCAGGGCCGGGGGAGCTCCTGCCAATGTGGCCATTGCAGTTGTGAAAAACGGATTAAAGGCTTCCCTTACCTGTAAGGTGGGAAATGATGATTTTGGACGTTTTCTCATGGATACACTTAAAGAAAATCAGGTGAAACAGAATGTGCCGGAGCTTACAGATCAGGCGATTACCACCATTGCGTTTGTTACGCTTCAGGAGGATGGGGAACGAACCTTTACTTTCGCCAGAAAGCCAGGGGCAGATATGCTGCTTTCTCCGGATGAAGTAAAAGAATCGGATATTGCAGATTCTGTGATCATACATGCAGGTTCCTGTTCTTTATCAGCAAGTCCTGTGGCAGAAGCCACAATCAAAGCTTTGAAAACAGGTCATGATCTTGGAAAACTGGTATCCTTTGATGTGAATTACCGCAATCTTATGTGGAATGATGATCAGCAGGCATGTGCAGATGCAGTAAAGGCCATACTTCCGTATGTGGATATCCTGAAGATTTCAGAGGAAGAAGTGGAAATGCTGGGTGGACAGGAGCATATTCAGGATCTGATGAAAGAAAACCAGATCGCAATGGTAGTGGAAACCCTAGGCTCTGAGGGAGCTTGTGCATATCTGGGAGAGGAAGTGATCCATGTAGCAGGTCGTAAGGTAAAGGCTGTGGATGCTACCGGTGCAGGAGATGCTTTCTGGGGTGCATTTCTCTCTTCTCTTCGTATCCAGGGAGTGGAAAAGAGTACAGACCTGAGTGCACAGATCGTTAAAAATGCTATGGAATATGGTAACATTTCCGGCTGCATCTGCGTACAGAGTAAAGGTGCCATTGATTCCCTTCCAACCAGGGAAACTATCGAAGCTTATATCAGGGAAAATAAATAACAGGATTACAGAACCGGTTCGTGGCTGTTTCGTACCCTTACAGTTACAACGGTTCATCAAATAAATTCAGGAGGGAAACCTTATGTCAGTTTGGGAAGAAAAATGTATTATATCACCGTCTCTGATCTGTCTGGATATGTGTAATCTGGAAAGCCAGATCCGTATCCTTGAGCAGTCAGGGATCCAGGTGCTTCATGTGGACATTCTGGACGGCCATTTCAGTCCAAGCATGCCTTTGGGTCTGGATACAGTAAGGCAGCTGCGCCAGAAAACAGATATGTTTTTTGACTGTCATGTGATGGTGGAGAATCAGGACTTTTTTGTGGATGAGCTTCTGGATATAGGAGTGCAGCAGATCGTATTCCATGCAGAGACACAGCCACATATTGACGGCATGATCAACCGGATCCATGCGAAAGGCGTAAAGGCAGGAATTGCACTGAAACCGTCCACACCTTTATCTACCGTAGAATATGTATTGGATAAATGTGACAGTGTGCTTTTGATGCTGATCAATCCAGGCTACGCTTTCCTGAAAGGGGAAAAGCAGGTGGCTTATGCAGACAGGAAGATCCGCCAGCTGCGCCAGATGATCAATGAAAGAGGGCTTGATACCAAGATCGAGTTGGATGGACGTATTTCACCAGATAATATCCGTACCTATGGAAAGGATCTGGCAGATGTATTTGTAACAGGTACAACCTGTCTGGATCGAAATGATCTTTCAGGAAGCTTTGCCAGATTAGAGCAGCTTCGCAGGGAAATCTTATGATGCCAGACTTAAAAGGCCTGATCTAGCATAAGCCGGCTCTGATCAGTGGATAAATTTTATAACATAAAAGAGAGGGAACAAGATGGGATTCAAAGAGGATTATGAAAAAACCTGTAAAGATGTTTTTGCAGAACTGGAAAAAACCATGGCCAGCATTGATGCTGCTGCACTGGAACGATTGACAGAGGACATTTTAAACGCAGACCAGGTATTTTTTGTGGGAGTTGGCCGTGTGATGCTGGCTCTTCAATGCGTATGCAAAAGGCTGGCACATTTGGGAATCAAAGCTCATTATGTTGGTGAGATTACAGAACCGGCTATCACGAAGAAGGATCTTCTGATTGTTGGCTCAGGCTCCGGCGGCTCGCTTTTTCCGCTTGGAATTGCAAAAAAGGCAAGAAAAACCGTGGATTGCAAGATTGTACATATTGGCTCTAACCCAAACAGCGAGATGAAAGAGATTGCAGATTATATGGTAAGGATCCCGGTACGTACAAAGCTGTATCTGGAAGATGAAATCGATTCCTGCCAGATCATGACTTCCCTGTTTGAACAGTGTTTACTGCTTCTTGGGGATATTCTGGCAAAGATGATCGTGGAAAGCCGCAATATTGATATGAAGGCTCTCTGGCAGTATCATGCAAATCTTGAGTAACCAATCGGTTACAGGAGGTACAAAATGAAAAAAGAGAACTTAATGAAATATGTAGGCAGCATGCAGCAGGTTGCTTATGTACGTCCTATCACATATACAGAAGGCAGAAGCCATGGGCTTTCGGCTTATGAGATCAAAAACGGGTGTATGGAACTGCAGGTAATGGCAGATAAAGCCTTGGATGTAAACCAGTTAAGCTATAAAGGGATCAATATTAATTTCCTTTCCAAGCCAGGGCTGCAGGGCAGAAATCAATATGATACAAATGGGGATGAGGCGATCCGTTCCATTATGGGAGGGCTGTTTTTTACCTCCGGTATTGAGAGTATCTGTGCACCATGTACCATTGATCATGTGGATTATCCTATGCATGGCCGTATGCGTACCACACCGGCAGAGCATCTTGGGGCGGACGCTTACTGGGAAGATGGCCAGTACAAGCTGTTGGTAAAAGGCGAAATGCGGGAAGCGGCACTTTTTGGGGAAAATATGGTTCTACGGAGAAGCATTTCCACTACATATGGAAGCAAAACCTTTACTGTTACAGATGAATTTGAAAATGAAGGCTACAGAGATGAGCCATTAATGCTTCTTTATCATATTAATATGGGATATCCGTTCCTGGATGAGAATACCAGGCTTTATATCCCTACTGCAAAGGTGACTGCCCGTGATAAAGACGGGGAAGGACACGAAGCAGATTATGATAAAATGGATCCTCCAAAGGACAATGAACCGGAGTATGTATTTATCCATGATATGCAGTCAGATGCGGATGGTGATACCCAGGTCCTGGTGGTGAATGAGCCTCTTGGAATTGGTCTTCGCATTTCTTACAATATGAAATATCTGCCATACTTTATGGAATGGAAGTCTACCGCATCCGGAGATTATGTGATCGGTCTGGAGCCTGCTAATTCCAGTGTATATGGCAGGCCTTACCATGAGGAAAGAGGTACAGTCCATAAGCTGGCACCGTTTGCAAAAGAAAAGAATGTGTTGGATTTTACCATTCTTGACGGTCAGGCAGAGATCCAGGAAGCAATCCGGGAGTTTCAAAAGATGCAGCAGGGTGTTTTGGTATAATTTGGCATAATAAATATTAAAAAGGAGAGATATAACTATGAAACGGTCTGAAATTAATGCAACAATCAAGAAAATGGAAGCTTTATTAGATGAGTGCAGATTTAAACTGCCGCCCTACCTCTATTTTACTCCGGAAGAATGGGCAGATAAAAATCATGAATATGATGAGATCCGTGAGTGTGAGCTTGGCTGGGATGTAACAGATTACGGCGAAGGGAAATTTGATACACTGGGGCTTGCCCTGATCACCATCCGTAACGGAAACATTCACAATCCTAAATATCCGAAAACCTATGCTGAGAAGATCATGATGTGTGATAGCGGACAGGTTTCCCCTATGCATTATCATGAGAATAAAAGAGAGGATATCATCAACCGTGGTGGAAACGATGTAGTCTTTACTTTCTACAATGCAGATCAGTCAAAGGTTCATCGTACAGAAGATGGAAGAAACATTTACGAAAAGGATCTGGTAAATGATGTGCTTATTTACAGAGACGGCCGTCAGTATAAAGTAAAAGCAGGAGAGCCGGTAAGGATCCATAATGGAGAATCTATTACACTGGTACCGTTCCAGTATCATGAATTTGTTATTCCGGAGGGCGGTCCAGCCCTGATCGGAGAAGTTTCTATGGTTAATGACGATCATACAGACAATTTCTTCTATGAGCCACTGGGAAGATTTCCAACCATCGAGGAGGATGAGCCTGCATACAGATTGCTTTGCACAGAATATCCTGCTGCAAAAGACTGATAGAAACAGACTAATAGAAACAGACTAATAGAAACAGACAGGTTTGAATAGGATAAAGTAAGTATCATTCTGAAAAGAGAAAAGTATGGCAGACCAGAAAATTGACAATCTTCTCAATCTTGCTATGGAAGCTGCTTCAGAAGAGCGGATCAAGTCAAAGAACCTGAATGTAGGATATGATCCTGAGAAAAAATTATGGGACGTGATCGTAAAGTACAGTGGTCCCCAGAGTGGACTGGCAGGAGAGCAGATCCTGGCAGTCCCTCTTCTGGGAGGCTATGCAGTTGTAACCTTGCCGGAATCAGAAATAGACAGTTATTCCCACAGGGAACAGATCGAATTTATTGAAAAGCCTAAACAGTTATATTTTGAAACATTTCAGGGAAAGGAAGCCAGTTGTATCCTGCCTTTGCAAAATGGAGTAAGCGGGCTTACAGGAAGAGGAGTTTTGGTGGGAATCGTAGATTCGGGCATTGACTTTTTTCACCCGGATTTTAGAACAGAGGATGGCAGCAGCCGGATTCTCAGTTTGTGGGACCAAAGCATTCCTGGCAATCCTCCGGAGGGTTATGTTATCGGAACAGAATATACAAAAGAAGAAATCAATAAGGCGCTTGCACTGGGTGAAATCCAGGGCAGGCGCCTTGTTCCGTCCAGAGATTACACTGGCCATGGCACTGCAGTGCTTGGAATCGCAGCAGGGAATGGCAGGGGATCCGGTGGAGCCAATCGTGGAGTCGCTTATGAAAGTGAACTTCTGGTTGTAAAGATGAAAAATGCAGACAAAAATTCCTTCCCCAGGACAACAGAACTGATGGAAGGGGTGGATTATCTGATCCGCCAGTCCATCCGTCTTGGAAAACCTATTGTAGTGAATATCAGTTTTGGAAACAATTATGGATCGCATGAACCTTATAATTAAGGGAAAACATAAGAAAACACTGATATTTCCGGTGCTTTCAGGAGATTCAGTGTTTTACTCGGATTCATGATTGGTTGTCATTCTGGTTTTATAATACTCGGTTAAGATCATATTGATCTGCTGGGAACGTGTACGAAAGTTCTCTTTCGCATCCTTATCAATCTCAGCGACAAGTTCTTTGGAAAGGGTAGTATAGACCTGAACATTATTGGAACTGATAGCCATGTGGCACCTCCGGTTTCATTTTAATAGCTTTATTCTACCATACTTCATGGGAGGGGGCAATGTTAACCGGGAAACGGAGCACGATTTATTACAGGGCACACTTGCCGGAAAGGAATATAAAATGAAAAAACATATTACAGATGAGAAAACAGGAATCAGCTATACATTATGCGGAGATTATTATTTGCCGGATCTGGAATTGAAAGAACAGGAAGAATCACATTATGGAAAATACGGAATGCTTAGAAAAAGTTTTCTAAAAGAACATCGACCAGGGTTATATTCCTCTTATCTGCTGACGGGCAAATTAACAGCACATTTGAATGAAGTAGATCAACAGGCGAATGAAAGAATGGAAGTGCTGGTAGATCAGATGATGGAAAGACAGGCAATTACAGAAGAACCGAAAGTCCGTGATCAGATGGCATGGGTTGGTGCTGTCAATAATATTCGGAATGCTGCGGAAGAGATTGTGTTAAAAGAAATTGTGTATATTTAATAATTTCTTGGCAGGGTATGCTTATAGAGATTAAGATATATCCAGTGATCGCACTATGGAAACTTGAGAAGCCCATAGTCCGGAAGGCTCCTTATAGGGGCCTTTCGTTATTTATGGGTTAGGAAGAATTACAATTCCATATCATGTGACTTTTTCTTAGATCGAGCAGGCTGATTTCGCCGCATCTCCTGTTTCCTCTGATATTCAAGTTCCCAGGTACAATGGGAAAAAACATCAGGATCCTCCACATTGAGATAATCCACCTCATTGGCTGCAATATCACGGCGGTGATAGTCATAATACTTACCAAAAGTACCTTTGAGCTGCTCGATCAGCTTATCCCGGAAATCAGGACGTATCTGGATTCTGGTGTCCAGCAATTCTGTATACTGTTCAGGTTCAGGACGAAATTTTTCTTCCCGGAAAGCGGCGGCATCTTTTTCAAGCTGTTTTTTGAGCGAGATGTCCTGAGAATCTAGGATATCAAGATTGTTATTCATCTGGTCGTATTTCTTGGATAGATTCGTCATATCTTTATCGGTAGAGCATTCTGCCTGGAAGATTAGCTGCTCTTTCCTTGATTTCAGTTCTTCGATTTCTTCGGTAATAGTGGTAAGCTGTTGATTCAATTTTATATGCTGGATGGGATTCAAAATACTGGTTTTCTCTTTTTTCACATTCAGTTCTTTCCGCTCTGTAACTTTAGCTTTGAGTTTCTTTTTAACGGTGTTGTATTTATTCAGTATTGGATTAAAATGATTCATCCAGTCATGGATCACTTCTTTTTGCATCTCATTGTGGAGCAAATGATATTGTGTAAAAATCATGTGATTTCGGATTGCTTCCAATGTTTCTGCAATTATTGGAATAGACTTTTCTACAGCTTCAGCCAGTTTTGCTACTTTTGCTTTTAATTCTCGGAGCATTTTGTTATCCACACGAATCTGACGGTTGATTTCACAGCGGTCTGCTATCATGCCTTTCTTT
The DNA here is from genome assembly GCF_040929965.1 of Blautia sp. 1033sp1_1033st1_G9_1033SCRN_220408. NCBI lineage: Bacteria > Bacillati > Bacillota > Clostridia > Lachnospirales > Lachnospiraceae > Blautia > Blautia sp. 1033sp1_1033st1_G9_1033SCRN_220408. The sequence continues at coordinate 9,138 of NZ_JBFKZO010000019.1, read as the reverse complement.
TCCATATTCTGGGCAATGTAGCCTTCATGGATGGTTGGCTGTTCGGTGATTCCCTGATCTGCAAAGCTGCGGTGATCAATGGTAGCATTTATCTGATTACGTGCAAGCATTTCATTTACGGCATCTGCCCAGTTTGCCCGCCAGATGCAAAGTTGTTCATCACTGTTCCATTGTTCGGAAATAGGATTCTGTCTGCCATATCGGCTGCTCTTGGGGTGTTTATCAATCCGTTCATATCCTTTTTCCTGTGCAACAGAGGAAGTCAGATATTCTTTCTTTTTCCCAACTTTATATCTGTATTGCTTTTCCCAGCCATCTTTTTGAGCAGCTTTGAATTCAGTAGCTGTAAATCCTTTTTCTTCTCCATTTTTTATGCAGAGATATTCTTTTTCTGTTTTATACTGCCATGTTCCGTTTTCGTTCAGTGGACGGACGGTAAGCAGAATGTGTGCATGAGGATTGTGTCCATCCGTATCGTGAATAGCAAAGTCAGCGCACATGCCCATATCTACAAAGTTCTTTTGAATAAAATCTTTTAGAAGAGAAATATTACTGTCCTTATCTAATTCAACGGGAAGTGCGACAACAAATTCCCTTGCCAGTCGGCTGTCTTTTGTTTTTTCTGCAGCTTCCACAGCATTCCAGAGTTGTTCACGGTCTTTCCATTCTGGTGAAGCCATCGGTGGAAGCAATACTTCCTGATAAATGAGTCCATGCTTTCTGGTGTAATCATGCTGGATGCCATCGTAATCATTGTACATCCGGCTGCAGCTCATATAAGCAGAAGCTGCGACAGCGGAACGTCCGGAACCACGGCTGACAACTTTGGCTTGCATATGATAAATTGCCATATCTGGCACCTCCTTTCGATGTTGCCTGCAACAGTGGAAAATCCCTCGGCAGAGCGCACGAGCCCCGTAGGGGATACCACCGCCCGATTTATCGGGTGGTGAGTAAGTGCGCCCTTCGGGAGTAGAACTTGTGCGTTTACATTCCTCGTAGCCGGATTATCAGCTCCCGTTTCAGGGAATCCAAATCCATTTCTTTAATATGGGGAACAATACTTTCCAAAATGGCTCCTTCCTGGACTAATCGGTGTGTTCTGGCATCACGTTCTTTTTTGCGATTTCTTGCTTCGGCTTCTTCTTGGCGGTGTCTTGCCTGTAAAAGTGCTTTTTCTTCCGGTGTCATGATTTTTTTATCTGCCATATCTGGCACCTCCTTTTTATGCCCGTATCCGGGCAGTATTGGTTTTAAAATCTTATGGTTTGGTACTATAGTTTCGGATAACTGACAGTGGCATGTTTCTGGTGATAAATAAGGAAAGAAAGTAGTACCACTGTCAGTGAAGAATAATTATCGTGTTATGCTTCTTTGCTTCAGTTCTGGTTCGGAGCATGATTGTTTAACAGAATTCTTTTTGCCTGTTTTAAATTAGCTGTTGCATTGTCCTGACGAATATTCCGGTTATTGATACGGACAGGAATACATCTCTCCAGAATACGGTCATAAATTCGTTTGTGTGCGATATCAGCGGCGTTATTCAGCTCTGATAAAGTGAGATTGGTCGTTATGATCAGGGGCTTTTTACTTCGGTAACGACTGTCGATCACATTGAATACCTGTTCCAGTGCAAAGTCAGAGTTCCGCTCAATTCCGAGATCATCAATAATCAGAAGACTGTAGCGGTTTAAGCTGTTGATGAACTGGTTTCTGTCTTCAAAATGCATTCCGGTAAGGGTATTTAGAATTCGGGAAAAGTTGGTCATCAGTACAGGAACGCCTTTTTCCAGAAGGGCATTGGCAATGCAGCCTGCAAAAAAAGATTTTCCAGTACCGACATCACCCCAGATGAGAAGTCCGGAAGCATTTGCTCTCATCTCTTCCCAGTTGCTTACATAATTGTGTGCCAGTTTTATTTCCGGATTGATGCCGTTATCCCTGGCAAAAGTGTAGTCATAGAGTGCTTTGTCCTGTAAGCCGCTGGTTTTAAGATGCTCTATTTCCATTTGTTTTTCATGAAGTTTTCTCTGGGCTTCTTCCTGCTCAAAGATTTCCTGCTGGCATTTACAGCGGATGGAAGGAATAAGAACCTTTCCCTGTAATTCATGCCTGCATTGCCTTGGCGTATTGCATTTGGAACAGTAGATCAGGTGGTCTGTTTCGTTAAAATATTCATCAGACTGAAGCTCTCTGTTTGGGGTTATAGCTGTTGGTTTTTCTATAAATTTTGTCATAATGTTTCGTATTCCTCACTTTCGTAATTTCGTTGTCGGGAAGCAGGATGATCCTGTCTTGCCCAACTGATGATGGTAGCTGCGTGGTTCTGATATTGCTTTCCGGTAGAAGCCATATAACCGGATAAGCGTTCAATATAATCCTTCCAGTCAGGGATTGTCTGCCGGATATCTTCAAGCTCTTTTTCTGACAGAAAAACATTTTGAAATTTTCCATAGGGTGAGAGTGGCTCCTTACTCCCTCTTATTGCTAAATTGTTCTTTTTTATCTCTTTCTTATTACCAGACAGTTTTCTGTCTGTATCAGGGAAAGAATCCTGTCTGTCAATAGGACAGTTTTTTGTCTGTCTTAGGGAAAGAAATCTGTCTGTATAGTGGATGGTTTCTTTTGGGAGTTTTACATAAATCCGATTGGGCTGTCCGGGACCCTGCCGTTTTCGGAAGATAAGCTCCTGTTTTTCCAGTACTGCCAGAGCAGTTTTAACCGTCATCTGGCTTTTGTGGAGAACTTCTGCCAGTGCTTCAATCGTAAAGTAAATGAACACATGACCGTCTGTATCTGACCACCCCTCATTTTTCTGGGAAAGCCTTGCCCGGTCGAGCAGGATAATATAAAGCATTTTGGCAGTTTCGTTTATTTCCATGTCCAGAAGGAAACGGGGAAACATCATATAAGATGGCAGGTTGGTGTCTGCTGTCAGAAAGTCAGTCATGTGTTCACCTCCAATCAAAAGGGTTTATTCCCCAAGAAAATCCCAGTCTACATCACTATCTGGCTGTGAATTTTCAGGTGCTGGAAAGGATGCCCTGATTTGGGGCTCCCTTTGCGCCATGCCTGCAGTCAGTCCGGAAAGAAAAAGTGGCAATGCCTGTTTCAGACTGTTTTCCACTGCATCTACAATCTGTTTCACAAAAAGTTCTTCCCGTTCTCTTGTTTCCAGATAAGGATCAGCCTGTGTGCGGTAGTAGCGGTCAAAATAATCTACCAGTGCAAGAGAGATTACCTGACTGTAAGATTTAAAATCCTGCCTGTCCATCGTCTGTAAATATTCCCAGGCTCTCCGTTGCTGTTCTTTGTCCAGATTAAAGCGCAGGTTTGTGTTGCGGATATTGTTCTGCATGGTTTATCCCCTCCTTTTCAGGCTCATATAAGCCAGAGATTCGTAACCTTTGGCGGTGGCGCAGATGTCATCAATGATGGTGACTCGTAATTTGTCATACGTTCCGAAGTTACGGATCAGGCATCCACCGCCGCCAACTACATACAGGTGCATTAGGTCAGGATTGTATTCATATTTGCGGAGTGTGGAAAAAAGTTCTGCCACATACTGTCTGGCAATAGAACTGATACAATCCATATATGGTGCTGAAATGTCAGCTGTTCCAAACCGCAGAATCTGTTCTACTGTAGATTCTTCAATCTTCACTCCAAATTTGTCCAGAACAGCGTTCTTTGCAGCAATCATGCATTGGTTTACACCAAGTTTTTCTGTCCAGCATCGGCTTTCTTGTGCTTTCTTATTGTTGATATACAGAATGTTCATGGTTCCGTTTCCGATATCTGCAAGGAGATTAGTTCCCTTGAAATTTCCAAGGTGGTTTACAATAGCCGGATATCCCTGTGGGTAAAGGCTACATCCCACAAAGCGGAGATGATATTCTTTGCCGTTGAAACGGTAATGGACTTCTGGATTCTGGAGCAGATAGGAACGAAAAGCTTCTCTTTGATTTCTGATCCATGTCAGAGGAAGTCCGGCAGCCAGATGAACATCTGCTTCACGGATGGAAAAGACATTCAGTTCCCTTGCAATAGCCATTAGCGTCAGAAGATAATATTCTTCGTCCATAGCTTTATCCGGGATAAATTCTTTGTGTCCTTCGCCGATCCGGTAGTAAATGCCGTTGTATTCCAGAATATTCCCGGTGAAGATTGGTTCAGTTTCATAGGCTTTGATGCCGGTTGGGGTGACGGTGTTTGCTGTTTTCATATTGCCGTAGCCATGATCTACAGCAATGATTTTGGTGTTTCTGAGTTCTCGCATAAAAAATACCTCCGTTTTCGTATTGATTGATTCAGCAGGTCGTACCGGTGTGGTACTGCTCTGCTGTGGGATAAGCATACGAAAATCGGAGGAAAAAGGCATTGAGGGGAAATTGAGCAGGAATTGAGAAAAAAGATATATTGTGCTTACGTTCTTCATGTACTCTTGTTGTGATTTCATTGTTTTTTATCGTATAATATGGATACTGGAGGTGGTTTGGATGAAATACAAGATTTTAGTTGTCGATGATGATAAAGAATTGGTGAAAATGCTTTGTAGTTATTTTAATATGAAACAATATGAAACCATTACGGCTACAGATGGAATGGAGGCATTAAATAAAATAAAAATGAAACCGGATATTATTTTGTTGGATATCAATATGCCACGCATGGATGGGATTGAAGTATGTCGTCTGATACGCAGTAAAGTGTTATGTCCAATTTTATTTCTGACAGCAAGAGTTGACGAAGATGATAAAATTAATGGGTTGCTTTCAGGTGGGGATGATTATATTACGAAACCATTTAGTCTTCGGGAGTTGGAAGCAAGGATTGTCACAAACATAAAGAGAGAAGAAAGGCATCAACAAAAAACGGAATACCGTTTCATGGATGAAATGCTGATTGATTATTCTGAAAAAATAGTAGCTATAGCTGGACACAGGATGGAGTTCACAAAAATTGAATATCAGATTATTGAATTCTTATCCATGCATCCAGGGCAGGTGTTTGATAAAGAACGTATATATGCACAAGTCTGTGGATATGATGCGGAAGGGGACAGTAGAACGATAACGGAATTAGTACGGCGTATAAGGAAAAAAATAGCGGATTATTCAGAAAAAGAATACATAGAAACTGTATGGGGGATTGGATACCGATGGAAAAAATAAGAAACTTGTCACTGAAAAAAACAATTCTGCTTTATTTTGTGATCAGCTTAACGGCAGCATTTCTGTTATCTGGATTTACAGTTCATTTTGCAGGAAATATGCAGAATAAAATATGGGAAAAATATATTGATTATGCAGATTATACGGACGTGTTTCAGCAATATGGAAAGAAATACGAGATTGAGATATCAAGACCTAATCAATCGCAGATGAATCGTTTGGACTATCATCTTTCGGAAATGTGTGACTTTATGGAAACATATTCGGTACTGATTTTTTCGATTGTTGGGAGTGTTGTTGCGGTATTCTTTTTTTATAAAAATAAGTTAAAGACACCTCTACAGGAACTAAAAGATGCCTCACAAATGATTGCAGATAATGAACTGGATTTTCATGTGTCCTATGAAAATAAAGATGAGATGGGAACTTTGTGTAAAGAATTTGAAATGATGCGAAGTGATTTAGCAGATAACAACAGAAAGATGTGGCGAATGATTGATGACGAGAAGGCTTTGCGGAATGCAATTGCACATGATATACGTTCTCCACTTTCCATATTGCGTGGGTATCAGGAAATGCTCTTAGAGTTTGTTTCTGCCGAGAGTATAAAAACAGAGGATGTTATTGATATCTTACAAACAGGCATGTATCAGATTGACCGTATAGAGCATTTCACGGAAAACATGAGAAAAATGTCCCATTTAGAACAGAGGGAACTGCAATGCTCAGAGATAGAGTTATCGGAACTGGCAAAAAAGATTGAGGCAGAAGCTGCCATGCTGTCCAAGAAGGAAAGTAAATTATGTAAGGTAGAAAGAGTGCAGGAACAAAACATTGTGAAAGTGGATGAGGAACTTGTCATGGAAGTGACAGACAACTTACTGGAAAATGCGGTTCGATATGCACAAAAAAGTATTGCTTTGCAGATAAAGAAAAAGGATGGTTTTCTTATAATTTCTGTTGAAGATGATGGAATAGGATTTGTGGATACTGAGGAAAAAGTAACAGAGCCATTTTATCATAAGAATCCACAAGATGATTTAAAGCATTTTGGCCTTGGTATGTATATTTCTCGTATTTTCTGTGAAAAGCATGGAGGAAATTTGAAAATATATAATGCCAGACAAGGCGGTGCTCATGTAGAAGCTCTTTTCAAAGCTGAATAAAAATACTTTATAAGGCTGAAATCGCAAATAAAGTGGTTTTAGTCTTTTTTGTTGTGAATTTATTGAGAATTGATTTGTATGATGTTGTTAAAGAAATAAAGAAAGGAAGAGATACAATGAAAACAATCATAAAAAGAAGTATACTTGATTATTTAAAGAACCCTGTTTTGTGGATTGGCTTGATTATTATAGTTGCCAGTATGTATCAATGTCTGTCATCGTATTTGCAAATTCATTATATCAAACAGAATGAACAGATCACACAAAATGACGTAGCATTGGAAGATGCTGATGTCATGGATGGGTACATTCCCACATCTGATGATAAAGAAAGAAGAAGGGAGTGGGAAGATACGATCAAAGAGACGTTAATGGACACCTCCAAAAATGGTTTTGGATTTAGCAGGCAGGAAGCAGATCATGTAATGAAAGAAATTCAGAATATGGATGTAAAGACTGCTTCTGAGTTTTTGGAATCCCAATATGGCTATTATAATGCAATATATGCTTATGAGGACCTTGAAATTCATAAGGGGACAGCAGAAGAAATCAATCATTATATCGAGCGGAAATTATCCGAACATTCTTTTTCCTGGTACTTTGCCAAAAAATTTACGGATTTTGCAGGATTGCATATGGCCTTTTTTGCAACAGTCTTGCTATCATTTTTATTTATTCAGGATACACGAAAAAGTACCTATGAATTATTACATACAAAGCCTGTTACGGCAGTCCAATATATATGTGGGAAAGTAATAAGCGGATTCATTAGTATGCTGGGAGTATTAGTGATTTTGAATGTTATATTCTTTATGCTGTGTTTGAAAACGTCTTTAGAATCGGGCTTTCCAGTAACACCAATTGATTTTTGCGTGAATTCTCTGATCTATATTATTCCGAATCTTTTGATGATATGTTGTGTCTATACAATTACAGCAGTAATATTTAAAAATCCGCTTCCGGCAGCACCAATCTTGTTTTTACACATTATATATTCAAATATGCTGACCATGAAGAATGATATTTATTATATGAGACCGTTCTCTATTATGGTGCGATTCCCTGGCAGATTTTTTGAAACACATGTAGCCAAAATGTCAAACATAAATCAGATTATTCTTGTAATTTCATCAGTTATATTAGTATGTATTTCTGTTACAATCTGGAAAAGGAGGAGGGTTCATTGAAAACGGAACTAAAAAACTGCCTGTCGTTATATAAGATTTTTTATTCATGTGCATTTATACTGATATTGTGTGCTATTCATCCGATTATATACTATGAAGAAATCGGTTCAGCGATTCAGTCGCCAATAGCATTTTTAACAATTATTTTTTGTAGTGACACATATTTGATGGAAGTAAAAAGTAAGCGTGCCGATGTATTTCATTTGTATGATCAAAAAAAGCAGTTAAAAGTAATATCGCAGAGAGTGGGCGTTCAAATATTATATTTATTAATACTTTCCTGTGTTGGATATGTTTTGTTTTTCTGGCAAAAACCGGGCAGTGTAAACGAAGGCATTTCGGGTATTCAGATATTTCTTTTATATTTCATTGCAATGTTTGGAACTATCTGGCTTTGGAGTATATGCTCTGTGATTTTGTGTACATTGCTTCGAAATATGTGGGCAGGTATTGGATGTTTATTTGGAATTGTCATTGGACTTATATCAAAAGCGGGAAGTTCATTTTTCGGAAATCTGGGATTGTTTTCTTTCAGCTTTTGTGAACCTACTCAATTAATGTCCGAGAGTTGGATTTATGGAACGCTTGTGTCTTTTATAGCGGGGCTGTTTTTATTTGCAGTATTACCAATGACTTTAAAGAAAAGAGGATAGATTATGAGTATTAGAATAAATGATTTAACAGTTAGATTTAAAAATGGTGTAGTTGCAGTAAATAAGGCATCTCTTGAAATACCTAAGGGAATTTACGGACTTTTGGGTGAGAATGGTGCCGGAAAAACCACTTTGATGAGGGTTCTTACAACTGTTTTAAAACAAACGGAAGGAATGGTTTCCCTTGATGGAATTCTGTATAACGAGGGAAATTATGAGAAAATACAGAAAAAGATTGGTTATCTTCCACAGGAAATCGACTTATATCCGAATCTTACGGTGAAAGAATGTCTTGTATATATGGGGGGACTGTCAGGAGTAGCCAGAAATGACCTCGAACAAAGAATTACCTATTATCTGGAAAAGACTTCTCTTACAGAGCATCAGAATAAAAAAATGCGGCAATTATCTGGTGGTATGAAGAGACGTGTCGGACTCATACAGGCACTTCTTAATAATCCGGATTTTTTGATTATTGATGAACCTACCACCGGGTTAGATCCGGAAGAAAGAATCAGGATCCGCAATCTTTTGGTTGATTTTTCAAAGGATAGAACTGTGCTGTTTTCCACTCATGTAGTAGAAGATTTAGCAGCAACCTGTACACAGCTTGCCATTATGAAAAAGGGAAGTTTTTTATATTCTGGAAGCGTGAGTGGGTTGCTGGAAAATGCAAAGGGCTGTGTTTGGAATTGTACGGTACAAAATGCAGAAGAAGCCCGTTTGTTAGAAGCCAATTATTCTATATCATCTAAGCAGTATGTAGAAAATGGAATTCATATGAAAGTATTAAGCAAAGGAAAGCCAAATGAGAATTGTGTCCTGGATAATGATATCACTTTGGAAGATGCATATATTTATTTGACGAATAGTTGAATATAACGGCGGGCAAGTTGCCCGCCGTAAATTATGCTTATTTTGTTAAAAGACCGGATAGATTTTTTCCAATGCAAAATCC
>NZ_JBFKZO010000018.1:0-75802 GCF_040929965.1 Blautia sp. 1033sp1_1033st1_G9_1033SCRN_220408 | reverse complement strand
AACAGGTTCTGTCCTCGATAACTAATGACATATCTTATATCAGTTTTTTCTGTTTACACAAAACTTGAAACGCTCTCGCGAGCTTATTTAGAATGCTTGTTTATAGGTTATCGCTGAACTACGTTTTCAGGACAGCCCCCTTTATGGGTCTTATTAAAAATCTGCAAATATCAGATTATTTTCCCATCTGTTTTGCAACTTCCTCTGCAAAGTTCTCTTCTTTCTTCTCAATACCTTCACCGGTCTCGTAACGAACAAAGCTCTTGATTGTGATCTTAGCGCCGTTCTCTTTAGCAACCTGTGCTACATAATTGCCAACAGTCTGCTTTCCATCCTCTGCTTTTACGTATACCTGGTCAAGAAGGCAGATTTCTTTCAACTCTTTTTTGATACGTCCCTGGATCATACCCTGGATAACCTTCTCAGGCTTCTGGGATTCCTTCGGGTCGTTCTGGATCTGAGCCAGAAGAATCTCTTTCTCATGCTCGATATAGTCAGCGCTTACTTCGCTGTCGCTTGTGTAAAGCGGCTTAAGAGCTGCAACCTGCATTGCAACATTTTTAGCCATTTCTTTGATGGCATCGTTAACAACATCTGTCTCAACATCAACAAGAACTCCGATCTTACCACCCATGTGAATGTAGGAAGCAACGAAACCATTGTCCTCTTTTACCTGAGCGAATCTACGGATGTTCATGTTCTCACCGATAACAGCGATCTGAGCTGCAAGAGCTTCTTTTACAGATTTTGTGGTATCAAGTGTCCATGGCTCTGCCAGGAAAGCATCAATATCAGCAGCTTCTGTATTCAGTGCCTGTGCTGCAACATCAGCAACGTAGCCCTGGAATTTCTCATTCTTTGCAACAAAGTCTGTCTCAGCATTAACCTCAACAACAACTGCTTTCTTACCATTCTCTGCAACAAGAGCCTTGCAAAGACCCTCTGCTGCAACACGGCTTGCCTTTTTCTGAGCGGTAGCAAGACCTTTCTCGCGAAGGAACTCTACTGCTTTATCCATATCGCCTTCTGTAGCTGTAAGTGCCTTCTTACAATCCATCATGCCGGCGCCGGTCATTTCTCTTAACTCTTTTACCTGTGCTGCTGTAATAGCCATTGTATTTTCCTCCTGTTATTCGATCATCTGTCTCTGCCGTTCCCCGGCCTGACAATTATTCCTCTGTTGCTGCTTCCTCAGCTGCAAACTCCTCAGACTCTGCCTGGATCTCTCCGTCAACATCTGCCTGTCCCTGATTAGCCTCGATAACAGCGTCTGCCATCTTGGAAACGATTAATTTGACAGCACGGATAGCATCATCATTACCTGGAATTACATAGTCAAGTTCTTCCGGATCACAGTTTGTATCGCAGATACCGATCAGCGGGATTCCTAATGTATGTGCTTCCTGAATGCAGATTCTTTCTTTCTTCGGGTCAACTACGAAGATTGCATCCGGGATTCTCTTCATCTCTTTGATACCGCCAAGGTTCTTCTGTAATTTATCAAGTTCTTTTCTTAAAGCGATAACTTCTTTCTTTGGAAGAACATCAAATGTTCCATCAGACTCCATTGTCTCGATCTCTTTCAGTCTTGCAATACGGCTCTGGATAGTCTTGAAGTTGGTAAGCATACCACCTAACCATCTCTCGTTTACATAGAACTGTCCGCAACGCTCAGCCTCAGTCTTGATCGCATCCTGAGCCTGTTTCTTTGTACCAACGAACAGAATGTTTCCGCCATTAGCTACGATATCAGCAACTGCATTGTATGCATCATCAACCATACCTACAGACTGCTGTAAGTCAATGATATAGATACCGTTTCTCTCTGTGTAGATATACGGAGCCATTTTAGGGTTCCATCTTCTTGTCTGATGTCCGAAATGAACACCTGCTTCCAAAAGCTGTTTCATTGAAATAACGCTCATTGTTGTAATCTCCTTTTTTTGGTTTTTTCTTCCGCACAGGTCGCCTTCCGTCCGGACCCAACCACACACCGTAGGGCACCATCCATGAGAATCACCGTGCGTGTTTAATTTTAACAACCGTTGTATTATAGCATAAGAAAAACGCTGGTGTAAAGAGGATTTTTCAAAATTTTATGCTGTTTTTACAGTCTTTTGATGATTTTGCGTTCTTCTGTAGTAAGCATACGCCACTGGCCGATGGGAAGATCTTCTGGAAGAACCAGCCCACCCATGGAAAGACGTTTCAGGTATACCACTGTTTTGCCTACTGCTTCCATCATCCGCTTTACCTGATGAAACTTCCCTTCACGGATAGTCAGAAGAATCTCTGAGTATTCCCCGTCTGTATTCAGGATTTCCAGTTTTGCCGGCATGGTAAGCTTTGCTTCCCCAATGTCCACACCATTTTTTACAGCCTCCTGATCCTCTTTTGTGACCACTCCTTTCACTTTTGCATAATAGGTTTTATCCACGTGTTTTGCCGGAGAAAGCAACTCATGTGCCAGCGCTCCGTCATCTGTGATCAGAAGCAGGCCTTCTGTATCCTTGTCCAGTCGTCCTACTGGAAAAAGATTTCTCCTTGCGATCTTCGGAAGCAGATCCATAACGGTTTTATCTTTTGAATCTTCTGTTGCGCTGATATAACCAGCCGGTTTATTCAGAATGTAATATAAGAAATCCGGTGCTTCCGTCTGCTCCTTTCCATCCAGCAAAACTCTGTCCAGATCCGGGCTGATCTTCTGTTCCGGACCGGATGCTGGCTGATCATTCACCAGCACCCTGCCTTTTTGTATCATTTTTTTGACTTCACTGCGGGTTCCTGCCCCTGCATCTGCAAGGAAACGATCCAAACGTACTTGTGTTTTTTCAGACTTTTTACTTTTACTCATAAATATCCATTACCTCAGTATCTGTTGTATCTTCCAGATTCGTTGTCAGATCAGTACTGTCCTCGCTTTCATTCTCCCCCAGGATACCCTCCTGGGCACGCTCCTGATCTAATAAGATAAATTCCGGAGTCTTCTCTCCTGGACGGATAGCCCATCCCTCTACAGCCTCTTTACCGCGAATGTTTAGTGTAAGGTCTGTCCATGGAGAATTAAAGGTTTCCCATTCCGGAACCAGTTCCGGTGGAATCAGTATATTCTTTAATTCTGTCAATTCTTCTTTTCCTGTATACTGTACCGGATCAGATAAAACGGTGGCATCTTCTGAAAGGTCAAATACCACATCGGCACTTTCAACATCAACATCCTGAAGAGATATGGAAAGATCCTCCTCTTCTTCAAGAAGCGCCAGACTACGGCTGAACTGGGGGAACATATAGACCATGCCTCCTGCACCGCTTAAAAATTCTCTTCCATCCGGCACCATATTATCAGGGGTTCTCTCCTGGGGAATCTGTCCAAAGCTCAAATAAAGTTTTCCGCAAGGCTGTCCTGTCAGAATTTCTGCATCTGCCTCCAGGATGTCCTGGCGCAATGCCTCCAGAAACTCTGTTCTTTTTTCTTTATCCCTTTCCCAAAGGGTAGTATAAACACCATCTCCGAATATACCGGTAATACTGAACAGATACTTAGAATCAATGTTCAAAATGGAATACCTGTCCTTTTTATAGTCGCCTTCCCGGTATGCCGCCTGTAAAATATCCTTAAGGATCTGACTGTCTACAATATAATTCCGGTAAATGGTTGTACCGGACTTCATGGTAAACCCGAAAGTTACCATTCTTCCTGACTCTTCCAGGTCTTCTTTACCAACATTATTCTTTATATTTTTATAAGTACGATCTGCTGCTTTTTTCACTGCCTGCAGCAGATCCTCAGAATTCCCCAGATTGATCATGGCCTCCACGCTATTAGTACCAATCACATAACGACCATCTGCTTTTTCTTCCGCATAATCGCTGGACTCCATATTAACACCATTCCAGCTGATCATTTCTACCTGTCCGCTTTTCGGAAAATACCTGTCATACCTGATTACATCTGTTTTAAATCCTGCTGCCATCAGAATCGCCAAAACCCCACACAGGATCAATTGTATCCAATGGGTATATATTTTCCGAAAATCCATCTGATAAACGATTTCAAGAAGACTGTAGGACAATATGACTCCTACCAGCAATCCAAAAATCTCCCAGGCATCCCTGGATGAAGTGTTTTCCGGAAACAGGGAAAAGAACAGCCCGGTGCCAAGACCAGTGGGGATCACCACCAGAATACGGATCACCACCTGTGTAAAAGGATAGATCAAAGCTTCACCAGTACGTTCAGACGGTCTTTTTATGTAAGCAAAAAAGGACGCAGCTGTCAAAACCAGTACCACGCACAAAACAGGAAACAGAAATCCTTTCAGTTCACCCTGGCTGTATTTATCTACCAGTTCATTTCCCAGAAAAAGTGGCGATACATCTCTTTTTAAAACCTTGCACACTCCGTATAACATTCGGGCATAGGTTCTGAAATAGGTTTCTTCATATCCCGTGATCAGACTTGAAAGCACAGTTCCATACAGAAAAACTCCAACAAAGCAAAGCCCGCCCATAAGAAAATTACCAGTAATACAGATCACCAGTACAATAGCAAAATATATCAGCAGATAACAGATCAAATGTATCAGGAACATATAAAATGCCAGTTTCATTAAATGTAAGCTGAAACACCCTCGCATTGCGCCAATACATACTGTAAGAAATTCCATCAGCAAATATGGTCCTGCAAAGAATATGATCCCTGTAAACATTCTAGAAAAGAACATCCTGGATCTTTTCACAGGAATGGAATGGTAAAAATCCACTTTCTTTGATGAATAAAGATACCAAAATTCACTGACGCTGTTCAGCAATGCAGCAATCACCGTAATTGCAGAGCCTGTCCTGAGGAACCCGTCTTTCCACAGGTTTTCATAAAGGATCTGGATCTGATCGTAGGTGTAATTCATGCCAAACCAATTGCCCATCATCAGCAGTTCGGCTACAGGAAAAGCCAGAAAAAAACCGATCAGCAGGATCACAGGGATCCATACTTGCTCTTTTATATTCATTTTAATCTGTTTACCAGAATATATTTTTAATTTCATAGCCTGCAACCTCCGTTTCACTGATAAAAATCTCTTCCAGGGTTAAAGGCAAAATCTCACAGAAAAGCGGTTTTTTTGCCTGGATCCTTTCCATAATTTCTGTGCGTGTTCCCCTTGCTGTGATCAGAAGAAGCGATCCCTGATGCTGGATACTCAATACATCCAGTTCTTTCGCCAGTTCTTTTTCTTTCTGCGAATCGGAAAGGACACATTGAACTTTATGTATATGGAATTTCAGTTCTTCAAGATCCTGTGACAAAAGAATCCCTCCCTGGTGCAGAAGTCCTACATGATCACAGATATCTTCTAATTCCCGTAAATTATGGGAAGCGATCACCGGTGAAAAATCCCGGTTCATGATCTCTGCTGCAAATAGGCTTTTGACAGCCTGCCGCATCACCGGATCCAGTCCATCGAAGGTCTCATCACACAACATGTACTTAGTGCCTGCAGCAATCCCCAGGATCACAAGCAATTGTTTCTTCATTCCTTTTGAAAACCTGTTGATCTTTCCTCTTTCATCCAGATGAAACTGCTTCATCAGCTTCTCATACTTCTGCATCCGGAATGAAGGATAGACATTTTTGTAATAAACAGCCATCTCCCTTGGTGTAAAATTAGCCGGAAAATAACTGTCATCTGCAATATAAAAAATGCTGCTTTTGGCTTTCTCATTTTCGTAAACATCTGTACCATCTACCAGAATATTCCCTTCATCCCCACGTATGATCCCTGCCATCATACGCAGCAAGGTACTTTTCCCGGCTCCATTGCTTCCCACCAGACCAAAGACCTCTCTGTTTCCGATCTGAAGGGATACCTTATTGACAGCCTGAAGCATGCCAAATTTCTTGCTGCATTGATTCACTTCTATCATTTTATTCCCTCCTTGTAACAGACCCGAACTAATTCTGTCAATTCTTCTTCGTCATAGCCCAGCGTCTGTCCTTTATAGATCAGTTCACGCATCTCCTGGGTGTAAGCCTTCTTGCTGATCCGCTTGATACTGGTACTGTCTGCAATAAAGTTCCCCTTTCCTTTTACTGGATAGACCAGCCCTTCCTGCTCCAGCTGCATGTAAGCCCTCTGGATCGTATTAGGATTAATGGACAATTCCATAGCAAGCTGCCGCACGGATGGAAGACGGCTTCCTGCTGTCAGCGCCCCACTTAAAATGAGCTGTCTGAATCTTTCTGTGACCTGTTCATAGATTGGCCGCCGGTCATGATAATCAAGTACGATCATAGGCAACTCCTTTCTACTACAAATTAACTCCCATCACTGATATTGATTCTATTGCTAGTGTGTTAATCGTCTTAATACACTTATGATACCATTCTATCATTCCTAACACAAGGCTTCGCCTTATTAAAATTTTATAAAAAATCTAAAAAAACGTTTCCAGAAGGAACACCTCTATCATCAGGTTCTTTCTGCAAAAAGATCTCCAGAGAAAAACTGCTGCCAGATATGTACTCTAAAACATACCTGACAGCAGTTCTATTACCTGTCAATCTGGAAATCTCCTTCTCTTTTGCAAGTCAATTTCGCTTTCCTTTTCACATTCCTTCAGCTTTCGGATATTCCCTATATCTCTCTTATCCTATTTCGTCCTGTATACTTCTTATAAAAATATCGCATTCCAAAAACAGTCAGAATCAACAATCCTAAAGCCAGCATGCCCCATACCATGATTCTTTCCTCATTTTCCATAATATAGGCTGCTGCAATTCCACTTATAAGACTCCAGATATTGGCTCCCATATGAAGGAGTACACTTCCCCATAAGCTGCCGCTCCACTCCAGGAGAAGTGCAAACACAGTACCAAGAATGCTGGCATAAATCCCCTGTACCAGATTGCCATGATAAATCCCAAACATAACACCTGATAATATAGCAGCTGTGATCAACCGTAGATTATCACGAAATCTTAAGAATACCAGCCATCGGAAAATAGCCTCCTCTGCCAAAGGAGCCACAATACCAATCCACAGGATCATTGAAAGTAAAGTCTTTCCACCTGTCATCCTTTCCACTGTATTCTGATATTTCATACTGGCATCAGACCCCATAAGGAGAATATTTACAATCATGTTAATGTATTGAGCAAGGGCACCTCCCATGAAGAACAATAAAATGCCTTCCCAAAATCCAAGCTTTCTTGTTCTTTTTTCCTTAAGGATTCCTCCATACTTTCTCGCTGCCAGGTCTTTTTTATAAAAAAACAAAGTAGGAATCAAAGCCAGAAGACCGGTAAGGCCGGTAAGCATCATTACCTGTCCATAATAAGCATCTTTATTTCCCCCGTTTCGTAATACAAGGAAATACAAGCCTGCATAAGCCACGATCTGTGATATTCCAAAATGAATCCCCATGGGATAAATTGCTCTCCAGATCTGCATCGGCATTTTTAGTTTCCTGCGGGGGCTTATTCGAAAAAATCCAGCACCTCTTCTGCAGAGCCTGCAATTTTCAAAGGTCCTGCTTTTGTCAGTTCTTCCACGGAACCATAGCCATAAGATACTGCAAGGCAGTCAAGCCCTGCCTCTCTTGCTCCTAATACATCGTATTCCCTGTCTCCAACAAGGATCACCTGATCTCTGTGATTCTCCAGATGAAAGCGCCGCAACACTTCTTCCACAACCTGCGATTTTTTGGATCTTCCGCCATTCAGTTCACTGCCCACCATCTGATCAAAATATACATCCAGTTCAAAATGCTCCAGTACCTGCTTCACGAAATATTCAGGCTTAGAAGAGGCAACTCCCAGAAGATATCCTTTCTTTTTCAGCTGCACCAGCATATCCTTGATCCCCGGATATACTTTATTCTCAAAAACACCTATTGGTGCATATCTTTCTCTGTAATAGGTCACTCCCTGCCGTGCAGCTTCTTCATCAACGCCTGCATATTCCATAAATTCTTCCATCAGTGGAGGGCCTACAAACACCCGTAATTTTTCCAGATCATCTTCCGGCTTTCCCAGCTTTTCCAGTGCATACTGCACACTTTTCATGATCCCTTCCCCAGAATCTGTTAATGTTCCATCCAGATCAAATAAAATGGCTTTGTACATATGTTCCTCCGTTAGTATTTCATACATTTATTAACAGACATGATTATACCATTCTTTCTCTACATTTCCAACAGATAAGTTAATGCAGCTGATACAGATAAGCTGCTTAAACATATTCTCCGGATATTTAACCGAATCAAGTAAGTCCCCTGCTTCAATTGCGAAAAGCAATAAGCAGTGGGTGGGGACTTGCTTGTATCAGGAGGAGTGCAAGCTCCTTCTGATAAACTGCGGAGCAGTTATTCGGTTATGAGCAAGTAGCGAAGCGGATTGCGAATATCCGCTTGACTTCTCTAGTCACATGTAAAAATCCAGGGCGCCATGCCTCTGACCTGTCCATCTTCCAGAAAGAATCGCACTTCTACTTTGTTTTTCCCCTGTTCCGGTCTGTCTTCCAGCACTATACGGCTCCCTTCCCTGTTCCATCTGCACTCCTTTCCGTTTAGCCGTACAGACAGGATCTGATGGATGTTCAGCCTGGTTACAGTGAGATATAGAATGTCCTTTTTGCCTGCCTGTTTCTTATGAAAAAATGTCATATCTTTTGTTCTTCGGAAATTCACAGCCCGATCCTGCTCTTTTGCTTTTTGTCTTTCTTCTTGACTGACATAAACTTTTGGTTCTAATTCCCCTTCAGCGATTTTTCCAGTTTCTTTTGATTCTGGTATTTTGGGTTCTCCTGATTTTTCTTCTGATAGTCTTTGTATCAGTGATTGCTGCTTGTGAGCTGGCTGCACACTGTCCTGTCCATCATTCTCCTGACGATTGCTTCTCTGCTTAGTACTGTTCTGGTTATTATTCTGATTATTATTATTCATCTTATTATTCTGATTGTTACTGCTTCGATTGTTATTTTCCTGATTGTTACTGTTCTGATAGTTACTTTCCTGATGGTTACTTTCCTGATTATTACTTTCCTGATTGTTATTGCCCTGATCGTTAATGTCCTGATCGTTGCTATTCTGCAGATTGTTTTGCTGCTGATTATTTTGCTGTATACTTTCTGATGTAGATGAAAATATATCCTCACTTTCTCCAACAGAATTTTCTATCTTATTGCCCTGGGCAAATGATTCGTTTTCCGATTCTGCAGTACTTTTGGTATCTGCCTCTTCTTCCCATCCAGAAGTATTTTCCTGCCAATTGTCCGGTAACGACCAGTTTTCCCCTTCTGAAACACTTACATCAAAGCCTCCCAAATCTTCTGCCTGTGTCCAGACTGTACCAAACATTTTTCCTATAAACAATATTGCAGCTATGCTTAACCATATCCTGTAGCTTTTCATTTACCTCCGCCTTCCTGTCCCTTTTCTGATTCCAAAAGTTCCAACAATTCCTCATTTGCCCGGAGCATTTGCAACACATGCTCCTGCTCGTCTTTTTTTGTATATAATGTAAGCATTTCCTGCAGCTGATCTCTGACTTTCTTCACTGCTTCTGTCCTTTTGTTCCTGGTTTCACTTTGAAATTCCATCTGATAATATACATCTGTTACCTGTGTTAATCGCTCCCTGAACTCTGGAATTTTCGATTCCCCAGTCAGCAAAATTCCAAAAGCAACAAGTCCAAGGACTGTAATACCGGCTACTGCCATGGCATATCTGCCTTTTCCTTTTTTCTTTTGGATTCTCTTCAATACTTTTTCCACTTCCTGCATATTTTTATATCTGTAGATTTCTTTTTTTCTGCAACAGCGAAAAAGGAACCATAGAAACAACGGATCATACATGATATATTTCGCCAGATTCGCAGTAAGCAATGCCTGTAATGTTTTCCCCATGGTAAAAATATCGCTTTTTTCACAGATCTGTCCCTTCATCTGCTCTGGCGAAGCATAACCCATGGTTCCCCAGCACTCTTTTTGCTGCCTGCAATAACTCTGGACAGCACTTCCAAAATCCACCAGATACAGCTTCCCGTTCTCTGTCAGCATCAGGTTCCCAGGCTTCAGATCCCCGTAATATACAGGTGGCTTCCGACTATGCAGATATCCCAACACCTGTGCGATCATTATGCCAAAAGACAAAAGCTCTTCCTCTGAAAAACGACGTCCTTCTTTTATCCATTCTTCCAACGATTTTCCCTGTATAAATTCCATCACAAGATAGCAATAGTCTTCTTTTTCAATATAATCGATCATCCTTGGCATATATGGATGCTCCAACAGTCGCAAAAGCTTTGCTTCTTTCTTATGTGAAACAGGTATTTCCTTAACCGCCCACAAGCAGCCAAGTTCCAGATCCCGCGCCAGATAGAGAGTTCCTTCCCCTCCGGCACGTATCTGCTCAAGAATACAATATCTTCCCTTCAAAATAAGTCCTGTAAGTCTTATGTCAGTCACTTCCTTCACAATGATAAAAAGAAACTATTCAGCATGTAGCATCCCATAAGGAAATTACGGTGAAATACCGTATACGATGATTACTAGCACAGTGAATATTAAGTAACCGCCATATTGACTTGCCTTAATTTTCACTGTACTAGCTTGTCAGTTCAAGAATGCCTCGGCATTCTTGCTGCGAGGTGCGCGTCATGCAATTGCATGACATACTTCTCCTGCGCACCTCTGCAATCCTGCCGGAGGCTATATCAGCTGGGGGATTGACTCCCAGCTGATATAATATATAGAAGTAGGAGTTTTCTCGCCTGAAATAAATATAGCATAAATCTGCTGCCCGAAAAAGCAGCTTTACAGATATTTAAGAAAAATACAGAAGTATAAAAATCCTAATAAAAATAGAAAAAAATACAGTAAAAATATCCTTCGCATGCAGGAATAAAATTACCATGCAAGATATTTTTACTGTATTTCAGATGTCTTTACTGTACTTTAGATGTCTTTACGGAGTTTTAAAGCTCCAGATTCCAGACATAAGGCCAATACGATTTTACATCTTATCCGGTGCTGTAAATCCAAGAAGGTCAATGCTAGTCTCCAGAACTCTTTTGGCCAGTGTGATTAAACGGATATATGACTGCTTCCGCATCGGATCTTCTTCGCTTAAGATCTTTGTCTCATGGTAAAAGCTGTTAAATGCATTGGATACCTCATAAATATAAGCACAGATCTTATGAGGTGCCCTCTCTTCAAAAGCATTTTCAATAGTAGCCCCAAATCCGGCAAGCTGAAGCATCAAATTCTTCTCACTGATTCCCACTGCCGGAAGCAATGTACCTGCCTCAAGATCTCCTCCATTTTCTTTAAAACGGCTGAGAATGGATTTGATACGTACAATCGTATACAAAATATATGGGCCTGTATTTCCCTCAAAAGAAGTAAACCGGTCAATATCAAAAATATAATCTTTGGTAGCCTGGTTGGACAAATCTCCATATTTGATAGCAGAAAGTCCAACAATCTTGGCAGTTTCCTGGGCATCCTTATCCTTTACACTGCGATTCTCTACGATCTTGTGGAACATCTCTTCATCAATCTCAGAGATCAGATTCTCCAGTCGCATAACCCCGCCTTCTCTTGTCTTGAAAGGCTTGCCATCTTTGCCGTTCATAGTACCAAATCCAAGGAAGGAAAGCTTTGTATCTTCCCTTACCAGCCCAGTCTTTCTGGCACACCGGAATACCTGTATAAAATGAAGCTCCTGACGCTTGTCAACTACATAAAGAATCTCATCCGGGTTAAACAGCTTCATACGCTCTACAATCGTTGCCAGGTCTGTAGTTGTATAAAGGGAAGCGCCGTCTGACTTCAAAAGAATACATGGCGGAATCTCTTTAGTATCGGATTCTTCTTTTACATCCACAACAAGAGCACCCTGGTCCTCATAAGCATATCCTTCATCCTTCATATGCTGAACCATCTCAGGAATGTAAGGCTGTGCATCTGATTCTTTTTTCCACAGGTCAAAAGAAACATCCAGATTTGCGTAATTTCTCTTCAGGTCTGTTACAGAAACGTTCAGGATATGATTCCATAATGCAGTATACCCCGGATTGCCCTGCTGAAGAAGATGGGTAGCTTCCAGAGCCTCCTTGCGATACTCTTCATCTTCTTTTGATTTGGCACTGGCGCAAGGATAGATCTCCTCCAGTTCGCCTATGGTAAATGGTGCCTCAGATGGATATTCTCCTGTATAAGTCTCATCAAAATAAACAAGCTCCGGCTGTCTGTGCTTCAATTCAGTGATGATCAATCCCATCTGAAGTCCCCAGTCTCCCAAATGCACATCTCCGATCATCTTATGTCCAACAAAACGGCCGATCCTCTTAATACTCTCACCGATAATAGCAGAGCGAAGATGACCTACATGAAGAGGCTTTGCCACATTTGGTCCGCCATAATCAATAATGATGGTCTTTGGCTGCTCAGCAGTATTTACAGAAAGCTTTTCATGGGTAGCCATTTCATTCAGCCAGGAAGCTAAATAACTTTCATCAAGCTTCAGGTTAATAAATCCCGGCTTTACTACTTCCACCATGGAAAAGATCCTGCTGTCTTTCAACTGGTCAGCTACCTGGTCAGCAATGATAAATGGTGCTTTTTTGTATGCCTTCGCGCCAGCCATTGCACCGTTACACTGATATTCGCACAGATCCGGACGACTGGATACTGTTACCCTTCCATATGCCGGATCATAGCCTGCTTTTTCAAATGCTGCGGAAAGCTCTTCCGCCATTAATTCCATAATTTTTTTCATTTTCTAACTCCTTATAACGCTATATGAAGAATCGGTGAAAGCTTGTATACGCCATAAGGCACACCATAATTAGCACTGTAACTTTTTGCTTCAGCGAACAAAGGATCATATGCAAGACCTCCGATCTCTGTCCATGCATGTCCGCTTCCGTTTCTTCCTGTACTATCTACGCATACGTAAACCTGCTTATATCCAACGGCTTTTGCCAGATATGCAAAAGCTGCTGCATCTGACATACAATTGCCACGACCTCTCTGGAAATGATCCATAGCATAAACTGCCGGCCATCCACTGAAATTGCTGAATGTACGCCAGGTCCAGTATGGCTTCTTGATCACCCAGTCAAAGCACACCTTCAGCTTCTGTGCAGACGTCATAGATGAATTCGTTATCTGTGCGACGATCTCCTTCGCAGTCTGAAGAGTGGCAAAATCCTGTGCATCTACATCTGACATCTTCTTTCCATTGGCATAAAAATACCTGTTTCCCAGTTTCTTAACCTGCAGAACCCCTTTGTCATTCAGATAATACACCTTATTCTTAATCTTCTGAGTACCTGTCAGCATAACTCCCCGTTTACTAAAAAGATAGGTTTTGTTGCGAACCTTTTTCAATCCGGTAAGGTATTTCCCATTTTTATAGTATCTTTTTCTGCCACTTGGAAATGTATACCAGCCATTTACCGGCTTCTTTGCTTTGGTAACTGTAGTAGTTTTCTTTACAGCAGCTTTAACCGGCTGTGCAGTCTGGGTACCTGCAAGCATAATGCCGAAAAACAGACAGAATGCCAGAATCAGGCCTTTTGCAAAATTCTTTTTCTTCATGCTCATCTTACTCCTCTATCGTTCATCAACAAAATTACTTTGCAGACACACCAAGTACAATGGTTTTTCCTGTGCCGCTAAATTTAAAAATATCTGCAAAATAATTATCATAATAATAATACATCTCTGTACCATCTCCATAACAGGTATTTTCCAGTACCTGGACCTTCTTCGGATTGCCGATCAGCGAAAGCAATGTGGATGCTTCCTTTTCATATCCAGCCGCTGCCCGAAGCTTTTTGGAAAGACTTGCATTATAAACGCCATTTTTACCAAAGACATAGAATTTGCCGCCTTTTACCCATGTACCTTTTACCATATTGCCATTTAAATTAAATCCATAGTATTTGCCTTTGATCTTTTTAACTGCGATTTCAGCAGTGCCATAAGACTTCTTGCCTGCATAAGCCGCACCATTCGCTCCGAAATAATAACGGTATGTAAAAGTCTTTTTGCCTTTTTTCAGCTTTACATTACAGAAAGTATTGGTTCTTGCCCTTCCAAGGCTGTTAAATCCATAGTATTTTCCACGAATCTTCTTAACCAGTGTTTTCTGCTTAGGAGTTGCAGCATAAGCAGCTCCGTTGGCTCCGAAATAATATCGATATGTTACAGATTGACCATTACTCTTAGTGGTGGTAACATTCTGCCAGCCCTTCTGCATCTTTCCATCTACATAATAGTAATATTTGCCATTCTCTTTCACAAGACCTTTTAAAACATCAGTATCCTGTACTGTGGTCTCTGCCGCTGCAACAGAATAAACAGGCATACTGCAAACTGCTGGAGCCTCAACCATAAACAGACTTAATACACCGGCAAGTGCCATCTTCCATTTTCTCATTGTACATTCCTCTCCTTACTAAAATAAATCTTATTATTTCAATTCATAATCGGTATTGAAAAATACCTTGAATTGCATTTTACTCTTTATTATACCCTGCATTCCTGCCTGTGGCAATTGTTTTATTTTCACTTGTATTATTTTTCTATTGTTCTATTGTTTTGAGTTTTTGTTTGGATTTTTATTTTAGTATTTATTTAATTTTTTATTTGGACTGTTTTATTGTCATGTATTTTACTTAAAACCGGTTCATGTTATAATTTGTTTGTAGCTGTTCAGCACCACAAAAACACCTGACAGGATACTTTCTGCTGAATAGTTACTTCTGTTCATTTTTTCAGGACAAATCTAACAATCAGGAGGACTGACAATGTCTTATGTAAGCGAACACCACAAACTTGTGGCAGAAACACTAAAGAAAAATTTTTCCAGACGTGGAATGGATGCATATTACTGCGAAACTGCCGAAGAAGCAAAGGCGCAGATCCTGTCCATGATCCCTGAAGGTGCATCTGTTACCTGGGGCGGCACTGAATCCATGAATGAAGCTGGCGTCTGTCAGGCTGTTGAAGATGGAAATTATGAATTTATCGACAGGAAAAACGCCGCTACTCCTGAGGAAGCTCGTGCACTATACGGAAAGATCGTATGTGCAGATTATTTCCTCACAAGCACCAACGCATTCACCAAAGCCGGAGAACTGGTTAATATTGATGGTGCAAGCAACCGTGTAGCATGTATCGCCCATGGTCCGGAGCATGTGATCGTCTTAGCCAGCATGAATAAGCTATGTGATAACGTAGAGGATGCCATTCGCAGAGTGCGTACTTTGGCAGCTCCGCCCAATGCATTACGTGTACATGCGTCTACACCCTGTGCCAAAACCGGCATGTGTGCAGACTGTGTAAGCCCAGATTGCATCTGCTGCCAGATCCTGGTTACTCGTTTTTCCAGGAAGCCAGGACGTATTTCTGTAGTTCTCTGTGGAGAGGAACTGGGCTTTTAATTCTGTCAGATTTCATCTATACTACGGATCAGACGACGAAGGGGCAGGATCCTGGATGGGGATACAGAAAGTTCATCTATCCCCATTTTCACAAATTCTTCAGTGAATCTTGTGTCTGCCCCAAGTTCGCCGCAGATACCGGCCCAGATACCAGCTTTATGAGCGTTCTCTATTACCATACGGATCAATCGCAGAACCGCTTCATGCCCTGGTTCATAAAAGCTTTCCAGCTTTTCATTCTGCCTGTCCATTGCCAGCGTATATTGTGTCAGGTCATTTGTTCCGATACTGAAAAAATCCACTTTCTTTGCAAGCAGATCACTGATCATAGCTGCGGCAGGTGTTTCCACCATAATCCCCTGCTCCAGATCTTTGTACTGCTTTCCCTCTTCCTGAAGTTCCTGCTTCGCTATCTGCAGGATCTCCCCAATCTTCCCAAGTTCTCCTATAGAAGTGATCATGGGATACATGATAGACAGATTGCCGTACATTCCTGCACGTAAAATTGCCTTCAACTGAGATTTGAAAGCCTTGGGATGTTCCAGACACAGCCGGATTCCTCTGCAGCCCATAGCCGGATTCTCTTCCTTTTCCATTGGAAAGCAGGGTGCCTGCTTGTCTGCTCCAAGATCCAATGTACGTATAATTACCTTTTTGTCACCCATCCGCTTGGCAACATCCTTGTATATCTGAAACTGTTCTTCTTCTGACGGAAGCTGTTCTTTTCCAAGATACAGAAATTCACTTCTGAAAAGACCTATTCCCTCTCCGTCATTCTCCAGAACTGCATCTACGTCCTCACCACTACCTATATTGGCAAGCAATTCAATCCTTCTGCCGCCTTTTGTAACGGTTTCTTTTCCCTTAAGCTGGTTCAAAATCTTCTGTTTTTCCTGCTCTGCATTCTGTTCTTTTGTATATTTCTCAAGAAAATCCTGATCAGGATTCAGGAACAGTTTTCCCTTATCTCCATCTACAATGGCCATGCTGCCTTCCACATCATCTGAGAAAGGCACCTGGATCAATGCAGGAATATTCATTGCTCTTGCAAGAATAGCAGTATGAGAATTGACCGACCCTTTCTTTAACACAAATGCCAAGATCATGCTTTTGTCTAGCAAAATGGTATCACTTGGAGACAGGTTCTGTGCTGCAAGTATCACAGGCTCCTGTATAATATTTCTATTCTGTTTCTCACCTGACAGAACTCGTACCAGCCGTTTGGTAATATCCAGAATATCAGCCGCACGTTCTTTCATGTATTCATTATCCATCTTGCGGAACATATCTGCAAAATATTCACCTGCAGCAGTGGCAGCATATTCTGCATTCACACTCTCTGTACGGATCCTGTTCCTTATCGCTTCTATATATTCTCCTTCGTTCAGCATCATCTGGTGTACTTCAAAAATCTCCGCCTCAGAGCTGCCTGCCTCTATTTCTGCTTTCTGATGCAATTCCTTTAATTCTACAATGGCTTTCTCTTTAGCCTCATCCAAACGACGCAACTCCTGATTTCGATCCGGGACATGGACACGCTTCACTTGATCCCATTCTTCCATCCATACCTGAATCTTGCCAATGGCAATGCCTGGAAATACAGATTTTCCTTCCAATATTTTCAATGCTTTTTCCTCCGTAAAGTAAAGCTGTTGTTTCCGTTAGTATACCACGGTTTTCAATAATTACACACAAAAAAGAGACAAATCCATTTAGTACAATGAATCTATCTCTTTTGTATCACTGATATTCTATTCGCATGAACTACTCTTATTCACTTCTTAGTGCATCAATAGGATTCAGATTTGCTGCCTTTACAGAAGGAAGAAGGCCAAAAATAATACCGATCAGCATAGAAAATACCACAGATCCTACAATGGCAGGAACGCTGATGGCTGTAGGTGAACCGGCCACCTTGGATACTACCTTCGACAGGGCAATGCCCAGAACTACACCGATAATACCACCTATACTTGTAAGTACAGCTGCTTCTGTAAGGAACTGGTTCAGAATGGTCTTCTTTCTTGCCCCGATAGCCTTCTTAAGACCAATCTCTTTAGTTCTCTCTGTAACTGAGACAAGCATGATATTCATAACTCCAATACCGCCTACCAGCAAAGAAATGCTTGCGATCCAGATCAGCTGCTGATTGGTGCTTTCACTAAGTTTCTGAAGATTCTTAACCTTCTGCATTACATCCTTGGCTCTATACTCAAACTTGGTCGAACTGTCTGCAGCCTTAATCTCATTATTCAAAGCCTTGGCAACTCCATTGCCTGCCTCACTCATGTTGTCTGTACTGTCGGCCCGGATCACAATATTCTCCGGTTCATCAAACTGAAAAGAAATTGGCCAGCACTTGCTGGGGATCATAACTGTGCCCATAACACTCTGAAAATACTCGTAAAACTGATTGATATTCTCGATGTTTGGCATAGAATCTTCATCCTGATTCACAACCCCGACTACCGTATATGGCTCTTCTCCTATTTCAATGATCTTCCCCACAGGATCTTCTCCCGGAAAGATATTCTCAGCAGCATTGGAATCCACCAGTGCCACTTTCCGGTAATTGTCATAGTCCGACTGTACAAAAGCTCTTCCGGAACGCAAAGTATAGCCACAGGTATCCATATAATTCACATCAATACCGTATATCTGCCCTCCCTGGAAGCTTGTATTTTGGTAATATACATTGCTGCTGTAGGATCTGTTATAAAAGAAAGTTGCATTCTCAACATGATTTACTTTTCTGACTTCTTCTTTCTGATTCTCGGAAAGAAGGGGAGGCGTTGCATTGCTGTCCCCGTATTCAGCACTGTATGTACTGTCTCCATAATACAGATTCACAGAAACTGTGTTATTCCCGGATCCGATCAGATCTTCTTTGATCTGTTCACTGGTACCCTTGATGGTAGAAACAATTGCAATAATAGACGCAATACCAATAATAATACCCAGCATAGTAAGGAAAGAACGCATCTTATGAGACCATATCCCCTGAAAGGCCAGCCTGATATTTTCTATCATTCAAAATCACCTCCGTTGTCACTGTAATCGTCTTCACCATACATCTTGGATGCAGAAACTGTCTTGGTCTTAGCTCCTTCAGCCACATCCTTGCCATATGGAAATGCGATCTTGTCATCCCTGGTGATCCCGCCTGTGATCAAGACACTGTACCCATTATCAACATTACCTCCGATAGACAGATATTGTTTCTTCAACACACCCTTATCGTCCTTATACACGTAAGAATTACCATTATCAGACCGAACAAAAGCTTTGGAGAGGACGATCCCTTTGGCTTTGGTTTCTTCGGTCAGCTGAATGTTCAGATAATCTCCATCCCGCACTTTTACAGATTTATCCGGGATCACAGCTGTGAACTGATATTCAGATACATTCGGATTGCCGTCACCATAATAATAGCTGCTGTCAGAAGAAACAGGATACTCAGACACATCCATAACTTCTGCTTCAAACTGGCTGGTGCTTTCTTCTCCATCATCATAGTAAGTGTAATTGGTGCACTGAAGAATGGTTCCCTCTTTTACAGAGTCAAGAAGAAGCTCACCAACCTTGCCAACAACATAATATCCGTCTTTATTCTTTACACTCATAAATACACTGCTGTCATCTTCAGGAGTGCCTGTTACAGGATCTCCTACAGTGGTAACTGTACCGTCCAGTTTACTGTAAATGATCTGACGGTTCATCTTTTTCTCCAGCTGTGAGATCTTAATCTCACTTTCCTGGATATCCAGCTTCAGAGTTGCAATCCGGTTCTTATATAATTTGATGGCATCACTTCTGGAAATATTCACAGAAGAGCTTCCCCCATCACCTGGAATATCCGGTTCTTCTGGTTCTTCCGGCTCATAATGGCTGGCCTCCTCTACTGTCAGCTCCAGAGACGCAGAAGGATCCACTGTTTTCTTCAGCTTATGTCCATTCACCAGATAATATCCAATACAGGACTGGGTTCTGTCTGTATAATCTGCAATGGTATCATTCTGATGGAACTCCAGCAAATACCAATATCCTTTCTTATGAAGCACTTCTGTCCCATCTTCATTATATCCTGCCATACGGTTCAGAAAACCGCCGGTCAGCTCTACCTTTCCTTTGGCATTACTGCAAAGAAAAACATATGGGTCATCCTTAGTACCGCTGCCCACAAATGGCTCTGTGTCATAGTCCAAGGTCTGATAAAACTTCTCATCCCCATCTGTAAGATCCGGTTCTTCAGGATTGGTAGTGCCATCCACAAAATCAACTTCTTCATCCAAGACAGGGGTAGGTGTAGGTTCCGGTGTGATCGGATAGATATTATCCTCTCCTGAAGTAAACTGATTATCTGAGGAGTCCTGACCTGCCTGATCACTGAACTGGCCGGATTCATTTGCATCATATACATCATCTGCTGCAACCGAAGAACCATCCTCCTGCACATCGCTTTCTTCAGAATCATTCCCGCTTCCAACTGCATCTGTAAAAGCCTCCAGTAAAATAGGGTTGATAGCCAGCGCAAGATAATTACCGCCCACATCTGTAAGGCTATTGTCCTGTCCTGCCATAGCCATATCATCCCCAGACAGGCTATCCATATCAGAATCGCCGCTGTCATCTGTGGAATCGTCTATATTATCTGCGGAACCGCCTGCATCTTCTTCTGTAAGAGCTCCACCGTTTTTCAGGGCTTTCAATCTACGTTCTGATTTTGCCAGATCCTGTTCCTGTTTTTCTTTTTTCAGTCTGGCAATATTAAGCTCCATCTCCACAAGGGTCATGTCAAAAGAGACCAGCTTATCACCTTTGCTTACAGAATCTCCTTTATTAACATAAACCTGTTGAATGATCATATCTTTATCTACTGTAATATTCTGAGATACACTGCTGGTCACATTAGCTTCCAGATTGGTGGTCGGAGAATAATAATCACTGGCCAGATCCCCTACAGATGCCACCTGTACCACTGTCTCGTTGTTCTTCCGCATATAGGTCAGACCTTTGGCTGCTCCTGTAACAACCAAAGCTACGATCACCAGAACTATGATCACTTTCTTTATCCTGCTCATGCTATCACCTCTTTTCCCACACTTCGCCGTCCCGGATCATAACCATTCGCTTGGCATGGGCAGCAATCTCTGCATCATGGGTAATCATAAGCACAGATACCCCTTCATCATTCAGCTTCTGGAACAGCTCCATAACCTGAGCCCCAGACTTACTGTCAAGGGCTCCTGTAGGCTCATCTGCCAGAAGGAGCTTAGGATTATTCACAATAGCTCTTGCAATTGCAACTCTCTGCATCTGCCCGCCGGAAAGCTGATTTGGCAGAAAATCTACCCTGTCGGCAAGCCCCACACGCTCCAGAGCCTGAAAAGCCCTCTCACGGCGTTCTTTCTTAGGAACCTTTGCATAATTCAGCGGAAGTTCTACATTGGTAAGTGCTGACTGTCTGGGAAGCAGATGGAAGCTCTGAAATACAAATCCGATCTTACGCAGCCGGATATCAGACATCTGATTCTCGGTGCATTTACTTACATCCTCCCCATCCAGGAAAAACTGTCCCTGAGTAGGCTGGTCCAAGCATCCGATAATATTCATCAGTGTAGTTTTTCCGGAACCGGAAGGTCCCATAATAGCAACGTATTCACCTTCCTCCATGGAAAAATCCACATTCTTCAGAACCGGCACACTCATCTTTCCCTGTATATATTCTTTGTATATGTTCTTTAATTCAAGGATCATCCTGCTGCCTCCGTATCATCAGCCCCATACTGTACATCACTATTCATATCATCCGAATAATCCTGGGTATAGGCATCAAAATCCTCATCCATACTATCGGCTCCGCCGATCACATCCCCATCGCCCAGCTCTTCATCCGGCTGCATATCTTCATCTGAATAATCATCCATATATCCATCACCGGAGCTTTCGTCCATAATTGGATCTGCATCATCTTCACCGTCATAACTCTGGGAATCATCCGCATCATCGGATCCGTCCAAATTGTCGGTTCCGTCTGAACTATCCGTGCTGTCCTCACCATAATACATGCTTGCACCTGCAGGCATCGATGCTGCATCTGCTGTATTCAATCCCTCTGTCAGAGCCTCTGTAGGAAATGCAATGCTGTCGTCCTCAGTAAGGCCATCTGCAATCTCATACTCCATCAGCCCTTCATCATACTGGCCAAGAACAACCTTGCGCTTCTTTAGCTTCCCATCTTCATCGGCAGCCCATACATATGGATCCTGGGAATCTGCATCCACAATATAAAAATCACTGAGCCATACGCCTTCTTTTTTATCTTCCTGACCCTCATCCTTCTCTATGTAAACATGCTGACCAAGCATCAGTCCGTCAGATGTCTCCAAATCCACATAAAAGGGGTAGGTACTGGAAGTGGTATCTGAATCACCGCTTGAATCTACCATACCATAATAGCCATTGTTTGAAGAAGAATTGCTGCTCTGCTCATCAATAGCCCCCATAGTCCCATGCCAGATCTGCTGGTCATCTACACGGGAGCGAACGATCACAGGCTCTCCCTGAACAATAGAATAGCGATTCATCTCATTGACTTTACCTTTGATACGATAGGCTCCTGTACTGAGAATGGTGATAAATGCGCTGTTGTCACTGCTATCAGAGCTATAATCCATACCTGTAGAATCATCGTCCAATGTATCTCCGTCATCTGAACTAAGCTTGGTGGTATCAATCTTCTGGATCACTCCATCGATCTCACTGCGTACCTCTGTATTGGTCGTCGCACTCTGAAGCTTGTCAATCTCCGCCTGCTTGCTTTCCTGACTATACTCATTTTTCTTAAGGTTCATCTTATTTGTCTCAATCTCAATGGTATAGGAAAGCTGCTGATCCTTGGATGCTTTCTTTTTTTCTTTTTCCAGGGTAGCGATCTGCTGGTCCAGGCTAATGGCTTCATTTTTCAGACGGTCCAGATCCAGCTGTGCCTGCTTCAGGCTGTCCTGGATACTGCTCAGGTCATACTCAAACAGCAGCTGGCCTTTCTTAACTTCGTCACCAGTCTTGACCTGGACTTCCTTAACCTTTCGTCCGCTTTCAATGTTGACTTTCACTGTTTCCTGGGCTTCCACTACTCCTGCAAAACGGTTCTGTGTGCCTGAATTATCTACATTCAGGTCACTGATCTTTGTAACATATACCACATCGCCATCTGCAGATGCTGTAGTGCTGTTATTCTTATAATAATACCAGCCTCCTGCACCAACTGCACCGGCAATGACAATAATCCCCCCAATGACAATACCGCGTTTCTTCATAATGACCTCCTTGTCCATTCTCTGGACATAATGGCATCCCCGCCGGGCTGCCCCATCTTTTATCTTTTCTATCATAGCAGATTCATTTACAAAAATAAAGTAAATCAGGGTACTAATACAAATTTCACAAATTTTTCATTCTTTTTTTATAAAAATCGTATAGATTTTAAGCTTTTTTGACTTTTTTAAATAAATCTGGTAAAATAGACCTATATTATTTCGGAAAGGAACTAGGGTTTATGAAAACAGCAAAGCGGCTGATTCCATTGCTGGTTGTCATCCTTGCCATTATGGCATTCGGATGTTTCCACAGCGAAAAACGAGCAGTGAAAAAGGCTATCAAAAATGATCTGGATCTTCTAAAAAATCTGGATTCTGATACTGCCAGTAAGTATTTTTCCTATAAGGAACTGTTCCCGGATATAAAAGATGACCAGAAGCAATCAAATGAAATAAAAGATGTATTTCCTCTCTTTTTTCAGGATTTTGATTATAAGATCCTGGATGTTGATGTTGACAAGGACAAACAGACAGCTTCTGCTTCCCTTCGGCTGGTAACATTGGATGCCAATGCTCTTGCAAAGGATTTTACTGCTGCCAAGCTACAGCGTGAGATCCAGAGTGCAGCCCACATGGAAAATGACCAGGATTCCAAGTCCTCTTCCCTTTCACTGACAGATCTTTATCTGATCATGAAGGAGCTGCTTGCATCTGATGATTATGATTCCATTGAACGTAACTGCACCATTGAACTGGCAATGAATGATCATAATGCTTGGGAGATCAAGCGAACCTATGCCCTGGAAAATGACCTTGTCGGCGGTCTTATGACTTATCTGTCTGATCCGGATATTCTTTCCCCTGAAGACACTCTGACAGTCTACCTTGATTCTCTGACAGAAATGAATACCGAAGAAATGAGCAGCTTTCTTGGTGTGGAAAGTATTCTGAACACCTCAGATACTACCCGGAATGCCATTGCCTCCGCCCTTGTCACCCAGGTACATAATACTTTTAATTATGAATTTAAGGACAGCAAGATCAACGGTTACCAGGCTGTGGTTACTACGAAGATTACCACCTTCGACAGTGAAACCATTCTTACTTCTTACCAGAAAAAACTTAATGAATACCTTGCGTCTCCAGATGCTGTAATT
The DNA here is from genome assembly GCF_040929965.1 of Blautia sp. 1033sp1_1033st1_G9_1033SCRN_220408. Lineage (NCBI taxonomy): Bacteria > Bacillati > Bacillota > Clostridia > Lachnospirales > Lachnospiraceae > Blautia > Blautia sp. 1033sp1_1033st1_G9_1033SCRN_220408. The sequence continues at coordinate 51,875 of NZ_JBFKZO010000018.1, read as the reverse complement.
GACGGTCTTGAAAAAAGGCTTGATAAATCTTATGACATGCTGCTTGATTGTATCACCGCCAACACTGCTACAAAGACTGCAGATGCCAGTCTGTGCCTAATCAATGATGGTGTTTCCTGGAAGCTGGATGACAGCAATGGTGAGCTTGGAAATGCTATTTTCGGCACATTGACTACCAGTCCGGTAGATGATACCGTCACCGAATAACCTGCAATAAAAAAAGCTGCCCCACACTGTACGTTCTGCATTTCACAGTTTGTACAGCGCTCAGGCAGCTTTTTATTTTCTTATTGATTCTTTTTATTATTCTTCTTCCGGAGCAACTTCCAATCCCAGTTCTTTCAGTTGTGCCTCGCTGACTCTCTGTGGTGCTTTTGTCATCAGACAGGATGCATCCTTTACCTTCGGGAATGCAATCACATCACGAATACTGTCTACCTTTGCCATCAGCATTACCAGACGGTCAAGGCCATAAGCCAGTCCTGCGTGTGGCGGAACACCATACTTAAATGCATCCAGAAGGAATCCAAACTGCTCATACGCAGCTTCCTGCGTAAAGCCCAGTTCTTTGAACATTCTTTCCTGAATATCATCCTGATGGATACGGACACTTCCTCCACCAATCTCATTGCCGTTCAGTACAATATCATAAGCCTTTGCGCGAACCTTTCCAGGATCTGTATCCAGAAGAGGGATATCCTCCTCCATCGGCATTGTAAATGGATGATGCATAGCTGTATAGCGATTCTCTTCCTCACTCCACTCAAGCAGCGGGAACTCTGTTACCCATACAAACCTATACTCATTCTTATCAAGAAGTTCCATTTGTCTTGCCATTTCCAGACGAAGTGCTCCCAGAACATCATATACAAGCTTTTTCTTATCTGCCGCAAACAGAAGCAGATCTCCTGGCTTTCCATCCATTGCCTGAACCAGGGCATCCATTTCCTGCTCTGTCATAAATTTGGCAAAGCTTGACTTTCTTGTACCATCCTTTGCAATGGCAATATAAGCAAGACCCTTTGCCCCATAGCCCTTCGCAAATTCTACCAGCTTGTCGATCTTCTTTCTTGGCATTTCGCCCTGACCTTCTGCGTTAATACCGCGAACGCTGCCGCCGTTTTCAAGAGCAGAAGTAAATACGGAAAATCCGCAGTCCTTCACAATATCACTTACATCATGAAGTTCCATTCCAAAACGCATATCCGGCTTGTCAGATCCGAAACGATCCATTGCCTCCTGCCATGTGATCCGTTGGATCGGAAGCTTCACATCCAGATCAAGTACTTGTTTAAACAGATAGGAAAGAAATCTTTCATTCACATCGATCACATCATCAACATCCACAAAAGAAAGCTCCATATCGATCTGTGTAAATTCCGGCTGGCGGTCCGCACGAAGATCCTCATCACGGAAACATCTTGCAATCTGAATATAACGATCATATCCTGAACACATTAGCAGCTGCTTGTAAAGCTGCGGAGACTGTGGAAGGCCATAGAAGCTTCCCGGATGGATACGGGACGGAACAAGATAATCTCTGGCACCCTCCGGTGTGCTCTTTCCAAGCATTGGTGTTTCAATCTCCAAAAATCCTTCATTTGCAAAGAACTGTCTGGTAAGCATCATTACTTTGCTTTTTAACATAAGATTCTTCTGAAGATCTGGTCTTCTAAGATCCAGATATCTGTATTTCAGACGCACTTCATCTTTTGTCTTGCTGTTTTCTTCTACCGGGAAAGGAGGTACTTCTGATTCAGAAAGGACTCTTAAGGATCTTACCTGAACCTCCATGGTACCGGTTGCCAGGTTTGCATTTACTGCACCACCTCTTTTTGCCACTGTTCCAACAACTGCGATCACATATTCGCTGCGCAGCTTTCCGGCTTTTGCAAATCCCTCTTCATCAATGATCCCGTTTTCAAAAATAAGCTGCATGATCCCGGAACGGTCACGAAGGTCAACAAATATAATACCACCTTTGTCTCTTGCCTTCTGCACCCATCCCATCAGGGTCACTTCACTGCCAATCATTTCTTTCGTAACTTCTGCACATCTGCATGTTCTGTGCAGTCCCTGCATGCTCTCAGCCATGTCTATTGCTCCTCCTGCTTATTATCTCTTTTCCTTGAAGAACTCAACAAACTCTGTATATCCTTCAGTTGTCATCTGGTCCTTCTGGAATTTTTTATTCTTTTTCATAATGGAAATATTTACCTGCGTTCCTTCTTTTCTTTCCTGGTCAGCCTGTGCAAAAATCTGTGCAAGACGATCTGCAGGCATGTTTTTCTCAATCAGGTATGCTTTCTTTGCACCCTGTCCAGGAATCTGATAGCCTCTTTCCAGAAGCAGCATAACAATTCTCTCAAATCCAATAGAAAAACCACAGGCACTGGTATTGCTGCCTGTAAACTTACCGATCATCTCATCATAACGGCCGCCACCGCCAACGCTTCCACCGAATTCATCCATAGCGATCTCAAAAATCGGGCCTGTATAATAAGACATTCCCCTTACAAGAGTAGGATCAAAACTCATTTTGAAATCTGCAGTCTTTACAGAGTCAACAGTAGAAATAATGGTTTCCAGATCCTCTGCCACCTTAGGATCAAGCACATCCTTCAGCTTTTCTTTTATAAAGCGAACGCCTTCCACATCGTTTGTGATCTCCTTAAACATTCCAAGGTAGGTGTCAATGCTTTCTTTTGTGAAGCCTTCCTTTTCCAGTTCCTCAGCCACTCCATCCAGTCCGATCTTATCCATCTTATCCAGGATGATAAATACCGTATCAAAACTATCTGCCGGAAAACCACTATACTGTGCCATAGCCTTCAGGATCTTCCTGTCATTGATACGGATAGTAAAATTGTGGAAATCCAGTTTGCCAAGAAGGGTGGTGGTAGCAAGCACCAACTCAATCTCAGCCATATAAGTAGCCTCACCCAAAATATCAATATCGCACTGCATAAACTGACGGAAACGACCTCTCTGTGGCCTGTCAGCCCTCCATACATATCCCATCTGCAAAGCCTTAAAAGGAGCCGGCAGATCATTGGAATTGTTGGAATAATAACGGGAAAGGGGAAGTGTCAGGTCATAACGAAGTCCGGAATCCACCAGATCTCCTTCTTCCTTTGCACTTTCCAGCTTCAGCTTTTCGCCTCTTTTCAGGATCTTAAAGATAAGCTTTTCATTCTCTCCGCCCTGCTTGCTGCAAAGATTCTCAATATGCTCCACGCAGGGAGTCTCTATAGATGTAAAACCAAAAGATGCATATGTTTCACGGATGATGCTGGTCACATAATTCCGTATTTCCATTTCCCTGGGAAGAATATCCTTCATCCCTGTTACCGGTTTCTTCTTTAATGCCATCGTGTTCCTCCTTATGAACTACCCGCTGAAAAGCGAGAAAAATTTCCATGTCAAAATTCTTTACTTCATCGATCATCAGTCCAACTACTGTCTTTCTGTCAAAAGCCCTGCGATAAGGTCTGTCTGAGCTTAAAGCACAGAAAACATCACAAACTCTCAGGATCCTGGCTCCAATGGGAATCTCTTCCCCACATTTATTGGATGGATATCCGGTACCATCAAAATTCTCATGATGATACAAAATACTTTCCAGAATAAAATCAGAATACCCCTGATCTTTCAGTTCTTCATATCCAAGTGCAGAATGCATTCGCACATATTTCAATTCCTCGATCACAAGAGGATTATTTTCCTGTCCATTAATGTAGCTGCGCAGTTTCAGCTTACCAATGTCATGAAGCACACCGGCCACTGCCAGCTGGTAACACTGATCCTCGGGCAGTCCAACTTCCTTTGCGACTGCATACGCCAGATTGCTTACTGCAATGCCATGTTTTAATTCTGTAGACAGGTCAAATTCCAGCAGTCTGTCCTGTGAGGCAGGATTCTTCTCCTTGGTTCTGCTCACGAATCCTCCCTCCAATCACGCAGCCATCTGGTAATCCCGGTCTGTTTTCTCTGGATCATTTCGTCAATACGTGAAATATAATTGGTAACATCTTTTACATTTTCCACACGTTCGATCCGTCTTTCGTGATCAAAAACCAGCTTGGAAGAACCACCAGCACCAAGAGCAATAATAGGCTGTTTTTCTTCCATAATCAGTATATTGTAAATTCCTGCTTTGTCAACCTTGGCATAGCCTACATTTTCAAAATTTCCCTTCATATTCTTCTGTCTGTACAGATAATACGGGCTCATTTCCATTTCGTAGGCTGTTTTCATGGTAAGCTCCATGATTTCCTGATTATTCTCAAAGGTCATTTCCTGATACTGATCCCTGAAGATATTCAACCTTGCTGCGCGTTTTACTGCAAGAGAATGTACAGTAAGACTGTCCGGATCCAGTGCCTTTACCTGTTCCAGTGTATACTCTACCATGGCATAATCCTCGCCAGGAAGGCCTACGATCAGATCCATGTTAATATTGTCAAATCCCTGCTCTCTTGCCAGCTCAAATGCCTTCTTTGTATCTTCTACAGAATGCTTCCTGCCGATCAGATTCAAAGTGGTTTGATTCATAGTCTGTGGATTTACAGAAATCCTGGTAACAGGAAATCTATGGATCGATGCAAGTTTTTCTTTTGTAATGCTATCCGGCCGGCCTGCTTCCACAGTAAATTCAAGAAGTCCATCATATCCAAATTGACGGCTCAGACAATCCAACAGCCTCTCCAACTGATAAGGCTCCAGTGTAGTAGGTGTTCCTCCGCCAATATAAATCGTATCCAGCTTCCTGCCAAGGCTTTTCATAAGGCTGGCCACAGCTTCAGCTTCTTTGCACAGCGCATCCAGATATTCGTCAGTTCTTGATGCCCAAAGCTTCAATGGATACGAGCTGAAAGAACAATAAAGACAGATACTTGGGCAAAACGGAATCCCTACATAAAGGCTATACCCTTTATCATAATCAATATCCTTCAGGATATCTTTTTCCCGGTTGGCAATGGCAACAGCCAGTGCTGTTTTCTTAGGGCTGACCAGATACCGATCCCGCATCTCCTGTGCTGTCTGTACATTGGTAAGGCCTGTATCCAACATCCCCATAGCCAGCTTTACCGGACGGATACCGGTAAGATTCCCCCAGGGTAACGTGCGTCCTGTCAGCTTAACCAGCACATCCTGATAAAGGGCATATTTCAGGTGGTCTTTATTCTCCCTGCGGCTTTCACTTTCTTTAATACTGATCTGCCCGCTTTTTCCTTCTCCCTCATACCGGATCAGATAACTTCCTTCTGCTTTTGAAGACACAAATAGCAGATCACAGAAGTGCGTTTCCTCTGCTTCATAAGTCATACGGATCTCTGCTTCCGGATAAAAAGCTTTGATCAGCTCATATATATCATGTTCAAAATCTTTATCAAGAAAACAAATCTCTATCTTATACAAAAGGGTTGTACCTCTTTTCATAACCAATGGTAGTTGATGTATCATGTCCTGGATATACCACCGTATCTTCCGGAAGCGCATCTACCAGCCTGTGCAGGCTTTCCACAATCTGTGCCGAACTCCCTCCCGGAAAATCCGTCCTGCCTACAGAACCGTGGAACAGGGTATCTCCGGAAAAAAGTACATCTTCATCTTTAAAATAATAGCAACAGCTGCCTTTTGTATGTCCTGGTGTAAAGATCATCTGAACTTTAAACCCGGCTGCTTCAAAAACTTCCAGATCTGAGGGCATTTTGTCGGCCTTCATGGAAACCGGTCTGCCATAATACTGGGTCATATTCACAGATGGCTCCCAAAGCATCTCTGTCTCCAGAGGACAGGCATAAACAGGGATATCATATCTGTCTCTCACTGCTTCTGCTGCAGAAATATGGTCAAAATGGCCATGAGTAAGAAGGACAGCTACAGGAGTCCCTTCCATCTGGGCTACCTTTTGAAAGATCCGCTCTGGCTGATCTGCCGGATCAATGATCAGCAGTTCTTTTGTCTCCTGGTTTAATGCGAAATAACAATTTGTACTTACCGGTCCTAAAACCAGCTGTTCTACCTTTAATCTTCCCATGTTGTCCTTTCCACCTTCGGGTATAAAAAATCAGCCTGTAGTACGTTCCACATCGATCACGCTGTCGATCTGGCGTATCTTCTCAATCAGTGAATTCAGTTCTTCTTTACTGCTCACATTAAAATTCATGGAAATCGTAGCCTTTTCCTGCTTGTTAGTACGGCTGTTAATACTTCTCACATCGATCTTACGCTCAGTAAAGATCTTGGAAATGTCTACCAAAAGACCTGTCCTGTTATTGGCATATACATTGATCTCTGCCATATACTGCTCGGATACCCTGTTATCCTGCTGCCATTCAGCCTCGATCAGGCGGCTTCTGTCCATCTCTGACATATTCATCACATTCACACAGTCTGTCCTGTGAATGGTGATACCACGGCCTCTTGTAACAAAACCTACAATTTCATCTCCTGGGATCGGATTACAACATTTTGAAAAGCGCACTGCCACATCATGAATGCCCTTAACCACAATACCGCTTTTACCCTTAGCTACATGGATTCGCTCCGGTGCTTCCTGTGCAGCCTCCAAGACCTGCTCGTCTGTAAGATTCTTTTTGTTTTCTTTATCATAAGCTTCTGCCAGCTTATTAAAAACCTGCCCTTCTTTCAGACCTCCATGTCCGATGGCCGCCAGCACGGAATCCCAGTCACGGAATCCGTATTTTCTCAGAACAGCCTCCAGATACTGTGGCTTGGTGTAATTGCCGATCTTAAATCCCTTGGACTTGGCATACTGAGTCAGCATGTCTTTTCCTTTCAGGATATTATCTTCTTTCAGTTCTTTCTTAAACCACTGGTTGATCTTGTTCTTTGCCTGTGTGCTCTTTACAACATTCAGCCAATCACGGCTTGGTCCCTGGGAATTCTGGGATGTGATGATTTCAATCCGGTCACCATTTTGAATACGGTATTCTATAGGTACAAGCTTCCCATTGACCCTGGCTCCTACCATCTTATTCCCTACTGCGCTGTGTACACTATAAGCAAAGTCAATAGGAGTGGAGCCATTTGGCAGTGTTTTCACATCGCCCTGGGGAGTAAAACAATATACACTATCTGCAAAAAGATCCAGGTCATTTTTCAGAAGACTCATAAACTCTTTATTGTCTGACATATCCCTCTGCCATTCCAGAATCTGTCTTAACCAGTTTAATTTTTCTTCTTCACTTTTACCAACCGGCTTCTTGCCATCTGCTGATTCTTTATATTTCCAGTGTGCTGCAATACCATATTCAGCTGTTTTGTGCATTTCAAAAGTACGTATCTGGATTTCAAATGGCTGACCGTTAGGCCCAATCAGCGTGGTATGAAGAGACTGATACATATTTGGCTTTGGCATTGCAATATAATCCTTAAATCTTCCGGGAATAGGCTTATACATTTCATGAATCACGCCAAGAGCAGCATAGCAGTCTTTCACTGTGTCTACCAGGATACGTACAGCAAAAAGATCATATATCTGGTCTATAGTCTTGTGCTGATTCACCATCTTCTTGTAGATACTGAAGAAGTGCTTTACCCTGCCATCTACCTGAGCCTTAATATTGGCATCCACCATATGCTGTTTGACCTGATTAACGATCTTCCCAACAAATTCCTCACGCACACTTTTTCGCAATGCAACCTTTTCAACCAGATCATAATACACCTCTGGTTTAAGGTACTTCAGAGACAGGTCGTCCAACTCCACCTTGATCTTGGAAATACCAAGACGCTGTGCGATAGGTGCGTAAATATCCATTGTCTCACGGGCCTTTTCCTGCTGTTTGGCAGGAGTCATATACTGAAGTGTACGCATATTATGAAGCCGGTCTGCCAGTTTGATCATAATAACCCTGATATCCTTAGCCATGGCAAGAAACATCTTACGCAGGCTTTCTGCCTGCATTTCAACCTTATCAGAGGAATAGGATAACTGGCCGATCTTCGTCACTCCATCAACAAGGAGAGCCACCTCTCCGCCAAATTCCTTTTCCACTTCTTCATATGTCATCCATGTATCTTCCACTGCATCATGAAGCAGTCCTGCTACAATGGTCTCTTTGTCCAGTTCCAGATCAGCCAGTATGATCGCTACACACAGAGGATGAATGATATAGGGCTCTCCGGATTTTCTTTTCTGATCCTTATGTGCTTCACTGGCAACCTTATAAGCTTTCTCAATCATGGAGATATCTGTGGACGGATGATATTTCCGGACACTGCTGATCAATTCCTGATATAGCACTTCCGGGCTGGTAAAGTCGCTCATTGTCTTTACAGCTGCATCTGCCTTTTTTACAGAAGCCAACTTCTCTGCTTCGATCTGGGATGCCTGATCCAAGGCATCTGTGACTGTATTTACTTCTGCCATCTCTTATCACCTACCCTGTACAAAGTCTGACTGTTTTACTTTCCTTCATAGCGGATCACAGACGCTACATCATATCCTTTCAGCTTTTCACGGCCTTTCAATCCGGCAAGTTCCATCAGGAAAAGGATCTTTACAACTTCTCCGCCAAGCTCTTCGATCAACTTCACGGCAGCTTCCATGGTACCGCCTGTAGCAATCAGGTCATCTACGATCACTACTTTCTGTCCCGGCTTAATGGCATCCTTATGGATCTCGATCTCTGCCTGTCCGTATTCCAGGTCATAGCTTTGGGAAATCGTCTCACAGGGAAGTTTTCCTTTCTTTCTTACCGGTACAAATGGTTTGTGGAGGTTATATGCCATAGGCATTCCGAAAATAAAACCTCTGGACTCAGCGCCTACGATCACATCCACATCTACATCTTTGATCAGATCCTGAAGCGAATCTATGGCAAGGTGAAGTCCATCTGCATCCTGCAAAATACTGGTAATATCTCTGAAAATAATTCCCGGCTCCGGGAAATCCGGAATACTTCTGACATATTCTTCTATTTTTTTCATATTATTGTTTCCTCCTCAAACATTTTCTCAACCATGTTTTTTGTCAATAGATTTAAGTATATCACCTTTTTTATTTATAATCAATCAAAAACCCCATAGATACAGCATATTCTGCCATCTCCGGTTACTGATTGCTCCATTCACAGCAGCCATCTCCGGTCAACAATAATTCTGAATGATCACCTGAAGTGTTTCCCTGCCCTGATACCGATTGATCTCAGGATAATAAGTAACAGATATCTTATCTCTTGCAGACAGGAAATCCATAAACTCAGGGATATTGCCGAAATAAACCGCTTCTATCACATAGCCCTGTTCATCCATCAACTGAAGCTTTGTCACATTATGATTCTTCCCGATTACACGTGAATTTATTGCCTTCACATTTTTCTGGGCAAACAATGGCTTTGTATTTCCTTTTCCAAAAGGTTCCAACAAAGACAGCTGTTCTACCAGCTTCGTGGAAATATACGAAATCGGCATTGGCACATCAATGATAACCTTAGGAATCAGATCCTCCTCTTTCAGATTACACTGTTCATTCAACCTTTTTCGCAGCAAAGAAACATTTTCCTCTGGAAGAGACAGACCTGCTGCCATAGGATGTCCTCCATATTGATCCAGCAGATCCCCACATTTCACTAATTCCTCAAACATTGAATACTGCTGGATTGACCGTCCGCTGCCCTTTACTCCTTTTTCACCCTTTGTAAGTACAAAAACCGGCCGGTTATATTTTTCCCGAATCCTCCCTGCAATGATTCCTGCCAGGCTTTCATGGCATTCCGGCAGATATACTACAAGTACAGGATCATTTTTCAGATCTGTATTTTCGATCAGCTGTATCGCCGCATCCTTCCCTTTTTCTGTTAATGCCTTCCGGCTGTCATTTAATGCCTTCAAATCTCCAGCCAGCCTGGCTGCCTCGCCTGCATCCTCGCATTGAAGCAGTCGTAAAGACCTGACTGCCGTATCAAGCCTGCCGCTGGCATTAATGCAGGGGCCAAGCACAAACCCAATGTGATAAGAAGAAATCCTGCTTCCTTCCAGTCCTGTTACACGGATCAATGCCTGAAGGCCTTTGTTTTTTGTATATGGAAGCCGTTTCAGTCCTTCCTTCACCAAAATCCTGTTCTCACCCTGAAGATCCATTACGTCTCCAACCGTAGCAATAGCTGCCAGTTCCAGAAACTCTTCTTTTTCAGTTTCCGGAATATGACTGTCATCATATAAAGCCCAGATCAGCTTCATGGCAACCACAGCGCCGCACAAATTCTTATTCGGATAGGGGCACCCTGGCTGTTTCGTATTGATCACAGCATCTGCTGGTGGAAGAATATAGGTTTTTTCTCCATTGTCTTCAATAAAAGGGACCTCATGATGATCCGTAACAATCACCGTCAAGCCTTTTTCTTTTGCAAAGCCAATCTCCTTTGACGCTGCAATCCCATTATCGCAGGTAACGATGGTATCAACCCCGTCCTCCAGTGCCTTGTAGATCAACGGCATATGGATCCCATAACCATCCGTGATACGGTCAGGAATATAAGTATCTGCCCTTGCCCCCAATCGTTCCAGGCCTTTGATCAAGATATACGTAGCAGTCACTCCGTCAATATCATAATCGCCGATAATACGGATTTTCTTTTTTTCCCTGATCTTTTGCTTCAATATGGAAGTTGCCTCTTTCATTCCTTTTAAAAGTTCTGGTCCCGGAATATCCTGAATGGTTCCCCGCAAATATTCCTGTATGGCTTTTGCACCAGTTACATCGCGGTTGCGGATCAGCCGGGCGATCACAGGATCAATATCGAATTGTCTTCCGATTTCCTTAAAATCTGCTTTTTTCGCAGAAACAAACCATTTTTCCATGTAACATCTCCTGCACATAAGAAAACGGGGCAGACCCAAAGGCCTGTCCCGAACTTTCTCTATTTATTCATTCTTATTGCTTTCCTGCGCATTATTAGCCGCTTCCTGAGCTGCCAGACGTTCCTGGACTCTCTTACGGTTTTTCTTTTTAGGCTGTGCAGGATCAGCTTTTGGTGGTTCCTGTTTGGAAGGCTTTTTCGCTGTAGTTTTCTTAGGTGCTGATACCTTGGAAGCTGTTACAGCTGCAGGCTGAACCTTTGCCTTTCTCCAGTGTCCTTTCATTGTCAGCCACAGAGATCCTGTAATACATACAGAAGAATATGCTCCACAAAGGATACCAACCATTAACGGTGCTGCAAATTCTTTCACAGAAGAAACACCCATCATATAAAGCACTGCTACCATGATAAATGTGGTAAGGGAAGTATAGATACTTCTTGTAAGGGTCTGGGTAATACTTCTGTTAACAATCTCTTCAATATGATCCGGATTCTTGCTTCCGTGAAGATTCTCACGGATACGGTCAAAAATAACGATGGTTGCATTAATGGAATAACCAACAATAGTCAGCATGCAGGCAATAAATGTATTGCCTACAGATGTTCTGGAAATTGCATAGAAAGTAAGTACAACCAGCACATCATGAATCAATGCAAGTACCGCACTGCCTGCAAAGCAGATATCCTTAAATCTGAACCAGATATACAGAAGCATCAGAATCGCAGCAACAATGACGGAAACGATGGCATCTCTTCTCATCTCATTGCTGACAGTTGCTGAGATGCTCTCTGCAGAGATCAGAGAATCATCAACACCGAATTTATCTACAAGTGCTTGATTTAATGCTTCACGCTCTTCAAGATTCAGGGAACGTGTTTTGATCGTTACCTGATTAGTACCAACAACCTTGGTAGGCTGAACATTCTTGTCACCTGTAACCTCCTCTACTACCGGAGTCACTTCAGAATCGATCTGGCTGATATCCATATCCTCGTTAAAGGTTACAGTAGTAGAAGTACCGCCTGAGAACTCAAGGCTGTAATTTAAAGCCTTGTGGGAAGTTTTGCTGAAAATAAACATTGCAACAAAACCTGCTAAAATAATAACCAGTGAAATTGTAAAGAAAAGCTTTTTCTTTCCAACAAAATTGATCGGCTTCTTTTCCATGGTCTGTCCATAGAATTTGGGATTATGAATACCAACTGCGTATAATGCATTGATCACGATCCTTGAAACAACCAAAGCCGTAAACATGGAAATTACAATACCAAGCGCCAGTGTATAAGCAAAGCCCTTAACTGTACCTGTACCAAGCTTCATCAGCACCAGTGCTGCAAGAAGTGTAGTAATGTTACCGTCAAAGATGGCAGAAAATGCTTTAGAGAAACCAGCCTTAATAGCACTTCTGACGGATGTTCCGGCACCGATCTCTTCACGGATACGGGCATAAATGATAACATTGGCATCCACTGCCATACCTATACCAAGAATAATACCTGCAATACCCGGAAGCGTAAGAGTGATATCAAAGGCATTTAATGTAATAAGCATTGCTGCGGTATAGAATACAAGGGCAATACCAGCCACCAAACCTGGGATCCTATATGCAAGGATCATAAACAGGATAACGATCACAAGACCAATGGCACCTGCGATCACACTGGTAGAAATCGCTTTCTCTCCAAGCTGTGCTGCAACCACGCTGGATTTCATCTCTTCCAGCTCCAGGCTAAGGGAACCGATACGGATGTAAGAAGCAAGCTCCTGTGCCTCTTCTACGCTCTTCTGTCCATTGATCTCTGCCTTACCACCAGTAATGGCCTCGTTTACAGTTGGTGCACTTAAGATCCCATTATCATAAACAATAGCGATCTGTTTGCCTACGTTTGCTTCTGTAGCATCTGCAAACTTTTTCTTTCCTTCATCTGTAAGGGTCAGGTTTACAACATATTCCTTTGTTCCTGTATTCTGACGCTGAATAGCACCACCAGTAGCATCAGCTATATCTGTTCCCTCAAGAACAACACCATTCTGCTTCCGGATCTCATCCAGATCTCTTGTCAGGCTGTATCCGGTATCACTGTTAGCATCATACTGGAAGTTATTTTCCCCGTCATCACCAGTCTGCTGGATAAAACAAAGAGAACCTGGCTTGCCCAGTTCTTCCAGAATTGCATTGGCATCTGTAACACCAGGGATCTCAACATTGATACGGTCGCTGCCTTCCTGGTATACCTGTGCCTCTGTACTGTACTGTTCCACACGTTTCTGCAGCTTATAAACAGTATCGTTCATATCTTCGCTGCTTGGGTTGCTTTCTTTTGCTTTGTATGTAATGCTGACACCGCCTGCCAGATCAAGACCAGTCTTGATATTCTTGGCTGAACCGGTTCCTGTAGGTCCAAATCCAACAGCTGCTGTAAAACAGAACAGTCCTGTCAGGATAGCTACAAGAATCAGCACTACAACGCCTCTTGATTTCTTCATTGTTCCTGTCCCTTCTTAATTTAATTTTGTAGCTGTCGTATAGGTCTGCAAAAGATCATTCTTCTGCAAGGGCAGCCTTTATCATGATAGCGCACTCCACACGCTTCCTCTGGAGCTGGCATCCGATTTCATAATTACCATTAATGTCTTTCTGGAAATGATAGGCATTTGCTGCACATCCGCCACTGCAGTAAAATCTGGCAAAACAGTCTTTACATGCTGGCTTTGTATATACATTGCATTTAGAAAAATCCTTCTGGATCTGTGGCTTTACAATGCCCTCATCCACATTACCCATCAGATATTCTTCTTCACCTACAAACTGATGGCACGGATAGAAATCTCCCCAAGGTGTGACTGCAAGGTACTCAGTACCTGAACCACAGCCTGAAAGCCGTTTATACACGCAGGGGCCTCCTGTAAGGTCGATCATAAAGTGGAAGAAGTTAAATCCTTTTCCTTCTTTTTCCCTTTTTATCATTTCCTTTGCAAGAAGATCATACTCTTCCATGATCTGTGGCACATCCTCCGGGCGGATAGCATAATCCTCATCCTGAGCTGCCACTACAGGCTCCACAGAAATCTGCTTAAAGCCCAAATCTGCCAGATGAAGTACATCCTTAGAAAAATCCAGATTATAATGGGTAAATGTACCTCGGACATAATACTTGTCCTGATTTCTTGATTCTGCAAACTTTATAAACTTGGGAATCACCAGATCATAGCTGCCAGCTCCCTTGCGGAAAGGCCGCATATGGTCGTGGACTTCTTTTCTTCCATCCACACTCAGTACCACATTGCCCATTTCCTTGTTGCAAAACTCCATAACCTCATCATTCAGCAGTACACCGTTGGTGGTAAGCGTAAAGCGAAATTTCTTGTTATAAAGAGCTTCCTGCTCTCTGCCGTACTTCACCAGCTCCTTCACAACCTGCCAGTTCATTAGCGGTTCACCGCCAAAGAAATCCACTTCCAGATTATGTCTGGATCCTGAATTGGCAATAAGGAAATCCAGGGCCTTTTTCCCTACCTCAAATGACATAAGTGCCCTGCGTCCGTGGTATTCTCCTTCTTCAGCAAAGCAGTAACGACAGGCCAGATTACAGTCATGTGCAATATGAAGGCAAAGTGCCTTTACTACAGTCTGTCTGTTATTGGTAAATTCATCAATTACATTTTCATAAATATCCTTTGTGAAAAGCATGCCTTCTTTCTGAAGCTTCTCACACTCAGCAACCGATGTGCGGATCTGTTCCTCAGGGAAGCGGTCATTCAGCTTCTCACTGATCTGATCTGCATCCATCCCCTGCTCCAGATAAGGTAATACTTCATAAGTAACCTGATCTACAACATGAATGCATCCGCTGTTGATATCTAATACAATATTGTAAACGTTGCTTTGATAACGGTGAATCAGACTCATTTTTCTGACGTCCTTTCTATTTTTATCCACACATTGTCAGCACAAGCAGGAATAAGCAGCGGAAATCATCCCGCTGCTTACTTTCACTTTCACAGCAAACTGCTATGGCATCCAATGTGATCTGCTGCCTGTACAGCTTCTCATAATACGCCAGATCTTATTTATGCTCGCAGCTCTGATTTCCTACTGTACAGGAAGTCTTACATGCAGACTGACAGGAAGTCTGGCACTCTCCACAGCCGCCCTTTTTTACAGTATTCTGAAGATTCTTTGTATTTAATGTTTTAATATGCTCCATCATAGGATCCTCCTTATGTAAATTCTCTGGTAAGTATAGCATAGATTCATACATTTTAAAAGTCTTTTTTTGTAAGGTTTTCAATTGTCCACTACAGGGTCAGGACAACATCCCGCCAAGAGTTCCGCCGCCCAGGCACAGAAAAAACGTAGTGATCATATGTTTCATTGTCATATCTGGTTTCCCACCTGCCAGGACAGAGACCATCAAAAGCAAAAAGAAATAACAGCTTCCTACCAACAGTCCCCACAGATATTTTTCTTTTCTCAGCATTTTTCCAGCCCCATATCCACCGGTCAGGCAGGCTAATATATACGCTGCAAGGATTCCTGCCCGAACTGCTTTTTCTGACAGGTCAAATGAAAAAAGTGCCAGTGCAAGAAACAATAAAAAAACACCTGTAATACTGTAAGCAATCAGCAATGATTTTAAAACAGCCTTCATTTTCATAAAAACAGCCCTCCCATGAACATTATATGGAAGGGCTGTGCAGATTATTATTTAATTGTTCTTCTTTTTCTTCAAAACAACAATAAGAATCACCACGACCGCCGCTACAACAACCAGGATCACAAATGTACCTACCGGTGTATTATCGCCGGTACGTACCGCCCCAGTTCCATTTACAGAACCGGAACTATTCTTACTGACGGACTGTCCTGATGCAGCCAGGCTGTTATTCCCTGTTGCAGAACTGTTACCTGTGGAGGTGCTATTATTTATAGTTGTATTTGATGTATTACTGCCTGTGGTACTGCCGGTATTCACCCCACTGCCTGTGGTACTTGCAGCAGACTTGGTAGGAACAGCTGTTGATGCAGGCTTAGGCGTGGAGGTAACAGATATCGTACCTCCGGAATAACCGTCTTCTGCAATATTCTCTCCAATCAATGGCTTGCTTCCTGCAATTCCAAATGGACTGAAAGAATGAGTACTGAAGATCATAGTACTTCCGTCAACACTTGGCACAATGGTCTCCATGGCTCCATTGTCAAGAAGATGCTCAATGGTATATTCGTATCCTGCTTTAACAGGAACTGTTACACTGATGTACTGTCCATCCGGAATCTCATACTTAGAATCTGTTTTAAGATTCCACAACTCAAACTCATAGGATCTGAAAATGGCAGCCTCATCTTCGTTAGTAAACTGATAGGAATCACCACTGGTAGCCCTGAACTGTACATACCAGGGAAGCTCAATACCTGAAACAGAGATGCCTGCGCAGCTATGGTTCTGTACAGCACGCTCTGCCTGCTCCTCCGGCGTCAGCGTATCCTCTGCCTCGCTGGGACGATCATCCTGTATAGGCTCATTGATCTGGTCAAAAATATTATCTGCATCCTGATCCTGTGAAGGCTGGCTGTCCGGTGCTGCCGGATCAATGGTATCCGGTGCAATAGAAGGAACCGTATCCGGTGCTGCCGAATCAACATTCCCCGGTGTCACAGAAGGAATAGTATCTGGTGCTGCCGGGGCAACAGTTCCCTCCTGTACTCCTGGTTCTGTGGGCTGTGAAGCATCAGGTGCTATTGTCACTTCCGGTACTACGGAAGGATCCTGTTCAGGCAATACTGCAGGAGCTGTGGGTTGCTGCTCTGCAGAAGGGATCTGAGTTGGCAGTGTTTCCTGTCCCGCCTCTCCTTCCGGCGTTACAGAAGGAACTGTACCCGGCTCTCCAGGTGTATCCGTTGCTGCCGGTGTCTGGCTTACCTGTGGATCATTAGAAGCTGCTTCTCCTTCTGTATATCCAGGATCTTCTTGTTCGCCATTATCCTGTCCGCACTCTGTATTCTCCTGATAGCCTTCATAATCTTCGTAATCGTTCTCTTCATCTCCGGTATAATCCTCCCCGGAAATACTGCTGACTACAACAGTAACCTTTCCTTTTAAAACTCCGTCTTCCTCATCCCAACCGGACATATAAGACAGATCAACAGAATCATATGGTTCAAATTCTACCTTACAGCTCTGAGTCCGCTTGGTAGGAACAAAAGAATCATCTACCCAGTATAAAGTTCCATATTCGCTGGATGGTAAAGAAACATTAGAAAGCTCTGTAGGTTCATCTATAGTCACATTGTCAGGGATCAAACTGCTCTTCTTAATTGAAGATGACTGATATCCAGCATATACAGAATAAATCTGCCCACCTGCCAGTGACATCGAAATCGCTGCCGCAGCTAAAATAGCAATACTTTTTCTTTTCATTTTTTTCATTTCAGCACCTCTGTTATTATTTATATATCAAATTTTCATTCTTTTGTAATGTTTGTGTAATAATTTGTTTTAAATTTTATCAGCATGATTATATCACAATTCTTCTTTTTTCGACACCCCCTATTTATATTTTTTTCCTCATCCACTTTTCCTTGCTTTTTTCATAAAAATACTGTATATTTCTTTTCAAGTCAAAATCGTACTCCCACTGAGATATATTTCTTATCACTCACCATTATAGAAGCGGGAGTCTTCTCGACTGTGATCAAAATTTAAAGGAGCGTGAATATATTTTGGATTCTGGAGTCCCTATACAGATAACCGCAATCATAATTCTGATTGTACTGTCTGCCTTTTTTTCATCAGCAGAAACAGCAATGACAACAGTAAATAAGATTCGTATCCACTCCCTTGCCGAACAAGGGAATCGACGGGCGGTCACATTAGAAAAGGTGATTGCCGACACAGGCAAACTGCTTACCACTGTTTTAATAGGAAATAATATTGTTAATATTTCCACCTCTTCATTGGTGACTACTTTAACGATCCGCGTTTTCGGAAATATCTATGTGGGCATTGCTACCGGTATCCTGACTCTGGTGATTCTGCTTTTTGGTGAGATCACGCCAAAAACACTGGCTACTCTACATAACGAGAAGCTTGCCCTGGCCTATGCCCGTCCTATTTTTTTTCTGATGATCGTTCTGACACCGATTGTTTATGTAGTAGGCAAGCTAGCTGCAGGGATCATGTTTCTTCTCAGAGTAGATCCAGATGCAAAACCACAGCAGATGACTGAGCATGAGCTGCGTACTCTGGTAAATGTAGGCCAAGAGGCTGGTGTGATTGAAAATGAAGAAAAACAGATGATCTATAATGTGTTTGATTTTGGGGATTCCACAGCCAAAGATGTTATGATTCCCAGAATTGATATGACCTTTGTGGATGTAAATGCATCCTATGATGAATTAATGGATATCTTCAAGAAGGATATGCACACACGCTTTCCAGTTTATGAAGACAATACAGACAATGTGATCGGTATTATTAATGTAAAGGACCTGATCCTTTATCCAAAGAAAGATGATTTTTCTGTTCGTGAGCTTCTTCGTGAGCCTTACTTTACTTATGAATATAAAGGAACTGCCGATCTGATGCTGGAAATGCGTAAGGCATCTGTGAATCTTGCCATTGTACTTGATGAATACGGTTCTACTGCCGGGCTTGTCACACTGGAGGACCTGTTGGAGGAAATTGTTGGTGAAATTCGTGATGAATATGATGAAGATGAAGAAGAAGATCTGAAAGAACTTCAGCCAGGTCGTGAATACGTAGCTTCAGGCTCAGCCAAGCTGGATGATATCAATGAAACCCTTGGCACTCAAATGGTATCTGAAGATTATGATTCCATTGGTGGTTATATTATTGAACAGTTGGACAGCCTTCCAACAGAAGGACAGTCCGTCACATTGGACAGCGGCATCCGTCTGGTGGTTGACAAATTAGATAAGAACCGTATTGAGCTGGTCCATATCTGGCTTCCCCCAGCTTCCTCTAAAGATACTGATCCTTCAGAAGCCGAATCCCTTTTGCATTAAAATCCAATTCAATACGAAAGTCCCCTGCCCTGGTTGTAAAACCATAAGCATGGGGACTTTTTATTTAGACCATAAGCTGGAACTGCAATATGATCCGAGTCACTTCTCCAGTGACTGCCCGGATCCCTTCTTCAGTATCTTTCCAGTTTTCCCGAGTGATCCCATCCGGACAATCTGCACATACATAAAACTTTGTATCCGGATACAGCATTTGATAATACATCAAAGCTCTTCTTGCATGATAACTTTTACAGCAAAGAATTGCTTTTCTTATTGTAAGGCCAAGTCCATCTGTTACCTTTCTGGAATAAATGGCATTTTCATAAGTATAAGTAGCTTTATCTTCCTTAAGGATTGCATGATCCGGAACATGATTATGCATCAGCACATCCTTCAGAAATTCCCATTCAGTATCATACTTCCTGTTATAGTCCTGTTTTGAGGACAACACTCCTGAAAAATGCCCCATCACAACACTGTACTTTCCGCTTGGCAGTATATGCGGTGCATACCCTTCCATGTAAAGTCTGGCTGCATGTTCTGCCATTTCCGGATATCCGTTACCTGGAATAAAAATAATATCTGCTTTTTCTGGAATATCTTCTGCAAAAACAAAATCTCCTATCGTTTTTATAAATTCATCCAACATAACTGTACCTTTCTGTTCATTTGTATTTGTAGGTATCATTGCCGGGGACTGTACCCTGCACATCATTTATAAAGATTATACCATTTTTCAGTTCATTTCGTCACGATCAATGTACTATAGCCATCCTCCCTCAGCCGCTGTTCCATACGGATGGCATTTCCAAGCTGTTGATATGCTCCCACCTGTACCTTAAAAAGATCTCCATCCCACAGTATATATGCAGGATAACCACGGTCTAATAATTGGTACAGTAATCTATCTGCATTTTCACGGTTTCGAAATGCTCCTGTCTGTACCCGGTAATATAACGGATTTTCTGCGTCTGTTTCATCCAGCGTTCCAAGTATGGCATCTGCAATTGCCTGTGGGATATCCTGCTTCTTTTCATCATAAAGGGTATTGTCTTTTTCTGAATTAATAAAACCTGTTTCTATCAAAAGTGCGGGCATCTTTGTTTTTCTGAGTACGACCAGTCCCGGCCGCTTTTGAACACCAATCTCCCGAAAGCCCAATTCTCCTAAAGCCCCTACAATATTCTGTGCCATCTTATACTTTATACCGCTTTTATTATATACCAGCACCTCCACTCCCTGATATTGATTAGCTTGGGGACTGCTATTCCTGTGAAAAGAGATAAAATAATCCACATCCGCTTCATTTGCCTGTTTTGCCCGTTCAAACGGCGTAAGATATTCATCCTCTGTTCTTGTATATAAAACCTTTACCCCGTTCTTTTCCAGAATTTCTCCTACTGCCTTTGTAAGTGAAAGATTATCATCCTTTTCCTGTCTGCCTTTATAAACTGCGCCAGGGTCTGAACCTCCATGTGCTGGTTGTAGTTTACGCAAATTGTGATATGTATTCCCCAGTATATATGGGGAGTTAGAAATGTATTGAGATTAGATAGCCTTTTTCTCCAAGTCCTCACAGTAAACGCTTGAAAATAAATGTTCCAGTTCATTTCCGAAGTTGTATGAGATTTTAAGTTTGCGGTTTTCATAAACTGTTATCTGGTCTATCATTTCCACAATAATATCTCTGTCTAATTCTTCAATGTCTTTCAGTTCCAACAACCGCCTTAACCACGGTGTTTCAAAAACATCTTCTGTTACACTTTCCTTTTTCTTTTCTTCCAGCGTTTCAATTTGTTTGGAGTAAAGCGTTTCTTTTTGTTGATAGTCCTCTCGATAAGAAAGAAATTCTTCTTTAGAAATCAGTTCGTCTTTGTAATCTTCATAAATTGACTTTTTCAACTTCTTCACTCTTTCAAGCTCTGCTTTTAACTTTATCAGTTCTATGTCTGTTGATTTTCTGATTTTTGTTGCTGTGAAAGATTGTGATTTTACAAGTTCCTGCAAGTTCTCTACATTGCGGATAATCTGCTTTAAATCTCCCAGCACAATATCATTCAATACTTGAAACGGGAGCGTGTGCGGAGTGCAATAATCTTTTCCGCTTCTTTTGTAAGTTCCACAATAGAATGAATAGGACTTACTTCCGTCAGCACGTCGCCAGAAATTTTTCATCATTGCCCGACCACAATCGCCACACTTAATAAAACCTGCAAAGATATTTTTATTTGTTTCTAAATCAATATCCCTATGCTTTTTCGTCAGCAGTTTTTGTACCTTATCCCACAGTTGACGGTCTATAATCGGTTCATGTGTATTTTCAACCCTTATCCAGTTTTCTTTCTCAACTAGACGCTGTTTGCTTCTCATACGTTGATGTTTCTTTCCTTGTACCATGTTTCCAATATAAATCTCATTTTGCAACATCACTTTAATTGTAGAATAAGTCCAATAAGAAGTTTTTTCTAACCGATTACAATTTTTGTAATTTTCTCCATTGAGCTTTTTATATTCCGACGGACAAAGGATACCCTCTGCATTTAGTATTTTGGCAATGCTTTGTTTCCCTATTCCTTGTGCATACATAGTAAATACTCTTTTTACAACTTCGGACGCATATTCATCAATCACAAGTTTATTTTTATTTGCAGGAGATTTCTTATAACCATAACTTGTAAAAGCTCCGATAAATTCTCCTGCTTTCTGCTTTGATTTTACAGTCGCTTGAACTTTATTAGAAATATCTCTGGCATACTGTTCGTTGAATATATTTTTAATAGGAAGTAACATATCGTATGCCTGCTTCATACTATCAATATTATCTGTTACAGAAATAAAACGAACATTAAGCTCTGGGAATATTCTTTCCAAATATCGCCCCGTATCAATATAATCTCGTCCGAAACGGGAAAGGTCTTTTACAACAACGCAATTTACCTTGCTATCCTCAATGTCGGCAATCATTCTATGAAAGTCTGGTCTATTAAAATTCGTTCCCGTAAAACCGTCATCAATATAAACATCATATAGGATAAAGTCATCATGCTTGTTCACATATTCTGTTAAAAGTTTTCTCTGATTTCCTACACTATCGCTTTCTTCCTTATCTCCGTCCTCTCGTGATAATCTGATATAAATAGCCACGTTAAATAAGTTCGAACCCTTTTGATAAATCATTTTTCCACCTATTCAACTGCCGTACCTATGATAATATTATACCATAAAGTACGGCTTCTTTCCATTATTTTCAAGGGTTTTACCCTCTTGATAGTCCTTTTTTTACATGAGATTTCACGATACGGACAAGCAATTCCTCTACGGAAAATTTACCTAAAAATTCCCGTTCTACAATATATTGTGCTGGTTGTTTTTTAGCCAAGTTATCAGCCCCCTTAGTCAACTATCTATTCTCAACATACGCACATAGGCTTATCCAATATGCGTATTTTTCACAATGTTACAGAAGCAGACAGACGGCTTTGGAAAGCTCCATTAGTATCTCAACTATTCCCATTCTTGTGGGCAGAACCGCACCATGCGGACGTATCATTATTCTGTGAGGATAGGTCGTGGCAAAACGACTTTTCCAACAGTCGCTCTCGGATCACTGCGTGGGTCGCTCGCTTTCTTTTGAAAAGGTCGTGGCGTACAGTCCCCGTGGCTCGCTATCTCACAAACGTATCTGTCTGCTTTATTCAGTTGTCAAAGAGCTGTGGCGAAAGCGTGTTGCTTTCATGTAAAAGCAGGGCAGAGCAGGAAAGAGGGGGACATTAAACCATGCTCTGCTAAAAACTGCTTATTCTTCTTCGATTTTTAAGGCAATATCAAACCCTAAAATAATTTTGATAAGTGCTTCTCGGATAAGTCCCTTTAACTCCATATCTACAACAATATAGACATTGCCGTATTCATCATAGAGTGGACGCAAACAGCACTTTGATATGTACGGGTCATAAAATGCCAGTATTTTTTCAATCGCTTTTTCGTCCCCGTCCATTGCTTGCGAAAGCAAATAGTAGGACGGCTTCTTAAATGTTTGCTTCATTTTACTGCTTCTCCTTTAGTATTTTTTTCATAGTTTCTAAAGCATGATGTCGGTTTTTAAATACACCGCTTTGCGTAATCTTTTGCAAGTTGGCAATTTCACTTTCTGTCATTTCCAAGAAGTAATACATCAACAGAGTATTTCTCTTTCTTTCTGGAAGTTTCTTCAAGGCTTCTGCCAGCCCATCATCAAGGACACGAATATCAATGCCACATACTGAAAAGATTGTATAATCTGTTTCGTAGTCGTCCCACACAGCAAAATTTTCAACGAAAATTTCTGGAAGTTCACAGAATGGAATTTCTTTATCTTTTCGTCGTTTCAATCCTTGCTGGTAGTCCTTTACAACATGACGGACAACTTTCTTCAAACAACTTTCAAAGCGACATTGAACTGTTTTCTGGAAGTCAGACGGTTTCATCAATCTCACCCCCTTTCCTCTATGATTTGAAAAGTGTTTATCCCTCTTTCCGCACCATATAGGGAATGAAAGGTGTGATTTAATGACCTATTTTGAAAAAAATTTAATTTTTTCGGGTATGAAAAAAGCCCGCACAAAACATATAGTTTTATACGAGCTATGATAGCTATAAAATATTCAGTTGTTGATAAAATGCTGTTAGGTAGTGTATGACCGTATAAGATTGTGCTTAAAACTTTCCATGATACAAGCCCCCTTACAGCACTTGTTTTGTATTACACCTTTGTTTTTTTGGTAATCGTATAAATATATTCTTCTGGCGTAGGGCGTTTATTTCCAAAATACTTTTTGAAATTCGCCTGTACTTCTGGGTCGGTGCTGTTCATAGCTTCTTCAATCGTAGCTTCTATATCTGCCCGAACATCAGCTAATGATACACCGCCAGCTTTTGCACCAGCTTTTAATGCCTTTTTAATATCACGTTTTCTAAGCCCTAACATACTTATTCCTCATCATTATTAAACTGTTTTTCAAGTCGTTTTTGTCCTATTTTTTCAATAGAATATACAGCTCCCAAAATTAAAGTAACAAAAATGAGAGAAGAAATAAAAGTAACACCTATTACAGCAAGAAAATGTACGTCCAATATTCCAGTATATTTTTCCCCATACATAGTATAATTTCTAATTCCGTTAAAAACGGTAATCAGAACTGCTAATAGTAGAGCAGAAATTACCTTAAATTTTTTCCCAAAATATAAGTTATCCATTGAACTGTATCCGACCATTGCACCTCTGATTGGAAGATACACGATTGAAACAATCATAACAATCATTTCTGTTAAATATTCTCGTACTCCCATATCTAGCATATATGCTTTTATAAAAATAGATAGTGCTAAAATAGCAATAATTAAAATAAATGCTTCACTCTGAATTTTGTTATTTAATTGAACGATACGTTCATCTTTAATTTTATTTGTTTTCATGCTTTTATTCCTCCCAAAATAAATCGTCTAAAGTCTTATTAAGTGCTTTACAGATTGCTAAACAAAGTTTAAGTGTCGGGTTATAATTTCCAGCTTCAATCAATCCGATTGTTTGACGTGTTACACCTACTGTTTTTGCTAAATCTTCTTGACTCATATCACACTCAAGTCTAGCAATTTTTATTCTTTTATTCTTCACAATTTCACTTAATGCTCCTTTCTTTCTTCTTATACATGGATTATATATTATAAATTCCATAATGTCAAGTATATATTGCATTATGGAATTTATAGATTTCATTACACCTGACAAAATTGAAATAATAAGTAGTATGTGGGAGTATAGCAACATTTATGAACTTTTTATCCTACAATCTTCCAGTTGCTATCCTTATGTAGTACAAGCTCATACTGTGATACCTGCGTAGCCTTTGTCTGATTATCAAGGAATTTCACAGCTACTTTAACTTTTACATTGTCCCCGTCCTTTATAAAGATAGGGTTTACCAATTCAGAATAAAGATAGTCCCTGCCGATAGGTTCAAGCACATTTCCAGATACATAGTAAGCAAGCTCTTTTTCCGTAGCTGTCGGGTACAACTTAAAGAATGTTTCCAGAAAAGCGGTAGCGTCATTGACAGTATCAGCGTCTACACTTGCGTCTGCTTCTGGTGTCTTAGGCTCATAGTCTGATTTTTCGATTGCTGGTGCAAGGGTAGGGTTCTGAACGATTACCATATCCCCGTCAGCGTCCACATGGACTTTTACGGTATAGGTTGCTTTCACATTGCTTGTCTGTTCTCCCTCTTTTATCTGCTGATCTACTTCGTAGATAGCAGAAAAAGTGTCCATTCCCGACTGTTCAATACTCCATACAATCACATCTGTAACTGTGGAACTAGTCGGTATGTCTGTTCTAATGGTATCTATATTCAAGTCCTGCAATTCCTTTGTCAGATAACCGTTAATTGCCTGCGTCCTTGCTTCGATAGCTTCTTTGCTGTTATTCCATGTGTAATAAGACTTCGCAAAGTTCTTCACGAAATTTTCTATCCCGTTGGTGTCCTGCAAGCGAAGTTCAATGATTTCTTTTTCATGGGTCGTGTGCTGGTCGATAGCCGTAAAATTCTTATACACCCCAAAACTCACGCTTGCGATAAGCACCACCCACAATGCAATCACGGCTTTCTTATATGTGCCTACCTTGACAGTACGCACCTTTTTTTCTTTTGGTTCTTTGATAGTTTCTGTCTGTTTCTTATTCTT
Source organism: Blautia sp. 1033sp1_1033st1_G9_1033SCRN_220408 (assembly GCF_040929965.1). Classification (NCBI taxonomy): domain Bacteria; kingdom Bacillati; phylum Bacillota; class Clostridia; order Lachnospirales; family Lachnospiraceae; genus Blautia; species Blautia sp. 1033sp1_1033st1_G9_1033SCRN_220408. The sequence goes on along the minus strand of NZ_JBFKZO010000018.1, from coordinate 26,296 downwards.
CTTAAACATATTTTTCAAGTCCTTTCTATTGTTTTACTCGTCCTGCACCGATTAAGTGCTGTTGCCAGTAACTACTGCTTAGGTCTGCATATCCTATCGGGTCGCCTGCATGGTACATCTGGTTATTTCCCACATAGATACCGACGTGGGTTACATACGAACCAGCGTTATAAGTGGAATGGAAAAACACCAAGTCCCCAGCCTTTGCCTGCGAGAGTGGAAGATGTTGGGTTGCGTCATACTGTGCTTGTGCCGTTCTCGGTAAGGAGATACCAGCTTTTCCATAGCACCATTGCACAAGTCCGCTACAATCAAAGGAAGTGTTCGGGTTACTGCCACCATATACATACTTCCAGCCTTGATATTTCAACGCTTCATTCATAATCGCTTGTGCCGTCGCATTATCAAAATGTGCCACGGTCAGATATTGATTGACTAATTCGACGTAGAACATATTTCCGTAACCATACCGCCAGCCCCCGTTCTTCGCAACGGCTATCGGGTTGGTGTAGGTTACTTTCTTTCCACCCGACTTCTCACGGGCGAAGCTCTCTGCAAGATTAAAGTTGTGTTTCTTTCCTTTTCCTGCCACATATCCCACATAACCACCGCCATAGTTATAGGATTGTATCGCTACATTCAAATCGTCGATACCTTGATTTTTGCAGGAAGAAAGCAGGGACGCAAAATACTTACACCCCTGCTTGATTGAGCTTTCCGTATCTAAGGAATTAGGCGGTAAACCAAGACTTTCTGAACTCTGCATAACATCTTCTGCCGTACCGCCACTTTCTACTTGAATGATAGCCAATAGCACATTGACATACTCGGAAATGCCGTATTCTCTGGCGTACTTTTCCACCATAGGCTGATGTTTCAAGACTTCTGCGGATAAGTTCATACCCGTAATGCCAGAAGAAAAGTTGCTGTTCTCGTCGTCGCTGTCCGCACTAATCAAGACACCAAAGAAAAGCACCAGAGAAAAGAGGATAGGAAACAGACTGCCAATGATAGCGATATGTTTCAGTTTCATTTTTTCTTCTGTCCTTTCTTCGTTACAAGGTTACGAGTTTTCTCTGTGGTCTGCTGAACCTTTGTCCTGCGGTCTTTGGTGTAATTCTGGCGTGTTTCCTGCGATACCACTTTTTCTACATTCTGCCTATGTACTGGCTGTGCCGACTGGGTCGCTTTCTTATCAGAAGCACCAGAAGATAACGGACGCTCTTTGATAACAGTTGTCTTGACTGGCTCACTTGCTTTTGAAGTGGTCGCTGTGGCAGGACGTTTGACTTCCTGCATTTTTTCCGCACTCGGCTTTGAAGCTGTGGCTGGTCGCTCATGGGGACGGGTAGCTCCCATTGTCGCTGATCCGTCAGCCTTTCGCTGTGCCTGCCTTGCTTCTTGTGCCTTTTGAAGCTCCATACGTTTGTCAGCGATATTTTTCTTATGCTGTTCCTGCTTTTCCAAGCGTCCCGTCTGTCTGGACTGCTGTTCCTGAACCATTCCACGCTTAAAGTCGGACACGCTGGACTTTGCCTTTTCCTTTGCGGAATACACCGCATAAGCGGTTTGTGTCGGCATATCCTTGATATTCTCTTTGACAGCGTTTGCCTTGTCTTTCACTTTTTTTTTCGTATCTAAGACAGCACCTACCTTTGAGCCTGCACGCTGTCCCATGCTGGAAGTGGTATTGCCCCGATTATCTTTTGTGGCTGTGTTCCTTGTCGGTTTTCTATTTGAAATCGAGCTACCTGCCACCGCACCAGCAACACCGCCAGCCGCAACCGCACCAGCAATCCGTCTTTCCATACGCCTAGCCCTATGTGCCAAGTATAGATACGGTCTGCGGAAAATTCTTCGTCCCATGCTTTGACTGTCGTTAGCGTTCAAAGAGAACATACTCATTAAATCGCCCAGCTTCATGTAGATACCAGCGAAACATACTATCTGCAAGAACGCTACCATAAAGAACGGATAGTCCGTGGAGATGTTATAAAACATACTGGAAATGCTGAACGCCACCGTTACAATGAGCGTTATTCCTGCCCTTGTCATTATGGTATTAAACACCCTTACGATTGCCTGCTTTGCCATGCTTTCATAGCTCGGTATCATGGATAGTAAAAAGCTGATAGGTAAAAACATTGCAAAGATAATAAAAAGTATCTGGCTAAACAACATCATGCCCGTAAGCAAGAATACAAATATCGTGATACCTAAGTTGAAGAACAAGAGGAAAAACACCATACCCAAACGGTTTACCACCTGCGGTATCGTCAAATTGTTGTTGTCGTTGTCCTCGATTTCTGTTTTCACGACTTCCTCTCTGGTTTTCCCGTCCTCGTCCTCTGGGCTTGCCGATACAAGAGCTTCTACACGGTCTGTTCCGATTTCCTCTGCGTTGCTGTTCCCGAATTGTAAGAGTAACCACGGCTGTTCCACTTGAATGGAAAATAAGCTGTCCCGTATCAAGTCCACGCTGTCCTTGCCCACGCTGTCAGAGTTGGGGAGCATGATTTTTGTTCCCAAGTCCAGCGAAGCGGTACTAATGTCTGATGAAAAGTCATTGACTTTTTTTATGTAGTCGGGAGCGTAGGCAATAAACGAAGCCGACAGAATGAACACCACAACAAAGTTGATAACGGCGTGAAGTGCCTTGCTGGTTTCCCGTTTGATAAGTCCCGTATAAGCAACATACATTCCCACGACTAAGATAATGAGAAGCAGAAAACCAACATAGAAGCCCGTAGAAGAAAAGCCGTTCTCGGTTACGCCTGCCAAGGTCTGTATGCTCTTTCCGATACTGTCTGCCATATCATTGATAAAATCCAGCTTGTAGGCTTCCTGCACCACATAGCCCGTAGCATTGCTTAAATAAAGGCTTATCGTCCAGACAAAGTTGGTAATGCAGTAAAGCCCGTATTGCACCGATTTTCCGATACCGTCCAGCCAGTTCCACGGAAGCCACGACCAGCTATTATCCACATAAAAATCAAGCTGGTAGTTGGAAAGGGGATATTTTGAGTAAAGATTTTCTGCGTTTATGGTATCGTCCACAAGCCCCGTCGCATGAGCCACCGTCCCCAGAAGTGAAAGCAGGATAAGGGAGAGTGCCACCACGAACAGAGCCATTTTGAGAAAGTGGAAAATCTTCTTTTTTGTGAACGCACCTTTTATCCTTTCTTTCATCACTCCACCTCATTTCTCTGTACGGGCGGTCTGGTATCAAAGGCGTGTAGTAGTTCTTCAAAGACTGGGTGTATCTGCACCACACCGACACGCCCGTATAAGTCCTGCAATAAGCATTGTCCGTTCTCCAAATCACGAAGCCGTTTCTGGTTGTTCTCGTCGTCCTTGTCGATACCGAAAAATTCTAAGGTCTGTTTTATCTCGTTGATGTCGGTACTACGAAAGGCAAACTTCAAGCCGATATTGTTTTTCAGACTTTCCTTTGATACATCGTCAGAGGATTGTGTAACGAAATAAACGCCTGCCTGCATAGCTCGTCCAGCACGCACCAGCTTATTTGATAAGGTTTCGCCTTGTGCCACATTTAAAAACGCCCACGCTTCGTCCAAATCGACAATCTTAAAAATGCTTCTGTCCGAATGGATAAAATCAAGGGCAAAGGTACTAATCACAATCAGCATAGACACCGACAATAATTCAAAGGTCGTGTATTCCTCAAAAGTGGTATCTTTATCTGGCAGTACAAGGTCGGCTACTTGAATGATATTGAGCTGATTATCCAGACTGATAGCATTTTCTACCGTACCGTCCGAAAACAGCAGGTGTGCAAAGTCGTAGTCCGTGAAGCTGTCGATATGGTCTGCGATATTTCTTGATATGGGCGTATCTTCACGGCGTAGCTCGTCTATTACATGGAGCAAGCCCCGACTGTCGCTCTGGGTAACGGAACGAACCGCTTTTCGTAGCACGGGGAATTTTTCGCCGTCCCTAGAGGAAATACCCGTAAGGAATGTTAAGATGTCGATTGCCAGACTTTCAGCGTCTTTTACATTCTTCATAATCACGAATGGGTCAAGAAGTCCTGCATTGTCCTTGTCGCTGGTAAGATTTACGATATTGATTTCATGAGCTATCTCTGGGAGCGTTTCTTTCCAGTTACCACGCTCTGATTTTGGGTCTAAGATAACCGCTTGTCCCCCAAAGAGAACCGAATAATACACCAGAAGATTGTTGCAGAACGATTTACCACCGCCAAGCGAACCGACAAAAGCAGAAGCAAGGGCGTTGGTAACTGTTCCTTTTACCCCCTGCGAAGCTAAAGACGGTTGCAGGTACACATTTCTTCCCGTATCAACGGAATAGCCCATATAGATACCCGTAGTTTCCCCTAACTGCTGGGTAGCTCCAAAGCCCAGCCCAGCTAAAAAATCTGATTTTACATACTGCACATAATCATTGATATATCGCTTGCTGGCTGGTAAGAATTCAGAATGAAGCCCCAGCATATCCCCAGCAGGACGCACCAGCTTTACATTGAGGTCGTCGTAAAAGTCCTTGACTTCATCACAACGGCGTTTCAGCTCGTCAAGATCGGGTGCAGACACCCGAATAACGTAGCTTAACTTATACATACTTTCTTTGCTCTGGTCTAAGTCCGTTTCCAGCTCGTCCACGCTGTCTAATGCGTCCACCACATTTGAGCTGGTTTCACTTCCTGCTTGATAAGCGTGATTGTCAAGGTCTTTCAATTCCTTTTTCTTATTTCTTACTGTGGTAAGAGCTTTTCGGTTCTCCACAATTTCTACATTCATAGAAGTATCAACGGGGAATGTGAATTGCTGTTGCTGGAAATAGAAGATTTCACTTGACGGAAAATCAAGCTCCCCGACAATCGCATTGACAGTAAAATAGGACACATAACTTTCCTTGTCCTCATGTTCCAATCTTAAATACCGCTGGCTTTCCTCAATCACACACCTTGTCGGACGGATAAGGTCGTAGTATTTTATCAGCGTTTCTTTCTGTAATTTCTTCTTCGGTAGCTGGTATTCATAATCTTCATAGGCGATACCGTCCCTGCCGTAAAGATGTTCCATGAGATACCCAAAATCGTTGATTTCCAAGCGACGCACCTTAAAACGACGGGAGATTTTATTTTCCAGTAACTTTTCCATTTTCATGTAACGGTTGATTTCATCATTCGGCATGGAAACAAAGTCATTCATCAGCGTGTGGTTCACTTCATGGAGAAATTCCGTGAACGTCAGCCACGCCGATTTTTTGATGTTCTTCAGATTGAGCTGTTCTTCCGTAACCATGAGCTTAAAGCCAAGAAAAAAGCGGTAGTCCACTTGATTGTCCCCAATCATAGATACTAACGCTTCGGTCTGTTCGTCTATCTTCTGATAGGCAACTTCCTTTAATTTTCCAGTTACCAGCTTCTTTGACTGCTCCTGCATACTGCGGATTGAGCTTTCTGTGGCAATCTGCAACGCATGAATTTTACCCTCACGGGACTGTGCGATTAGCTGTCGAAAGCTGTCATGCACGATAAATTTCTGCTCTGCGGATAAGAAAGAATAGTTATACGGTATCAGCTCATAGTAGGCGAATACCTCATTGTCCTTGTTCCAGACAAGGTTATTGTCAATATATTTTATCGGGAACATAGTTCACACTCCTTACTGCCGTGATTGTTTCATTCAAGGTCTGCTTATGCAGTTTTACGGCTTTTCCTGCATAAGTGATTTTAGGTCGCAGGGCATAGGTTATCTGTGATTTCAAAAAGCTGTACGGCTTCTTTCCGTCAAAGGTTTTCTGCGACATAAACCAAGTGAGAGCAACAGGAATACCGAAGTATTTGAGAAATGCTCCCTCAATCATGGAAAGTGGGGGAATATCCCCAAACAGAATGATGATAAATTCCGTAATCACAAACCATGTAATCTGTGTAAAAGTAACGGGAAAGGGTAAGTTAAAGTCATTGATTGCATACAAGACTTTTTCCACGTTCCAGATACCTGTATAAGATTTAATCTTTTTCAAGTTCTTTCAGCTCCTTTCAAAATAGAAAAGGACAGCCATTTTCAGACTGTCCCTTAAAAGAGAAATACGCTGTCAGTAGCAACAATGCTTGTTGCTGATCTTCCAGCGTTAGTATGGTATCTCGCACATACCTCGGCTTGTTTCAATAAAGCAACCGCCCATATCCAAATCTCGCCCGTAGGCTTCATAGTCAATGTAGTTCTGTAAGCTGGGTGGAATGTCGCCAAGTGCCTGCAATTCGTCTATGTAGTAGTAGGCAACGTCTGTCATGGTTTCACAGTCGGGATAATAATAAATATCGTCCTTGTGTTCCACGACTTCTTCCAGCGTCCCGTAGTGGCTGATAAATTCGTCCAGACACTCTACGATATAGTCGGGAAGTTCCTCTATCATTTCATACATCTCATTGAGTTCTTCAATGGAAACATACTCGCCAATCGCAATCGGGAAGTTGTCGGTATCATGGATTGCGTATTCCTCATACTGTTCATTCAAGCCGATTTTTTCTTTCACATCTTCTTCGTCAATGGGGAACGTGAACCAAGCACCGACTAAATAACCCTCATTGTATTTACCAAGATTAGCAATATAAACCGCCATATCATCAATCATAAGCACCACCTCATTTCCTACTCTGGCAGTTCAAAGATACCGTGTTCTGTTACTGAAAATTTCCCGTGTTCCTGCAAGTGAGAAGCGTAGGCTTCAAAATCAAAGTAATATTCTTGACAGTCCTCGGACAGATGTTTGAACGTCGGGTCGTTCATCAGCTTTTGCCTTGCAACATCTATCATGCTTTTGCAGTCTGGATAAACGGTAATCACGTTCCTGCAAATATAAAGTGCTTCTAAATTCTCAAACACCGTAAGTAGTGATACATATTCTTCCTGCATATCACTTGAAAGCTGGCGGTACATAAAATCTAATTCGTTAAGCTGATACACGCTTGTATGTTCGTGAACTTCATCAGCATAAGGCAACACCTTTTCGATAATGCGGTAATCCCCACTTTCTGCACCGATACCTAACTTTTCTTCAAACTCTGCAACATCTATCGGCAGGTCGAACCAGTATGATGTTGTTTCTTCGCCAGTTGTTCCTTTCGTTTCCACCAGCACCCTTGTTTCCTGCATTGTTCCTCACGTCCTTTCTGTTGTTTCATCACATCTTTTATGGTCTGGTACGACATACCAAACACATACTTTGAAAAATCTTCTAACTGTCTTTCTTCATAGTCAGCAAGGTTCAGCCGTTTCATTTCATGCCACACCTTACGCTTGTAAGAGGGCAGGTCGGAAAGATAATCACAGCCGACTTTTGCCTGCATATCCTTAAAAATATCACTCATTTCATCACTCCAATCTGAAATTTTGGTAAGAAAAAAGCAGTCAATCCTAAGACTAACTGCTTTTTAAAACATATAAGAACTTATATTTTATTTTGAGAAAAACACACCATAAAGAACGATAAGTGAAAAAAATATTAGCACTCCAGTTCCAATTATATAACATAGTCTAATAAATTTTTTTCCCTCATTTATATCATCGTATATGGAAGATAATTTTTCATTATTTAAATTTTTTTCTCTTACTTCTTGCACGTCAATATCTCTTACCAGTTCATCTAATGTCAATCCAAAGAAATCACTCAATAATACTAATCGTTGAAAATCTGGGTATGATTGACAAGACTCCCATTTTGAAATTGTTTGTCTGGAAACCTTTAGTTCATTTCCCAATTCTTCTTGTGAAAGACCTTTGGACTTTCTTAAATTTATCAGTTTTTCATTAAAGTTCATAAGTAGCCTCCTAAAATAAATTATATTTGCGACCGCAAAATGAGTATTGCAAATATGATGATTTCTTGCAACCAACCTTTGTTGGCAATTTGTCAACCATTCATTACATCAGTATAATTCACTAATATTTGTCATAAAGTAAAGAAATATTAACCACATATAAGTTCATTTTTCATGCTCCAATTATAGCATTCTCATATCAGCACCACAATAAAATTCTATGCACCGATAATCTTATTGAACAGCTCTAACAGGCACCATTTCATCACTCCAATCTGAAATTTTGATAAGAAAAAAGCAGTCAATCCTAAAACTAACTGCTTTGTGTGTGGATATAAAATCTAAATTCTATTGTATAACTTTTCTTAGCCAATTATCTCTAAATAAAATCTGTTCGTCAGTATGAAACCAATGTTCTCCGTCATTCATAACGGTAAGATTTGCACAATGTCTATCAATAAATTTATCTACCGTTTGACGTGATGTAAGATTATCATGTTCAGCATACAAAATTTCAGTAGGCGTTTTCCAATTTATCGGGTTTGCCCGAACAAAACATAGATATTCCCACGATAATGTTTCTCCAAAATCAGTTGGTATTTCTTTTCTTTCAGAAAGTTCCTTTTCAGACACATTCGCCCAGCTCATCATATCCACTATAAGTTGTTCCATATCAAGTATAGGCGATATGAATAATGCTTTTTCAATCTTGAAATTCTGTAATGTGTGCATTGTAAAATAAGCTCCGATACTATTAGCAAGTACATATATGTAGTCATATTTTTCAGATATTTTATCGTAGACTTCCATAATTTTATTTTTTACAATCCACGGGAAATAGTCATTATAATCTACTCCAAAAACATCAAAATCTAAACAAATATTTTTGAACTGTTCAGTTTCAAGATAACTTCCACCTTTACCATGAACATATATCATTGCTTTCTTCAAAATAACGCCCCCATAAATCAGAATTTTATATATCCACATTATACCATTCTCATATCAGCACCACAATAAAATTTTATGCACCGATAATCTTATTGAACAGCTCTAACAGTACATCTTTCACACCGCCAGCATTGAATACCAAGCCGACAGCAATCAAGGCAACTACCAAGAAACCGATAAGTTTGGAAAACTCACGCTTGAACCCTAAGTAGATACCGATAACCACAATCGCCATAAGCACTAAGCTCTGTGCGTTTGATAAAAACCATTGATACAAATTTTGTCCGAAATTCATTTAATTGTCCTCGCTTTCTTCTAATTGTTTCATTTCATAGTCAGCTTCTTTGCCGACATTCAAAATACACATCAAGACCACACCGATACCCATTCCCATAGATACCAGCAGGAAGTCTTTTAATAATACCCACATTTTTTATCACTCCTAACTTTCCACCAAATCTTTTGCAGGGGTCGTCTGCTGTTTGATTATCATTTCATGCTTTTCTGTGAGTTTTGCCTGCTGTTCGATTGTTTCCATGTAGTCTGTACCGTTTCCCTTATCAATCTTTTTCAGCATTTTCAAGGTTGGTGCTACCTGCCTTTGTACCCAACGCAATGTACGGTCTAAGGTGTACGGCTCTGGCTTTGTCGTCAGCTTCAAGCTCTGTCTGTTATCGCCGATAAACCAAGCCCAGCGGTCATTGAGCTTCCAGTCATTTTTTCGCTTGTCTGGTTCTTCATCAACAAACCGCACATACTGATTGATGATAGAAAAGGCGGTCTGTTCTGCGTCATAATACGTCAGCAAATCCCGTACTGCATAATAGGCTCGTTCATTCCGAAGCCGTATCTCAAAACGGTTAATAATGTCGGCTTCTTCAAGCGGTGTCCCCAACTTGACATACTGCTCATAGTCCTTTTCGTAAATACAGAAATACACATCTGATTTCAGCGAACCAAGATAAAGAGTACGCCCCATATATTCTCTGTCGTCCTCTCTGTGCTTGATAAGCTCGCCCGACTGGTAAAACTTGTAACTTCTGGACTTTCCGATATATTCCCGTTTCCTGCATTTTTCCGCAAGCTCTGGAATATCCAAAATGCCCGTATGGTCGTTGATAGCAAGGTCGATACGCTTCATCACGCCACCGTCTACGAGTGCGTCCATGAGAAAGTCATACCAGCTTCTTTGCTGTGCTAACAGGTAACTTTCAAACTGCCTGCAACCACGCCCCTTTAACTCTAAAAGGACACCTTTTTCTTCGTCAGCCGACGTATAAATAAAGATGTCCCCTAAAGAATAATGCTCCGTATAACTGTAATGTCCGTAATCTTCATGGAGCATATAATTGATATTCAGTTTTAATATATCTTTGATGATGTGCTGTATATCCAGCGTGGGAAAACGAATTTTTACATAATCAAACAGCATGGTAAGCGGTGCTTCTGGATTGAACCTTGCCAGTTCCTTATGCAGAGTTTCCAGAAGTTCCTTTGACGGCTTCATTTTTCCGCTTTCTATCTTGTTGAGATATTCCCTTGTGATACCAGAAGCCACCGCCAGCCTGCCTTGTGAGATACCGTAAGCAATCCGTTTCTCCCGTAATTCTTTTATCCATTGTTCTTCATTCAGAACCATACCCCCAATCTGTCAAGTGTGAAGTTTTTTTAGACGACTTCACAACTGAATTTTGCTAGGAAACCATGCCAGAAGCCTTATGTTTCCTATGTTTTTTGTCTATTGTCTATTTGCAAACGTACCCCTCTGTTAGATACCGAGGGGTTTTACCTGCTGGCGTGGCTTACGCCACACCAGCAACGGCTAGTCCGTGCCGTCGCCTTTCGCTTCGCACGTCTCCGTCCCGTCCTGCCTTGCTTGTGCAAGAGAGCCGATAGTCTGCAAAAAATCATGTCCTTTCGGGACTAAAGGCGTGTAAAATTCGCTGATAACGCTTGTTCCCACATCACAATAGCCACGCCCCTTGATACGCTTCTGGAAAAACTGCTTTTTCACATCTGAACCAAACAGCATACCGTAACCTAATTCGCTGATACGCCCCAATCCCACACGGAAGTTGAAGTTATCTCTGATACCGTCCGAGAAATACTTTGCGTCTGGACGCTGGCAGGCAACAATAAGGAAATAACCTGCTTGTCGCCCTAACATAACGATTTTCTTTAACTGGCTAAGTAAGCTCACGCTTTCTTTTGTCCCAAGCATTTCAAAAAATGCTACATATTCATCAAAGATAAGAAAGCAGGGTGGCAGTCCCAGATAGGCGTAGTTTTCGCCCGTCTTATAGTTCGGGTGTCGCTTCATTTCCTCACTTCGCTGTACCATTCCCTCATAAAAGGCATTGACACAATCAATCATTTCTTCTTTGGTGTGATACACATTTCCCATAACCGTCCCTAAGTCTGCAAGGTCAGCGTTCTTCGGGTCTAAGATGTAAAGGACAGCGTTGGTATGTAGTAAGGCTTCAATGAGCGTCAGCAGAAAATAAGTTTTACCGCCACCAGTCCCACCAGCAATCAGAGCGTGGGGGAGTGCGTCATATTCCCAGACAAGATTTTTCATCAGTCTAAGACAGCCTTTTTCTGCCCGTACTTCATCAATGGTAATGCGGTTCGCTATCATATCATAAAGCAGGGTATATTCGATATAGCCGTCATGCAGGGTCTTGTCGGTCAGCTCGCAATATAAGCCACTTTCCAATTTATCCTCTAACCGTAAAAGCTGGTCTTGATATTTCCCCAGTGTAATTTCACAGCGGATATGAAGCAGTCCCTTTTCCATTTGATAATAAATCTTTGGAAACCAGACGATTTTTTCCCTTGATCTGCTTTGCAGGTCAGTAAAAAAACCGCTGTCTTGTACGGTATCAGCTTCATACCACTTGTTTTCCAGTATCATTCTTGCCAGCTTTTGACGGTGCAGGAGCTTCTTGAAACTGTCGTAACAGAAGCGGTAATATAGAAAAGCGACCAATGCACAAACACCAGTCGCTATCAGTATGGTTATGAAGTTATAAGGAGAAAGCGTCAAGCCGTTCTCTAACAAGCTGAAATGCTCCCAATCGGTACGCATGAGCTGTTTGATATTCAGTAGCAAAAGAACCGCCACGAATACAAACAGAAGCGTCCCTATGGAAAAGTGATAGACAAGGTGCTTGTCGCTGGCTCTGATACGGTGTCCTTTGTTCCAAATCTTTTGCATAAATCAATCACTCCTTTCTAGGTACGAAAAAAGCAGTCAATCCTAAGACTAACTGCTTTTTCATTACCATTCATTAAAAATCTTCTGAGTCCAACACTTTATATCCAGCCTCAATTAACGCTTGTGCAAATAGACCTTGACCTTTTATCAATTTCCCCGTAAAACTACCATCATAAATATTCTTGACTGCACAAGTTGGGCTTCTTGATTGCAGAATAACTAAATCTATTTCCATACTTCTTATTTCATTTAAAGCCAACTGTACCGCATGACGATATTCCTCATCAACAATATTTCCATTTATATCCATGACAATACCATTTACTATTTCCGCACTAGGACGTGGTGTAGGCATATTCGCTAATAATTCTGGACAAATTTCGATAACTTCTTTGTCTTTTAGAAACTCTACAACTTTCGGATTGAGATTATTCCCACCGTTATATTTGCAGTTTTTTCCCATGATACATGAACTAACTAATACTTTCATAGATAAGCACCTCACAATTTATCCTAATTATATCATTCAACGAATTACCTCACAATAAATATCTAATCTCTAATTTTATTTTTTCGGCTGTCCCTGTGTGTTATTATTCTGTGGATTGCCTACGTTCTGATTGCCTTTGTTCTTCAACACAATATCCTCTGACTTTACATACCAGTCCACATCTGCACCCGTATAGGTCTTTCTCGATACGGTATCGGCTACGGGATTGACAAGTTCCACAACTGCATTGTACGGAAATTCCCTTAACGGTACTTCTGGCGGTACGGACACGGGAATAATTCCACCATGCAGACTGCACTTCAAATCATAGATACGCTTTTTAAGCTGGGTACTCGGTGTCCCGTCCTCATTCTGCAAGTACACATCACGCACCGCTGTAAATTTTAATTCTCCAAATGTTTTCTCTTTGTCAATGACAAACCCGTTTGATAATCTCATAAATTCTTCACTCCTTTACTTTTCTTGAACTGTTACAATATCATCAGCAACTAACACATAATCGGTATGTCCCATATCCCCGATTGCGTAACCTCTGCCGTATAACTTCGGATTGACAAGTTTTACTTTCTGCTCATACTTGAAATGCTTTTCGCCAGCCTGCACGGGAATTTCTACCACAACATTTTCGCCTTTCTGTACGTCAGAATAAAGGTTATAGCTTCGTCTGGCTAAGACCCTGCGGTTATTTTTATCCCTTTCAAAAATAGGGTCGCTTTCGCCTGCAAATTCAAGTGTTCCAAAAGACTGTGCCATATCTGGCACAACATATTTCATTTCCATATTGTTTTACCTCGTTTCTTTCTATTTTGGATAAATTTGTTGATAGTGATTTCTTATTCTGGCGGTTAGGGAAGTACCAGCAATCCCACAGATAGTAAAGGGTAAAATAAATGCTTACGCACCCTTGACTATCCGTGTTCTTGCAGGTTGTTAACAGACAAGCCAGAATAAGCGGAAGTCTGCCGTTTGACAGCTTCGGCGGAGAACGTGATTTTCCTTTTCTCATACCGTTACCGCCTTATGATTTCTTCGTTTGACGGCGTTTGCAGAAGAAGATACCTGCCAATCCAGCACCAGAAGTCAAAAGAAGTGCAAGCAGTCCGTAAAGGTTTGTGCTATCGCCAGTTTTTGGACTGTCTGTTTTATGCGGTGTATCTGGTGTCTGTGGCGTTTCGGGTTTCTCTGGTTCTTCTGGGACTTCGGGTTTTTCCTTAAAGGTAATCGTCTGTCCCTCGTCCTCAATGTCCTTATGCTCGGTAACTTTCTTCGGCTCGTCTGGATTGCTTAAATCGTACAATTCTTCAAAAGTTACAAGCTGTTTGCCGTCAAGAGAAGTAGCGTCAAAGGTAAAGGCAACTTCCGCTTTCATAGTTTCGCTGTCTGCGGTAAAGGTGTAATCACTTTCCACACGTTTCCCATTGATAAGAAGCTCTGCATTTTCTTCTTTCAACATCTGCCAGCCTACAAGTTTGTACTGTGTGCCGACTTCTAAGCCCTCTAAAGTTACGGTATCAATGATTGTTACCTCTTTTCCTGCTTCAAGCTCTTTGTTGCCGTCCTTATCGGTAGCAGTTGTATGAATTTTGATGATATGCTCTGTGATAAGTACTGTCTGCCCGTCGTCCTCAATGTCTTTATGTTCCGCAACTTTTACGGGTTCGTCTGGATTGCTCAAATCGTATAATTCCTCGAATGTTACCAAATTTTTACCACCAAGCTCGGACGCATTGAATGTATAAGCAATTTCCACTTTCATAGCTTCATCATCAGCAGTAAAGGTATAGTCATTTTCTACACGCTTTCCGTCAATGACAAGTTCAGCGTTTTCTTCCTTTAACATCTGCCAGCCTTTGAGCTGGTATTTTGTGCCTTTTGTAAGTCCGTCTAATTTGACAGTATCAACGATTGTAACCTCTTTTCCTGCAAGGATAGTTTTTTCGCCGTCTTTGCTGGTCGCTGTGGTATGGATAGAGATTTCTTTTTCGTATTCATCAGTCAAAGTTCCTAAATCAATCACAAGGTTATTTCTTGATACTACGATTTCAAATGGTGGGATAAGCTCAAAGCCTTTGTTGCTTTCACATCTCAATTCTTCAATGATGTAAGTATCATAAGGCAATGCACCTTTGCTGTCGTCTGGTTCAGAAGTTCCAAACCACACACCGTCCTCGCTGGTCTTTCCTGCGTTGGTATTGTATTTGTGAGAAGCCCAGTCAGCAGAAGTGGAGAATTGCCCGTTATCATCAGTTACCACGATATGACTTTCTCCCGTCGTCTTGCTTGTGATCCTAAACGGAACATCAGCAAGACGCTTATGTGTGCCTGCACCGATTTTTACGCCCTCAATATCGCCACGCTTAATCTGATTGTAGATAGAATGGGCTTCGTCGGTTAAGTCCACGATTTTTCCATTTTCTGTGATTGTAAAATCAATCGGTTTTGCACCGTCAGTTAAGTAACCGTAGGGAGCTTCACTCTCAACGATACGGAAATTTCCATAAGGTAAAAGGTCAGAAGAAGTAGAAGCGATACCCTCAATATCTGTACGAATTGTCTTTACCACTTCATTTTTCTTATAGAGCTTGCCCTCAACCAATACAGAATTATCATTTAAGGAAATGATGTCAAAGGCAGTATCTTTTAAGGTGCCACTTCCTTGTGGCTTTGTATCGCCCGTTTCTAAATCTCGTTTCTGAATTTTCACACCGCCACGGATAACCTTGTCTGATACAGAAAACTGGTTACTTCCAGTCAATACGGCAAGGTCGCCGTCCTCGGTAATCTGTGTTACATATAAGCCCTTAATCTGTTCGGACTTATCGCCAGCCTGCATATATGCACCGTCAAGCAAGTAGCCGTTTGGAGCTTTTGTTTCTTCAACAGTTAGTGTTCCTAAAGGAAGAACGGCTTTACCGTCCTGCATATAGAAGTTGTCGCCAGATACCTTGTATACGTCCGCTAATTTTGTGATGTAATGAGTTGTCCCGTCGCTGTCTGTTTCAGCGATTGTCTTTGTAATCCATGTTCTTGTAGCTTCGGCAGGGAGATTGTTTTTGTTATAGAAGCCAGCATAATACTTCCATGTAAATTCCGCACCTGCTAAAGAAGCGTTCCCTTGCGGATTGTCTTTCTGTGTTTCCATATCAATCTTGAAAAGCTCAATCAAAGTGTCTGTTACTTTTGGTGTATCTGATACTTTCAAGGTCACTGTTTCGCCAGCTTTGATTGTTAATGGATAGATTGTTTTATCCACTTTATATCCTGCTGGTGCGGATAATTCCTTGATATAGACTGTGCCAGCCTTTACCTCTACAATATCTGTATTTCCGTTTTCATCAGTCATAAGGGTGGCAAGCTGTTTCGTGCAGTCCTTATCAGCAAAGACACCATAGGTTGCACCAGAAATAGAGTAATTCCCGTTACCGTTTGTAATGCTGGTATTACTGGAAGTCTTTTGTAGTTTTGCATTTCCAACATTCAGCTTCGCCCAGAATTGTCCCAATTCCTGCCCCTCGCCAGAGTAGATATAACCGCCACATTCATAGCGTCCTCTATTCTCTTTGACAAAGGCTCTTGCACCAGAGAAAACTTCGTCCTGCGTAGCCTTTGGGATTTCATCATAAGAAGCTCGCACGTTATCACATTGCCAGCCAAGATGTACGCTCAATCTCTGCCAGACTACACATTGTTCCAACAGATAGATTTGCTTGTAGTTTAGTTCCTTGTGAGCTTCGCCATACTGTTTGACATACTCTAAGGATAACGCCACATCTGAAATCTGGTCGACACTCATGCGTGAGCTTGCGTCAGCTCTGGTCTTATAGCCGTTCTTAAAATCTGTATTGATGTCAATACAATAGGCAGTTTCGCCCTCGACTTTCATATAGCCCTCATTGAATGTCGAACCAATAGAACCGTCATTCATTACTTTTTCAATGATACCGACACGTTCTGCACTTTCCGTCCAGTATTGCTTGCTTTCTGCATGAACGGGTGTAGTCGGTAAAGCAGTAACGACAGTTGCAAGAGCTAAGAAGCCCGTACACAATCGTTTCCATGTCTTTTTCATAAATTTAATGCTCCTTTCATTTTGGGTATAAAAATAGACGCTCATTTCTGAACGTCTACATTATTGAAAGGCTTGTCCTCTCACACATATTTTATTTTAATAGGTACAACAGTTGCCTTTCTCCTTGTATTTTCGTTGTTTTCATTACTTGCGTTATCTACAACCCCCATGACCGGCGTCCAACATAATCGAATAAGCCATTTCTTTTCTGTCCTTTTATCTTCTCTCTATAAAATATGCAGAAATTGCCATCAGGCCACATGTCCGTTGAAATGGAAAATTCATGTATAATCCTTATTTCTTGCATATGTGATTTTTTATTCTCCCATATACATTTTTTTATTTCCCGCCTTGACTTTGCAACTTTAAAGCGTTATACTGCTACATTATAAATAAACACTCTCCTTATATCAATTTCGTAACAATTCAGTACCCTCACGGATAATTCCTACTGAATAGTTACTTAATTTCTGAAAATGCAAATGCAGTATCAAAACCAGTACATTTTCAAATAGGAGAATGTAGTTTAAATACAATTCGAGGAGGATACAAAGTTATGAAAAAACAGGTTTTAGCCGTGTCACTGGCCAGTTTAATGTCAATCGGAACCATAGGCAGTGTTACCGCTGTCAACGCAGAAGAAAGTGACAAAACATACACCGTAGGTATTTGCCAGCTTGTTCAGCACGAAGCATTAGATGCAGCAACACAAGGATTTAAGGATGCCCTTACAGACGCTCTTGGTGATGCTGTAACTTTTGAAGAAAAAAATGCACAGGGTGATTCCAACACTTGTTCTACGATTATCAATGGTCTTGTATCAGACAATGTAGACCTGATCCTTGCCAATGCAACTGCTTCCCTGCAGGCTGCCGCAGCAGGCACTACTGATATCCCGATTCTTGGAACCGCTGTTACAGATTACGGCGTTGCTCTTGAAATTGATGATTTTGACGGTACAGTAGGTGGAAATATTTCCGGTACGTCTGATCTTGCTCCGCTGGATCAGCAGGCAGCTATGCTGAATGAACTTTTCCCGGATGCAAAAACTGTAGGACTGCTGTACTGTTCTGCAGAAGCAAACTCCCAGTATCAGGTTGATACAGTAAAAGCAGCCCTTGAAGATCTTGGTTATACATGCTCTGATTATGCATTCTCTGATTCCAACGACCTTGCTTCTGTTGCTACATCTGCCGCATCTGACAGTGATGTGATCTATGTTCCAACAGATAACACCGTAGCTTCTAATACAGAGATCATCAACAATATCTGCAGTGCAGAAAAGGTTCCTGTAATCGCAGGTGAAGAAGGTATCTGCCAGGGATGTGGTGTTGCTACTCTTTCTATCAGCTACTATGATCTTGGAAAAGCTACTGGCGAAATGGCGGTTCGTATCCTGAAGGACGGTGAAGACATTTCTACTATGCCAATCGAATATGCACCAAACTTTACAAAAGAATACAATCCAACCATCTGTAAAGACCTTGGCATTGAAATTCCGAATGATTACAAAGCAATTGAAGAATGATCAGAAAATAACTTAAATTCAAGAATAATATTAATTTCATGCACTATCAGCGGACAGCGGGAAAGGGAAATACCTCTCTCGCTTTTCGCTGTATTAACAGGAGGAATACAATCATGCAAATTATGAACTTAATCCAGGCTCTCCCCGGAGCTGCTGCCCAGGGACTGATCTGGGGAATCATGGCAATTGGCGTTTATCTTACCTTTCGGGTACTTGACATTGCCGACCTGACTGTAGACGGTACCATGTGTACCGGAGGAGCCGTATGTATTATGATGATGCTGAACGGCCACAACGTATGGATTTCCCTTCTTGTTGCCACTCTTGCAGGTATGGCAGCCGGTTTGCTTACAGGTGTTTTCCATACATTTATGGGTATTCCTGCAATCCTTGCTGGAATCCTTACACAGCTTTCCCTTTATTCTGTCAACTTAAAGATCATGGGAAAAGCCAATCAGGCAATCAATGTTGACAAATATAACATTCTTGTTTCCCTTCGCCGGATCAAAAATGTTCCTATCACCCAGAATACAATTCTGATCGTTGCCCTTTTTATTATCGTTGTGATCGCTGTATTGTACTGGTTTTTCGGAACTGAGCTTGGATGCTCTCTTCGCGCTACCGGCTGCAATGCCAATATGTCCCGGGCACAGGGAATCAATACTAATTTCTGCAAGGTACTTGGACTGATGATTTCAAACGGACTGGTTGCACTTTCCAGTGCCCTTCTTGCTCAGTATCAGGGATTTGCAGATGTAAATATGGGACGTGGTGCCATCGTTATCGGTCTTGCAGCTGTTATTATCGGCGAAGCCATTTTCAGCCGTATTTTTCGTAACTTTGCACTGAAGCTTTTAAGCGTGGCATTTGGTTCTATTTTATATTACCTGGTGCTGCAGACAGTAATCTGGATGGGTATTGATACAGACCTGCTGAAACTGCTGTCCGCTTTTGTCGTTGCTATTTTCCTGGCGATCCCATACTGGAAAGGAAAATTTACAAAAGCAGCAAAACATGGAGGAAATCACAATGCTTGAAGTTAAAAATATTTATAAAACATTCAATCCTGGTACCATCAATGAAAAAATCGCTTTAAACGGACTTTCCCTGAAATTAAATGAAGGAGATTTTGTTACTGTAATCGGTGGAAATGGAGCAGGAAAATCTACCCTTCTAAATGCAGTTGCTGGTGTATGGCCAGTTGACGAGGGACAGATCGTTATTGACGGCACTGATGTAACAAAGCTTTCCGAGCATAAACGCGCCGCTTATCTTGGCCGTGTATTTCAGGATCCGATGACAGGTACTGCTGCCACAATGGGAATCGAAGAAAATCTTGCACTTGCCAGACGAAGAGGTACCAAACGCGGACTTCGCAAAGGTATCACCCAGCAGGAACGTGAAGAATACAAGGAACTTCTTAAAGTTCTTGGCCTAGGTCTTGAAAACAGACTCACCTCCAAAGTTGGCCTGCTTTCCGGTGGACAGCGCCAGGCTCTGACCCTTTTAATGGCCACCCTGAAAAAGCCAAAGCTGCTTCTTCTGGATGAGCATACAGCTGCTCTCGATCCCAAAACAGCCTCAAAAGTCCTTGAAATCACAGACATGATCGTAAACCGTGACCATCTTACAACTCTAATGATCACCCACAATATGAAAGACGCGATTGCCCATGGTAATCGTCTGATCATGCTTATGGACGGAAAAGTAATCCTGGACATCCAGGGTGAAGAGAAGAAAAAACTGACTGTGAAGAATCTGTTGGACAAATTTGAACAGGCCAGTGGCGAAGAATTTTCCAATGACGCTGCTATTCTTGGTTGATACTTTACATTCCTGTTAATGAATCCTGATACAGCGTTATAAGTAAATTAGATGAGTGTCCTTATGAGTCCACGCCTCCACCCAATGTGGACCCATAGCGGCACTCTTTTATCTAATCCTCATCCTCTGAAACGCAGATAATGCTATCTGTTGACCTGCAATATCTATATATTCTTATTGAAAGAAAATCCTCCTCCGGTGTTGTTTCCTTCACTGTTTCACTGACCACATCCTCTAATTCTTCCGGGTAAACCTGTCTTGCATCATGTACCATTACTTCATGTACACTGGTAAATGCCAGATACAGATCCTGTCCCAGCAATTCTGCCATACGTTTTGCAACACCTGGCATAAAAATTGCTGTCGCCCCGTTAGTACGCTTTGTTGTACTTAAGCAAATCCCCAATGATTTTCTGGAAATTTCTACATCACTATTCTCTTTACCCATAAAATCCTCACCATCATATTCAGGGTCAAAAATAAGCTTTTCCCAACAGTAAATCCTTGGGGGTGTCATTTTCATCGTATTTATCAATGCTTCCTCAAGAATCTTTTCCCTGGAAATCCCCCATTCCTCAAGATACTCCTTCCGTATCTTCATACTGGTGATCCCATCTGCAGATTCTGAAATTCTCATATAAAGAACAACAGCAATATCACCAATACACCTGTATACAGCATGTACCAATTCATCCTTATTTCGATTCAGATTTAAAAGCCTAATAAATAAATCCTTTTTAATCATTTCATAATCAGTAAGATTCTTAGTTTTGTCAAAAAATTCAGCATGATTTACTTTTTTTAACTCTGTTAATATCATCGTTCCCAGTTCATTCAATTCTTTTCCCCGTTCATAGTCTTCAAACAATTCTTGCACATGTACCCCACATATTTCTTTCATACCATCTTCTTCTGCACACACCAAAAATAGCCTGTCTCCATTTTCCGCCATCTTCTCTCCCTTTTTTCGGAAATAAATCTTATCCTCTGTATATCCAGTTTCATTAAGTAAAAAAAGGCGCAATTCACCTATAAACTCTTCATAGTTTTTATTCATATATATGGTTCCTTTCATACACTAATAGCGGTTTGATTTCTAATACTTTAAGAGATAATTGGACGATATGTCCAATGATAAAGCCGTTTTCCCAAACGGTTATAAAAAGAAAGGGAGCATCTGCTCCCCATTGAGTTGCTGTGAAATCAGTATAGCCAATCTCGCCCCACTTGTAAAGAAGAAAAAAACGAGAAAATCCAGCAAATTTCACCCATTTATCTTTCCATTTTCCTTCAGATACTGCAAAAATCCTTTGCAACCCTCCTCTATATCCAAATATGTAAGTTGGAAATCCCCTGTATACCAGGGATCCGCAATATCTCCGCTTCTCCCTGTCATTTCAAGCAACAGTCTTATCTTCCCCTCTGGATCTCCCCCAAAAATTCTCAGCATATTCCGTATATTTCTCTGATCCATTCCCAAAATATAATCATATTTTCCATAATCTTTTTTTGTTACCTGCACTGCTCTCTTCCCCTCACAGGAAATCCCATGTTTCCGCAATATCTCCCGTGCTGGCGGATATACCGAATTGCCAATCCCGTTCCAGATTTCCTCTGTGCTGGTAGCCGCAGACCGAATCAAGAACAGATCTGCGATACCCTTCTGCTGAACCATATCCTTCAAAATAAATTCTGCCATAGGCGAACGGCAGATATTGCCGTGGCAGACAAATAACACACTTATCATTGCTTAAAACTCCTTGAAATGCTGTATTTACGCTGTTCGCAAGCATTTTCCGATAATCTTCAATCCTGTCATTTTCCTGTATATCCCAGCATAAATTCGTATATTTTCTTATCCAAATTTAGTAACTTCTTAGTAATAATCAGCCTGGAAAACAGGCCTTCTAAGAACCTTATAATCAGATTATTTTTAATTCTTTTTTCTATTATTTTATCATACTATGCCAGTTTTGCAATCCTATTCATCTCTTCTTTTGCATCAATTAATCCCAGATGCGTATATACATTTAACGTAACCCCTATATCAGAATGTCCCATTAAATATTGGAGTGCTTTCGGATTCATTCCAGCTTTCGCCATATTGGAACAATATGTATGCCTGCATACATGTGGATGTGTCAAGTATAGGACAAAAAAAATTTTATTTTTTTCTGCCGAAAACTATCCGACGCTCCCATCAGGTAGTCCCAGCACCTTTATTATCTTCTGATAAGTCATTCTTGTCCTGCTCAAGTTACCTCTGTTCCGAAAAAATATCGTCAAAATTCCATTCGATTTCAATTTCATCCTGACTATGAACATGGATCACCTTGATAATCTCACGCAGCTTCTCTGTATCGAACTTCTGAATTCCCAAGAAATCTTTTAGCTTTATTTTATCAGAAAGTTCATTTTGTTCAAGAAACTTTTTACTATTCTCCGCATCTTCTATCTTTCGTTTTATTTCCTCTAGCTGTACACTTATCTTTCCAGCTCTCTGCTTATACGAATCACGATCTATACGACCATCTTTGTAATCATCATAGAGTTTCATCTTTTCCGAGGTCAACTGTCGGCTCTGTTTTTGCAATTCTGCGGTCTTGATCTCTTTGTAGTCGCATTGCCTGTTGGAAGATACTTTCTTTTCTTTTTCCAACATTGACGCTGCATACTGATGAACAAGCCCAAGGATATTCTCCTCCAGCGGTTCCCGTCGGATCACCAGACTTCGACACACAGGATCTCCATTGGTTCGAGCATCTGAGCATTTTAGCAGATGCTCCGTTTCTTTTAGTAAAGAATGCCCACAGTTGGCACATAGCAGCAATGCCGGATAACAGATATACCTGCTTTTGGTCAGGTGAAGTACGTGTATCCATGCCCAGAAGTCTCTGAACAATTTCCAAATCACGGTCACTCACCAGTGGCTCATGATTTTTCTCAATCCGGATCCAGTCATCTTCCGGTTTCACATAAGTCTGCTTCACTTTATGGTTCGGTGTTGTCCTTTTTCCCTGCACAAGATTTCCGATATAAACCTCGTTTTCCAGTATCCTACGGACTGTAACGGAACTCCAAAGCGCCTGTTCTTTCTGCCGGAAGCCAGTTTCATAATGACTGCCGCTGCTGATCTTATATTCAAATGGAGAAAGAATACCCAGTTCATTTAAACGATTAGCGATCGCATCCTGACTCATTCCCCGCAGCTTCATCTTAAAAATATCCTGTACTACGCTGCCTGCAGATGGGTCAATCTCTAATTTATGCTTATCTGTCTTTGTCTTCCTGTATCCAAATGCTACAAACGGAGTCACGCACTCGCCTTTTTTCCTCTTAATCTCAAGATTACTCCTGATCTTAATAGAAATGTCACGACAATAAGCATCATTGATTAAGTTCTTAAATGGGATAATGATTTCGTCTGCCTGATTCTTTCCCTTGAGACTGTCATAATTGTCATTTATGGCAATGAAGCGCACGCCAAGAGCCGGGAATAATCTCTCGATATACTTCCCGGAATCAATATATTCCCTTCCAAATCGTGATAAGTCTTTAACCACTACACAGTCTACAATCCCACGCCGGATATCCTCCAGCATTGCCTGGAATGCTGGGTGCTCAAAATTAGAGCCTGAGTAACCATCATCAACTCGGACTGAAACAACTTCAATATCTTTTTTGTCTTTCAGGAAATCCAGAATCAAAGCTTTCTGGTTAGAAATGCTGTTACTTTCCAGTTTTGCTGAACTGGAAATATCGCCATCTTCTTTAGATAATCTGACATAGATGGCGGCATGATAGATTTTATTGATATTCTGATACATATCTTACCTCCTTTTATTACGTCAGAAAATCCATGTAATAAAAGGGGCTGCATAATTTGTCCTTACCGACATTCTAACACAGTCCCCTCCATCTTGCCAGTACTTTTTCAGACACTCAGAAGCATATTCTCGAATGCCTGCTCCATAGATATACCGTTATTGGCAAATCTGACTTTTACTTTCATATTACCGATCCGGACCAGATAAGGATTTCCTACTTTATTCAGAAAAATATCTCTCCGTTCCTGAAGCGGCTTATTTCCATCTGCTTTTATCATCCGTAGATCCGTCATTTCATTGATATCTACATCACTGAAATCCTGATCCAGATAATTTCTATATTCCTCTGCTGTCATGCCCTTCTCCTTCCATTCCCATCTGGATCCGTACTGCTTTCAGTACCCGATCCAGGCTCCACTTATTTACTCTTCCGCATTTCTCAATAATACATTTTGTAGAAATGCTCATAACCTGTTCAGCCAATGCAAGGCTTCCTTTTCGGATCCCTGTCATATCGTATTTACTGATAAATACATGTGTTGGTAAATACCGCTTCTTATATATTCTTGACGTCAGCGGAACTACCGTAATGACTGAACTGTATGTATTAGCTTTGTTGTTACTTACTACGATCACCGGTCTTACTCCACCCTGAACCGAAGTTGTCGGGAACATACCGAGATCACCCATAAGATATCTCCTCTTCGAATCGTCACTTGTCATCTCTCTCCAATCTTTTTAATTTGTAAAGCATTCATAGCGCTATATTGGCTCCACAGGAATACGGCAGAGTTCCCTTCCAAGACGGAAAACTCTGCCGCATAACCTCTATAGCCAATTTGATTATTAAACAGTGCTCGCTCGATTCTATTTATCCTCGATACCCCGAATCGTTACTCCTGCATCTGCAGGAAGGGAATAATAACCTGTCCGGATGCTACACTCCGGACCACAACCCCAAAACTCTCGTTTCCAGGCTCCAGCAGTTCATAGGTTTACCAGTTACAGACTTCTCAGGGTCTGCAAGTGTATCGCATCTCACACATGTCATCGCATCACCAGCCTGCCGACTGGCTTTGGTCAGTGCTTTTTCGCAGCATTATTAACTCTAAATAGTTTCTTACGTCCTTATAATCCTATAGCGGCATCTTCCTCGTGCTCTCTGCATGAAATGTCACGTCAGTTATTATTGGATATTCAGTTATCATGGTTCATTTTAGGAAGTCCTTTAACTTCCTCTAATTACTAAAGTCAAATGACTTTGGCAGATGCAAAAGATTTTAAAAAATTTTTTTAAAAAATTTATTCATATACATTTCACGCATCTTATTAAGAGTGGATTTCAGCTTGTATGACAGCATCTGTCTGGAAATCTCCATAATCTCCGCCATCTGTGTCTGTGTCTTATTTTCAAAGAAAATGCCATAAATAATCATGCGTTCCTCTGAGTTCAGCTGATTGATCACTTTGTGAATATTCTGCTGTTCCATTTTTGTCAGTACACAGTGCTCCACATCACAGTTCAGATCTGGAAAATCCTCAATCATGAATCCTTCTCCATCAATGGACTGACCGCTGTAAGGTACTTCTCTCAGCATCTTATCCACAACCTCACCCAGTTCGTTCTTAATCTCAACTTTTTTTGCCTTGCTGCTTCTGTAAAAATTATTCATCGCATACGCAACTTCTTTTGTAATCTCGATCATTTCTCCATCAATATTTGCGTAGTACTTTCCTTCATAAAAATATGGGTGTTCAATATACATATCCGTTCCTCCTGAATTTGAAATCTTGTTGCTCGTTTCAAATTCAGAAGGCGGACCTCTGTTTAGGATCATGCCTGCTCCACCTTTATCCTGCCGGGACATCCCCGCAGTTATTGGCCGAGAAATTCAGACACGAAAAAAAGCCCCAGTAGTTTTTTTCTTAACTACTGAGGCTTTCGTCTCTTTCTTGTATTCAGTTATCTATGCCTTCTTTCATCAGCATAATCATTGTATCAGGATAAAGTTCACAAAGTATCCGCAATACGTTCCCATAAGTTCATGTCATTATTGAAATCGTACATATTTCAGTATAAAAAGTTCACTATTCAAATTCTGATTATTATTTCTCCATATACTCTTCTGCCATATGTACTGACATAGCACCATCTGCCACTGCTGTTACTATCTGACGAAGTAACTTTGTTCTGACATCTCCTACAGCATAAACACCCGGAATACTCGTTTCAGTGTTTTCACCTGCCACAATATATCCTTTATTATCCAGTTCTATCTGATTATCTAAAAAATCTGTTGTCGGTTTTCTTCCTATACTCACAAACAGGCCGTCACATTCTATAATGTTTTCTTCTCCTGTAACTGTATCTTTCAACCGCACACCAGTCAATCGTTCTCCATAAATCAGTTCATTTACTGTATTATTCCATCGAAACTCTATATTTTCAGTTTTCATCAGCTGGTCATGGTAGATTTTCGTTGCACGTAATGTATCTCTACGATGAACAATGATGACTTTCTTAGCAATTCGACTTAAAAGAGCAGCATCTGATAC